>JAHFAI010000058.1 GCA_023250635.1 Deltaproteobacteria bacterium | reverse complement strand
TGAAGGAGAAACAGCTTGCGTTTCCGCACCTCAGCTATATGGGCAATGACTACGGCACAGCAGTGTTTTTCTTGTTGGGCTGCGGCTGTGGTTCTCTGCCACAGTTCGAGATCATCAAGTGCAGAAAGAGGGGCTACTGGGCAGGAGCGGGGTGGGTGTGAACTAGATAGCCAAAGACCAACAAATACACGACGACAAAAACACCGACACAATAAGAAGCCTTTTCATTTGCTCCGCACCATGCATGGGGCATAAAATGTAGTGGTCTATTGAAGCTGTCAATCTCAAGACTATGGATTACCCTAAAAAGAATTGATGTTTCATTTTTTTCTTCAAGTTGGGCAATAACTCTCTCATATTCTCCTTGATGATCTGTAAGCCATTGCTTATTGGTGATGTTATTCAAAATGGCTTTTACTCTATCAGCAAAATCTTGATCAAAGACACCTCGGCTTACATCGCTACATAGAGCTTGCCATACCATATATTTGCTTATTGCTCGCAAGCGAACACGATAGCTCAAAAGGTTGTAAAGACTATAGCAATCAGTTTGCATCACCTTATCCTTAAATTTATCTGCAAACCGACGAGTATAAGTGAAATTATCTTCTTCGTCGCAGAAAATCTTAGCCATAAATTTCCTAAAAGCAGCTTGTGTTGCAACATGAATTGAATACAGCTTCCCTCTATCGCCGAAGCCAGATTCTGAGGCAACCGCTTTGCGCAACGCTGGAAGCGACTCGAATTCACGACTTCTTTTAATGATTTTTTTTAAATGGCTTTTACCCGAAAATTCGATGGTATCTAGGTAATTCATCACAACAAAGTGCAAGTCCTCAATTGATCCTTCCCATGCAGTAACCATAATGTAGACAAATTTTATAGGATCACTCGGAAGATCTACTACTGATGATATTCCTTGTTGTTCCAAATCAGCTGTGCTGCGTAAATCACTATAGTCAAGGACATGCAATACTTCATTTGCATCTGTGGCAAGTCCCTGCGTTGGCACAGCTATGAGCAGCATAAAAGCAAAAATTATATGGTTCATTAATTCATCACCTTATTATGGATTACATGCTAAAGAGAGCACTCCTGAAGAGAACGCAATATCAAATAGCACCCAGAATATAATTTTCTTATACGCATCATAATTCGACAATTCTGATAATTTGATTGCTTTCACCTCGCCGATATTGCTAATAAATGAGAGAAGACTGGAGTTCGCTGCTCTTTCGAGAGCCCGTGCCATCTCGGAAATCTCTGCCCGGTTGTCAAATAGAGTCAGACCATCATCCATACTTGAAAAATAATTTTTGAACAATATTTTAAGGTCGTCGCCAAATTCAGGGGAATAGCTTTGGTTGACTACATCAGCTTTGATTAGATTTTCTATTGCAAATTTTAGACAAGAAGCGGTGTAATCTTTTCTTCGATCGGTATTCAAAAAGCACATAAATACTTCATTGAATGGAATACGTCGTCGAATATGGAGTTCTTCGCCTTGCAGTTGCTTGCAATGGATGGCTCCTCGTGGTCGCCACAAGAGCCGCCATCCACGGGAATTTTTATTGCGATAGATGGTGTCTTGGAGTGCGGATAGAGATTTAAATGTGCAATCGCTATTGTGAATGAAGGCATGTAAACGCAAAAAAACGGGGTCATGTTGAGGTAAAGATCCAGCTACAAAGGAGAGCAAACAGGCGCGTAAATCTTCTAAACTACCACCCCAATTGGCGGCTATTACACTCACCACAAAAACTTGGTCGCAGGGGAGATCGTTAAGTGTGGTGATGGCAGAGTCATTGTGCTCCTCATCTCCAAGATAAACAGTAGTGGTTTCACCTTCCATGCATAATAATGAATTTGAATGTCCTATAAAAAGCCAGAGCAGTAGCACATGGCGCTTCCCAAATATCATTCTAAGTCCTTTCTGATTTTGATCGGCTAGACCGCCCCATTCAGGGATACCCCCGCAGAGCCGCAGCTGCGGGAGATTATCCCACAATTAATTGAGGTGCTATTAAAATTTACTGGTGGAATTCCCCGCATATCTTCATCATCTTCTTATTTTGTTGGGGTTATTCCTCCTTTCGTGATCAGTTTTTGTCCACACGAAAGAGGGGTATCTTTGATGAAATTTCCTTACTACTTATGCTTAGGCCTTGGGCTCAGTGTTTCAACGAGCCTGCTCTTTGCTAAGCCATTACCTAGCCAATATAGTGGTATGTAAAATGGTCATGTAGATACTGCCAGCTTAGCAGCGGTGCAAAAAGATTCCGAAGCTGCTCGCTCTACCCTTGAGCCAACTCGCTATGAAGCGATTGTCAAAGATCCCTCAAAAGCTAGCAGCGATGCCGAACGCATCGCCGCGCTTGCTGCCCGGGAAATTATTTATATGGTTGATCGTTCCGGTTCAATGGGCAGCGACGATAACGATCTCACCGGGCAAAATCGCAAACCTTGGGTGCTCTGGGACAGTGCGCGCGAAGCGGGAAAAAGCCTCTTTGAAGTGGCTCGTACTCTCGACAGCAATGGCAAATTAGATGTATACCAAGAAAGATAATTTTATTTTCGGTACTGACGAGTTCAAGGGCAAGCCCGGGGTCGGCCCCATGGGTATTTTCTGGGGCGCAATGTTCGATTAAGTGCGGGTGCTTGTTACTCTCTAAAGATCGCCGTGGCAACGGTGGAGTCTGCCGCCCCATAATAGAGGCGCCAGACTCCTTTAAAATTTACCAAGCCCTCAATAAAGCATACCTGCGGTACCTGCCCTTCTTTTTCGTAGCTGGTCTCCGGTTTGAGAAAATAAGTAGCGCTTCGTTGCAGAAGTTGGCTGGGGTTGCTTGACGAAAATAAGACCTGGGCAGCAGTGTAGGTACCGGCCTGCAGCTGCACATCGCCTCCTTGCGCCGCATTTTTGCCATTATAGAGCAACAAGATGCCTGCGTCACTGAGCATAGCCTGAGGCCCTGGTTCTACTAATTCCGAGTCAAACAATCCTGCGCGTGGCTCAAGGACAGCACGAGGCTTATGGTCTTGTTCGATGATTTCCCAGTTAAGCAGGTCACTGGAGCGAGCAAGATAAATATTGCTATCGCCCCAATACATCCAGTAGCTGCCATTAATTTTCTCGGCCACAAAGTGTTCGCCGCTCCGCCGACTAACAATTGAGCCAGATTTTGACCAGAGATCAAGATATTTTCCCTCGAGGGTATAGCGGAAGGCAGGGCCATGTTTGTGCCAGCTGTGGAGATCGAAGGAGGTGGCAACCATCAAGCGAGCGACGAGTCCATCATAGGCAGTATAGGTCATCACATAACGACCCATCTCATCTTCAACAATGCGAGGATCTTCGACTCCTCCCCCTTGTTCCCAGTGCTCTGCGGCGTCGTGGTCGGGGTAGAAAACCGGTTGGCTTAAGCGTTGAAAGTTGACACCATCATCGCTAAAGGCCAAACCAAAACGCTTAGTGCCAAATTTTGGTCCCACATGATCTTCGGCGCGATAGATCAAGTAGACTTTATTATTGCGAACCACGGCGGCGGGATTAAATACATCCTTGGCCTCCCAGTGCACTATTTTCTCGGCTAAGGGACAGAAAAATTGGCTATTGGCCAAGGGTAACAAAATGGGATTTTTCTCCTCCACCCGTTCAAAAGGGCCTAGCTGCCAGCTTGTGTCGGTAGCTGCCGTTCTCCGTAATTGACCCTCAGCCGCGCCGAGAGAAGGAAAGCACCCCAGACTGGGGGCAAGGAGCACAATACGAATAAAGAGTTTAGAAATATAAGTAGACTTCACCGCCATGTTGACTCCTTGTTGAGTAATAAGGGAAAGGTAAAAAATACAGTATTTAATACTAGTCTAGCAGAGTTAGAGGCCCGCATCTAACTCGCGAGAGGTTCTAGCTCGACTTTTCTTTCCTTTGTTTTAGTTCTTGCTTGAGCAGCTGGAGTTCAAAGGGAACCTGGCTCTCCAGGGCCGTATTTTCCTCGGCTCGTCTGAGCAAGTAGGGTATGGCTTGGCGAATTGGCCCGTAGGGGATATATTTGTAGGATCTAAAACCATATTTCGCCAAATTAAAGCTTAGAAAATCGCACATCCCCAGTAGTTGGGCAAAGGCGGCTGGAATGCGTGACTTATCCTGCTGCCGGCTCAGTAGCTCCGCTAAAAGCTGGCTTGAAGCAAGATTATGAGTGCCCAAAAATAGGGCGATCTGCCCATCCTGCTCCACACTAAAAGTAATGGCTTGATTGTAGGCTTGATCGGTTTCTCCCTTGCTCTGATAAAGCGGCGAGGGCAGACCTTGAGTGCTGGCGCGGAGGTTTTCCAGCTCTAAATACGCTCCCCGCACGAGTTTTATTCCGAGAAAATAGCCTTTCTCTCGAGATTCTTGGCTCAGCTGCTGCAAATAAGCGAGGCGATCATGGCGATACATTTGCAAGGTGAGGTAAACCACGGCTCGCTGAGCATTGTATTTGGCGGCTAACTCCAGGCTCAGGGTGTCGATAGCTGCTTGTCCCCACGATTCTTCGGCGTCGATTAACAACGAAATTTCGTGGTGAGAACATTCGTGGGCCAGGTGATCGATGCGAGTGCGGAGGAGACTTAAGGCGTGCTCCTCCTGACGAGTGAGGGAGCGCTGGGCGCTTAGCTTGGTAAGCAGCTCGGGGCTACAGAGAGCCGACATCTTAAAGACCGCAAACCCGGGTTTATGGAGAGCCGCAATAGGGATGGTGGCGAGTATTTCCTGGTAACTAGCATAGAAACTGGCTTCATCACCTGCTCCCTCAACCGCATAATTAAATACCGCACCTACTCCAAAGGGGGCGAGTTTATCTCCTAGTTGCTGGCACTCGCTGAGGGTTTCTCCGGCAAAAAACTGTCGAAATAAACTGCCTCTTACCAAACTGATTCCTGGCAAGCCGTGCTGTACCGACCAGGCGAGTATTTTGCTTCCCCAGCGCGTTGCCCAGCGCCAGCTCATCAGGCGATAGATCATGGCCGCACGTTGGAGCTCTCTGCTGCTTGCCCAGCGGTAGGCAATGCGTGCATTGGTTAAATCAAAATGGGCCGGCTGCGTTTCCGTACCTTCGTGCATTCCCGTAGTACCTTATAGTGCTTGCCTCTAGGAGAGACGAGAATTCCAGGCAGGATAGAGAGAATGTTCTAAGCGTAACACCTCTAAAATGCGCCCTACCACGAAATTTACTATATCAGCAATTGAGCGCGGTTTTTGATAAAATCCAGGAACCGGGGGCAAAATAGTTACCCCCATTTCAGCGAGTTGCAGCATATTGCGCAGATGAATGGTATTAAAAGGGGTTTCGCGGGGACAAATTATCAGCGGATTTTTTTGTTTAAGCATCACATCAGCTGAGCGCTCAATGAGATTGAGGGAAAGACCGCTGCTGATTCGTGCCAAGGTTCCCATAGAACTGGGGACGATCACCATATGAGTTGCTGCCGACGAACCACTGGCTATAGGAGCAAAAAAATCCTCGTTACTAAAGACCCGGATGATTTTTTTTTCTTCACTGCTTAGTTTGCCTGCTAAGGCGCGTCGCAACGAAAATCCCTCGCCGCGTGCACTGAGTTCAAAATCAGCTACTTTACTGCCCATGGGAGTCGCTACGAGGTAAATACGGGAGACGCGGCTAAGCAGCTCTTCCACCAGACGCTGGGCATAAATAGCGCCCGAACCGCCAGTCACTGCTACTAAGACGCGAAAATTTTCTTGCACTTCCCGAGGGGAATTTACCGCTGCCATCGCTCGTTCCCCTTAGGGCCTAAAGACAACTAATAAAACAATGACGATCATTAAGAGGGTAGGTACTTCGTTAAGAATTCGCAGGGTTTTTCCCGAAGGAAGCTGGGGATGACGATTCTTGAAACGCCGCAGCAACTGCCCACCGTAGATGGTAAAAGCGCTGAGCAGGATGACGAAAAGCAGCTTAAAATGTAGCCATCTCCCCCCCAAAAGACCAGGGACGAGAACGATCATGGCGATAGCAGCCATCCACGCACAGCTCATTGCTGGCACGGTAATAAAGCGATAAAGTTTTTCTTCCATGGAGCAGAGCAAACGATGAATATTTTCATCAACCAGGCCTTTTTCCGCGTGATTTACAAAAAGCCGAAACAAATAGAGAATGCCGGCCATCCAGCTGATTATGGCAACGAGATGCACGCTTTTTAAAATTAGATAAAACATCCTGCTTATCTCCCTTATGATAGGAAGCAGGCAGCATACGGAATCGCTGGAGGCCTGTCATGAAGTTTCTCAATGTGCCCATCAGCCTTAGTTTTGTCGTTGCCTATTGCAGTATGAACTATGAGTTACTGCTCGCCCAAACCCTAGCCCTTGTCTTCGGCCATTCTCTCGTGCATTTTACTCTGACGATTGGCTTATATTTATTTTTTCTTGGTATGGGGTCTTTGCTTTTTTCGCGGCGAAAGGCCCTGGCTCGCTGGGAGGATTTCCTGGGGCTTGAATTGCTGCTGAGCAGTATTGGCCTGGCCCTACCCCTGGTGATTATCGCCGGAGATAGCCTTAGTCGCCAGCTTGGCCAATGGCTAGGTTGCGATAGTTCGTGGCTTGCAGGGGGGTATATGTATAGCTGGGTAGCGCTTATTGGTTTACTGAGTGGCGGAGAAATTCCCCTGCTGGTCGCCTTGGCTAGCCAAGAGCAGGATGAACGCGCAGGGGAACGGGTAGTCGCCGCAGACTATGGGGGGAGCTTTGCTGCTGCTCTCTTGTTTCCAAGCCTGGTCTTTCAAGGGGCTGGGCTCTTTGCAGGTTCTGCGCTTACCGCCCTCGTCAGTCTGCTTGCGGCGTGTAGCTTGATGCTTTGTCGCCCAAGTCCGCGACGATTTTGGTATGCTGCCTTTACAGGGCTACTTGTTCTCGGCTGTCTCGTGATCCTCGTTTTTGAGCGAGAAATTCGCGATTATGGCAGTGAGTGCTACCTAAGTGGGTGCTATCTAAGATAGCCTTGATGAATTGCCCCGAGGGTGCAGCCTGCCACCAACACCCATAAGATGAAGCCTTGCAGCAGGGGACGAACTCCCTTCTCGCGCAAGCTACTGCGGGATAGATTAGCACCCATAAGAAACAAGGTAAAAACCAGCGAGCGGCTCGCAAGGGTGTAGACGATTTTGCCAGGCTCGGCGAGGCTGGGAAGCCAGCTCACCAGGCCAGCAACCACAATAAAGCCAAGAATAAACCACGGTCGACTTGGTTTTTTAGTGGCTGTCTGTTGATACCAATAACCGATAAGCAAACACAGAGGCATAATCCACAGGGCACGAGCTAATTTCACCGTCGTGGCGATGGTAAGCGCACGGGGGCCATATGCCAGGGCAGAACCAACCACCGAGCTGGTATCGTGGATAGCTAAGGCGCTCCACAGACCAAACTGATATTCGCTCAGTCCAAAAAAATGCCCCAGGGGAGGAAAAATAAAAAGCGCCAGGGCATTAAGGAAAAACACGCAGGCAAGAGCCAGCGAGGTTTCTGCAGGTTTGGCGTTTATGGTGCTGGCAACTGCGGCAATAGCGCTGCCCCCACAGATTGCGGTTCCCATGGTCAGCAAGAGGGAGACGTCCCGATTAACCCGCAGCAGAGCCCCGAGTCCCAGGCCCAACAAGCTGGTCAGCAGTATCCCGCTCGCCGTATAGCCAAAACCATGAATACCAGCTTCGGCCACCAGGCTGAGATTCATGCCGGCTCCCAAAGCGACGATGGAAATTTGCAAGAGTTTTGGAGTTAGGAGACGGGAGTGGGCAGCAAAGGGATTGCCGCAGGTAAGGGCGCAGGCCAAACCGAGAAAGAGCGCAGAAGAAGAGGAAATAGCCGGGTGCAAACAGACTAAGGCTGCAAGGACACAAAGAAGGTGGGCAAGCCCCGGCTTGGAGTTCATAGAGCCTCCCTTCTGCTAATTTTCGTTCGGCAAAAACGAATGCTGAGCCCCATACTCGAGCATCTGGGCGGTAAAATCCTTGGGGTAGCTCAGTTTTACCCCAGTGATCTTACCTTTTTTGCTGGTGATCGCTTCGAGCTTGGGATTGATAAACCCGGAGAACGGCGCCAAATGCAAGGACTCCCAGCGGCGTTTAACCTCTTGATGCAGCTCTTTATCAACGCTGACCCCATAGGTTTCGATCAACTCTTTGCCGGCGTTATAATCACCCTGGGATTTTATTCTCTGGACCTCACGCAGCAATTCACCAAAAAGCGTGCGGAGCTTGCCATAATCGTTAACCACAAAATAGGTTTTATCCTGAGCGTTAACCTTGTGGCTTACCCGTTCAATTACTTTTTCAGCCTTACCATGCTCGTAGGCCCACTTGGCGATCATCTGACGATTGCGCATATGAGCCTCTTCGATCTGCTTGCCAAGATCGATCCGCGCCAACTGGGTGATCATCCCGTTGGTAATATAGGAGATGTACTCCGCTTGCACCACTTCAGGGCTAGGAATTAAGCCGATTTCTTTCATATGCTCATCAGCGATATAATAAAGGGCAACCAGATCAGCCCGTGCTTCTTCGAGGGCGCTGGCGTAGTTTTTCAGGGTTTCTGCAGGATTAGCCACACCGGGCTCGAGCTGGCCCGAAGCATGACCGATTACTTCGTGCAGGCCGGTGGCCAGTTTACCAGCCAGGGTGCCATGTTCTTTGAGCAAGCGCTGCTGAGGATGTTCCGCTGTTGCCAGGTAAAACTCCTGGAGTACGCCCGAGGATTTGGCAGCCTGATCATAGGCATGTTCGATATTACCTAAGGATACCGATTTAGATCCGTGCTTGATGCGTAGCCAATTGGAGTTAGGGAGGTTGATGCCAATCGGTGTAGCGGGAGAAGAGCCCCCTGATTCGCTGGCCACGTTGATCACCTTGTAGGAGACACCGGTAACTTTGGGACGCTTGTGTTTTTCGGCAATGGGCGAATGGGCTTCAAACCAGGCAGCTTCATGGCTTAACACCGAGTATTTTGCGGTGGCATCGAAGTCCTTAATGGAAACCACCGACTCAAAAGAGCCTTTATAGCCTAAGGGATCATCGTACACTTCGATAAAGCCGTTAATAAAGTCCACAGCCGGGGTGGTGTCTTGCACCCAGGCGATATTGTAGGCATCGAATTTTTTAAGATCACCGCTGCGATAATACTCGATCAAAAGATCGATAGCTTGGCCTTGCAAGGGAGTTTCGGCTACGCTTGCCGCCTTGCTCAACCAGAAGACGATTTTCTCGAGGGCTGGACCATAGAGGCCGCCCACCTTGTAAACCTGTTCGCTTAGGCTGCCATCGCTCTGCTTGACCAGACGGGAATTAAGTCCATAGGAAGGAGGGAATTTTTCGTCGGGGCTACTTTTGGCGCGATAGTACTCGCTGGCTTCAGCTTGGGTGATATTGCGATAGAAGTTTACCGCAGAGTGCACCACCATATCCACCGAGGAATCGAGAACTACTTTTTTGGGAGCCACCGTGGGATCAAAAATAATCGGTGCAAGACGCTCGAGCAGCTGCAGGGGTTTTTCGCCTGCCAGCACTGGAAAATGTGCTTCCGGACTCGCGGCGATTAATTCTCCAAGATAGTCCTTAGAAAACGCGGGAAGGATCTTGTCGTGACCGTAATGATGGTGGATACCATTTGCAAACCACACCCGCTTACAATAGACCATGAATTTGCCAAATTCTTCGCTGTTCCGTTCCCCGCTATAATGCTTGACTATGCCTTCGAGGGTGCGACGAATGGTCAGGTTGAAGCGATAATTTTGGTCCCAAAAAATATCGCGTCCGGCAAGAGCTGCTTGGGAAAGATAATACAGCAGGGTTTTCTGCTGTAAGCTGAGCTTATCAAAATCGGGTAGCTGATAACGCAGGATGCGCAGATCAGCTACCTGCTCAGAGAAATAGGCGAAGTTATCGCTGCGGGCGTTTGCTTTTTTTTTGTTGCCAGCATTGAGTGGGCTGCTGAGTTGCAAGGTTGAGGCTAGCAAAAGGGTCGTTCCTGTTTTGGATAGTAGCATGGGGGCTTCCTTATAGCAGAATTGGCAATCCGCAAAACTGTAACAAAGCCCCTCCCCACGTCAACCCCGAACCAACCACCGCCACCAGCACCCGCTCGCCCTCCTTAAACCGCTCCCAGTTCTGAGACAAGACTGCTGGTGCTCCTGCTGCCCCTTGGTTACCGTAGTGATCAACGTTAAATAAATGCTGGGCGCGAGTAAAGCCCAGACGCTCGGCTGCGCTCTCCAGCATGCGCAGATTTGCCTGATGAGCGACAAAATAGCTTAGCTCACCAGCGGTGAGCTGGTGGGCCTGGAGCAATTCGTTGCTGATTTCGCAGGTTTTCGTAATCGCGAATTTCTGCACCCGTGCTCCCTGTTGGCTAAAGTGCCCCATCACCGGAATGTGGACGAGATCAGCCCCTTGAGGATCAGAACGGAGCTGGCAGTCAAGGAGTTCGAGTCCTTGGAGTTCTACTGCGCCACGGGGGGATTTTTGCAGCAGAGCACAGCTGGCACCATCACCAAAAAGCACACAGCTGCTGCGATCGCTATAGTTAAGACGCAGGGTGTAGCGTTCGATATTAAATATGGCGACACTTTTGTAGACGGTGGTCTGCAGTAAACTAGCGGCTACTTGGAGATTGGTAACAAAAGAGCTACAGGCAGAATTCACATCAAAGACCAGGGGACGAAGAAGTTGCAGATGCTTGGCAATCAGAGCTGCATTTGCGGGAATATCCATATCCGGGACCGAGCTACCAGAGATCAGCACATCAGGTTGAAAATCCTCTCCTAAGCCAGCGCGAGTGAGAGCCATCTGCCAGGGAGCACAGCTCATGCTCGCCATGGAGGGAAGATCCCCCTGTTGCTGGCGCTTGCAATAACTCCCTTCTTCGCTTCCTAGAGCGCGGAGTTCTGCGGGAGGGAGGACGCTAAAGCGATTGTTGATTCCGGTGCGTTCGCTAATCCACTGGGCTGCCGAAGCAATGCCCAAGCTATCAAAAAATTCGTTGGGGATAGGGTGGGGCGGGTGAAAATGCCCCATGCCAGTAAGGACGATGCGTTGATCGAGCATAGCGGTAAGCCTTTGCTTGCGAGAAAAACAAGGGGAGAGGGTTAACAGGTATACATGCCACCATTAACGTGGAGGGTGCTACCAGTTATATACGAAGCTGCGGGTGAGGCAAGAAACGCTACCGCGGCGGCAACTTCTTCGGGACTGCCTAAACGCCCGAGGGGGATTTTTTTGAGGATTGCTTCACGCACGGTGGGACTGAGGGTGTCGGTCATTGCCGTGGCGATAAAACCGGGGGCTACACAGTTGCAGCGTATTCCATAGGCGGCTAGTTCTTGGCTGATGGATTTGGTAAAGCCGGTAATTGCCGCTTTGCTCGCTGCGTACATTCCCTGCCCGGCATTGCCCGTATGGCCGACAACGGAGGTGATATTGATAAGCGAGCCCCCGCTGCGTTGCTTGATCATTTGCCGAGAAGCGAGTTTGCTGAGTATAAAAACAGGCTTGAGATTGGTTTCGAGGAGCAGACTAAAATCCTTGGGTTTAGCCAAGGGCAAGACCTGGTCGATGGCCATAGCGGCATTATTGACCAAGACATCGAGGCGGCCAAAGCTTTCTTTTACCGCATTAAACAGCTGCTGGCAGTTTTCCTCACTGGCGAGATCTCCCTGAAAAGCGCGAGCTCCAGGAATTTCCCCGAGACTTTCGATAAAGGGAGTGAGGCTACGATAGTGGACGGCGATGGAGAAGCCTGCTGCTGCTAAGCAGCGAGCGCTTGCTTCACCAATGCCCTTAGCGGCACCGGTAATTAACGCTACTTCTTTGATCTGCATAGTCCTCCCAGCAACGAAGACAAAAAGAGGTAGTTCTGCGCTCCCCGAGGAGAGCACAGAACTACAAAGAAACTAGAGAGAAAGATTCAAACCAACTAAGGCACCGTGACCGCTCAAGGTGGTTTTAGCAGCAGCGGTATCGCTCGCGTTTTTATCTTTCAAAACGAGTTCTGAACGTGAGTAGTTGTACTCAGCAGTTACCGCAAGTTTTGAAGCAGAGAATTGAGCTACAGCGAATTTGGCGCCAGCGCTTACGGCAAAACCATTGTTGGTACCAGAGATAGTATGGTCTGGGCTGCTTACTTTAACGAGGCCGGGGACGTCGACAGTTATGCCTTTCATCTCAGCTTTTGCATAGGAAAGCGGAGAGTAAGAAGCGCTGATAAAAGGAACAACCAGGTCACCAGTTGCCATAGATGGCTTGGAACCCAAGCAGTAAAACCGATTTCACCGTTGACGCTCATGGCACTGTTGACAGCGGTTTCATTGAAAAGAGCCTTGTCTTTGGTGCTGCAGAGGAAGTTGCTCATGCCAATGCCACCGTTAAGAGAAACAGGCAGCGTGCCCAGTTGTACTTCGACCCCCGCTTTAGATTCGATGGCGTTGCCGGTAGCTTCAACCGAAGTATCGGCTTTGCTGGTACCGGTGATACCGCGGAATCCACCTTTGATACCGAGGTCGATTGCGCCGCGCTCAGCGAAACCGTGAGTTGCGGCAAGAAGAAGGGAACTGCTCAAGAAAAGTTTTACGGACTTGGCTGACATGGAAACTCCTAAAAAAATTAAAAATAAGCGACAAAAAACTGGGTCAACTTCAGCAAAGTTTCAAGGTGCTGTATAATTGACCCACGTGACGTCCTGCTTACATATAGGAGGGAAATTACCATAGCAACAAAAAAAATAGCTAGAGTAAAGGCGTTTGAAATTCAAGCGCGAGATTTTTTTTGGCCAAAAGCCACTGGCGTTTTTTACCAGCAGCGGGGATTTTTTCCCAGCACCACTGAGCAGTGCTGAGATTTTCGCACACGAGGCGACTCACACTATAGGTCATGAGAATAGCATCGTTAGCACAGTGTTTCGCCACACTCGTAAACCACGAGACACTCCACAATTCTGGATTGTGTTGGGGCGAAAAAGCATCCTGCCACACAAAATTAAATGCTTTGTCAGCTGTTTTTGCCTGCAAAAAAACACCGGCATCGGCGAGATTAATTTCCCAGCTCAGACTCGTGGCCGAGTGCCCATGTTTAAAGCAGGCGGTGTATCGCGTCTCGCCGACTTGCTCGACGGCGCGTACCCAAGAACGCCATGCTTCAGGCCAGCAGCTCTGCCATGCAGCTGCTCCCGAGAGAAACGCCGCAAACAAAACGCCGTCGATTTCGAGGCTGAGCATATGGAGAGCGGGAGGATTTTTTGCTTGCTGCCAGCAGCTGATAGTGGCGAGAGCATTATAGCCGAGCCCCAGGCCCACATCTAAAATCCCGAGGGGCTGGGCTTGGCTCAGTGCTTCCCTTAAACCCGAACGTTTGATATAGAGCTCCTCGCTTTCAAAGAGAGCCCCCTGACTGGAATGATAACTTTCACCGTGATGTGGATGGCAGAGGGTAAGGCTGCCGTCATCGGTGCTGAGCAGCTGTGCGGTAAAGGTGGTGTTCATCAGCATCGCCCTTCTATTGGTGTTGACCGAGGGAGGAGCTTAGGGTAGATATTGACGCCTGGCTAGCATAATCGGGGCGTAGCGCAGTTGGTAGCGCGCGTGCTTTGGGAGCATGAGGTCGCAAGTTCGAATCTTGTCGCCCCGACCATCTCGTCAACTTTCCTTTATTTATTTGTAACTACTATTTTTAGTATCACCCCCTATCTATAAGCCATCCATGGCAAGCAACTCCTTCGGCATTATCTTTCGCATCACCACCTGGGGTGAATCCCACGGCAGTGCTATTGGGGTGATCATTGATGGTTGTCCTGCAGGCCTTGCCCTCAACAACGAGGATATCAACCTCGAGCTTAGGAAGCGTCGTCCTGGCACCTCACCCTATACCTCTCCCCGTCAAGAACGCGATCAGGCTGAAATACTCGCGGGTGTTTTTGAGGGACAAACCACCGGCGCCCCCCTCAGCATTATTATCCCCACTGAGGATGCCAGGCCCGCAGCCTATGAATCCTTTAAGACCCTGCTTCGTCCGGGCCATGGAACCTTCACCTATCATGCTAAATACGGCGTTTTTGACTATCGTGGTGGCGGACGAGCCTCGGCCCGGGAAACCGCTTGTCGGGTTGCCGCAGGAGCGGTGGCCAAGAAACTCCTCGCCGTCTCGGGCATCCAGGTAGCAGCCTATATGCGTGAACTCGGCGGTATTTACCTTCCCGCAGCTCCTGGGGATAATCTCCCTGCTCTGGCCCAGCGGGTGGCAGCAAGTCCCCTACGTTGCCACGATAGTTCCACAGAGCCTGCCCTTGCCGCCCTTCTTGCCAGCACCATCGCCGCGGGAGACTCCCTCGGGGGCATTGTGGAATGCCTTGCCCAAGTGCCCCCGGGTTTAGGCGATCCCCTCTATGAAAAACTCGAAGCCCGCCTTGCCTACGCCATGCTCAGCATCCCTGCCAGTCGTGGTTTTGAACTCGGCGAGGGCTTTGCTGCCGCTCGCCAACGGGGCTCAGCTCATAATGATACTTTTATCTGCGATGAGCAGGGTACCCTTAAGCCGGCCTCAAATAATGCCGGTGGAGTGCTGGCGGGTATCTCCACCGGCTTGCCCCTGATCTTTCGCGTGGCTTTTAAGCCCACCTCCACCATCGCCCAGCCCCAGCAGACCGTGGACCTAGGGGGTAATCCTGCCACCCTCAGTCCCGGCCCCCTTGCCAGGCACGATCCCTGCGTGGCAATTCGGGCGGTTGCGGTGGTCGAGGCCATGGCTGCTCTCGTTTTGGCCGATGCGCTTTTGCTTAATCACCGTGCTCAGCTGAAAAATACCTAAAGATTGCCCTGCTCCTACCGATCTTTCCTAGGGTACCCGCTTCTAACAGTGGCAAAAAAGGATGGATACGCTATGAAGTCTCCCTTACTTACCGGGGGTATAGTCCCCAAAATAGCCCTCTTATGTTGCCTTGGGGCAGGATTGCTGCTGCTGAGCAATTGCAAAAAATTTAATCCCTTTGCCTCACGGCATAAAAACACCGCGAGTAATAATGCTGGCAGTGTGGAAACTGTTGCCAGTGACCCGTGCAGTAGCGGTACTGCCGAGGAGATAGCAGCCTGCCAGGCAGCAGCAGAGGCTGCTTTGGCACCAAGCGGAAGCACCGGGCCTGCCCTAAGCAACTACGATCTGGTAATGGCGGCGGCTAAGCCCTTCAACGAGGCGTACCCCACGGTGAGCGATCGCTTCTTTATTGGCTCGGATAATAGCGTGTACTACGATTTTAAACGAGCTGACGGCAGCTGGGATTTTGAAAGTAACGCGCAGCTGATCGATTCTGGGGCGGTGGATATGCCCGATTACTCGAACGGCACGGGAGGGATTGCCACCCCGAATCCGATCAACGTGCTTATTCCTTCCCGTCTGCAGATTCAGCAGTTTCAGCCCACTCGCCTGAGCAGTGGTCGGGTGATACTCTTTGTGATCGATCAAGCAGGCAATCTTCTCGTCTTGCCCCAGTTGGGTAAGGGCAGTGGGCTCTGGGGACTGCTAGAAAATGCGCCGATTATCGATACCAATATTCAATTCGTGGCCCCGGTTATCAATGACCAAAACGGCATTGATCTGATCTACATCAAGAACAAAGATGGCCAGCAGATAATGCTGACGCGCTCGCTGATCGATGAAGAACATCTATCCGAGGGCTTTGGTCTGGTGGATCTCTACAAGAACTTTGACAAGATGTCCGATACGGGGGTGTTGATTAAGCGCATGGGCGATGACATGCAAAAACGCGGGATAATGGTGATATCGGCCAAAAATGGCGATAAAGCGGTGGGTAATTCGCAGCTCGCTGCAAGCAACCAGGCAGCGGGGGCGCAGCCAGCTGCAAGCCTTGCTCTGACCGGTGATGATGGTGGTATCCGTGGCTCGGGGGTGGCAGCAGTCTATACCAACGGGCATGCCACGGATGCTTTGACCAAGGAAGGTAGTTTTTTGGGTAATCTCGGCTATGCCAAGGGCTGGTCCGATCGTTATGCAATTTGTGCAAACCTTGTGACCTTTGCCATGTACGCGCCGATTCTGGCTGCAGGTCCTGTGGGCGCCATCATGACCCTGGGTATGTTTGCTGGCTTGCAGCGTCCTGAAGATGAGGCGCGTGCGTCGGTCGCTGTTTCTGGGGCTGCAGAAAAACTAGCTGCTGCTGCTGAGGAGGATGAAAAAAAAATGGAACAATACGGGGAAAAAATGAGCTATGCTGGCAACTATCAAATTTGGGCACAGAATGGCGCAGATTATAATAGAAATGGATACGTTTCTTTGGCTCCTCCAGTCATGGGAGCCGATGGTAAACCTACGCAATGGAAGGATCTGAGCCCTGATGACGTCAACGTAATTCTAAATCACTGTGCCTTGTTTAATGATGCACAACGTGAGGGGCATCTTATGACAGGGACTGATGTAAATCTGGGTGGTGGCGTGAAGAACGACCAGTCTGCACCGGAGACGGTAAATGCTATATCAGCGTTCTGTCTGGATTTTACCACCATGGTTAATCTCCGCAACACTAACCGACTTGACGTTTACACCCAGGAGTTGCTCGAGGATTCTACCTTTGACTATTCCAAGGAACAGCAGCTTAACGCTGATAAAATCGGCTTTAAGATGCCAGTCGGGATATACGATGATTTTATTACCCAAGTAGGCCCCTTGTATCAAGAGATGTCTAAACCACCAGTGGATCTTACTACGCTTACAGGTGCTGAATTAGCGAAGTATAACAGTGGTTTGGCGAAGTATCGCAATGAGAAGCTAGTTTCTGTGGGTAAAGTACTAGTGGTTGGGGTTGGGGTTGTTTTTTTTGGTGCCCTCACTCTTCCGGTTTTGGCGGTGGTCGGAGCCTTTAAAGGGGTTAGGTTTATTTATAAAAATGGGGTTGGTGCTGTGTATCAAACGATCAAATCGGAGTTTTTTAATGACAGCTTACTAAGAAGCTCGAGTACCTTAGGAAGCAAACTAGAGGGGAAGCCTCCTGTTAAAGACTATTCTCTTGAGGAACTAAAGGCATATAAAGCTGCCAACAACGGTAATGATCCTCCCGATAGACTTAATGCGGAGACTGTGAGAAATTTTGCTGCTGATGGAGGCCCTACTACTACTACTACTGCTACTGATGGAACAAAACCTAGAACAATTGAGGAGCTTCGCGCAGCGTATGAGCATACGAATGCCGTAGATCCAAAAGAAGTACACGCCGCCGCCGAACGAACAGCAAAAGCCGCTGTCGCAGAGGCAGGGACAGCAGCAGGCGTAGAGGCGGCGGCACAAACAGAGATAGGAAGAGCACAAGTAGAGATGGTGCAAGAAACAAGGAACATAGCGAACGTAGAAGGAGAACAAGCAGTAGTAGAGGCACGGACAGCACAAAAAAAAGCAGAGCTAGCAACAACAGAGGCAAACATAGCAATGGAGGCAAGAGCAGCAGCAGAAGCAGCAGCAAAAACAGCAGAAGCAGCAGCAAAAACAGCAGAAGCAGCAGCAAAAACAGCAGAAGCAGCAGCAAAAACAGCAGCAGAAACAGCAGAAACAGCAAAAACAGCAGCAGAAACAACAAAAACAGAAATAGCAAAAAAAGCAGCAGAAACAGCAAAAACAGCAGCAGAAACAGCAGCAGAAACAGCAAAAACAGCAGCAGAAACAGCAAAAACAGCAGCAGAAACAGTAGAGGGTAAAAACAGAGAGCTAGCAGCAAAAAGGGAGGAGGCAACAAAAAAAGCACAAGCAAGAGACGAGCAGGGAGCAAAAGCACAAGCAGAAAAAACAGCAACAGCTATACAAGAAAAACAGATAGCAGAATCAAAAGCGAAATTAGCGGATGCAGAAGGAAGAATAAGAACTTTAGAAGCACAAAAAATGGAGGCACAAAGAAGGTTAGCAGAAGCGAAGAGCAGAGCAGCAGACGCAGCACAAGAAAAAAGTAAATTAATCACCCCAGATGAGATAGAGAGGCTAAAACTAAATGATATGAACAAATATAGAATCATGGATCGCCAGTTATCCGAACTTCAAACTAAGAAAAAAATATTTGAGACCCAGTTACAGGCGCTTAATGATGAAGTTGCGGCACTTAGAGGTGAGACCGGAAGTGTGAAGGAGCAACTCTATAGCGAGGAGATCAAAAAACCCCTGAAGCAACAGGGAACTGTCCACCAAGAACTAGAAGCAAGAAGAAAAATTATTGCCGACAATATTAATGACTACGACGCCAAAATCAAGGCTGTTAGCGAGCATGTAGAGAGCATAAAAAGCCGTACAATAGTTGTAGATCCGGCGGATCCGGATTTTGAAAAATCGGTCAAGAGGTCAAAATCTCCCATGACTCTTGAAGAGACAAAATTCAACGACTCCAAGCTTCGCAAGTGGGCTACTAGCACAAAAATCCGCTTAAAAGCGTGGATTAAGAGCCTCCCCGCCCGGGCCTGGAACAATGTGAAGAATTTACCGAGCAGTCTCGGCAACTATGTTAAGGGCCTTCCTCAGGAAGGTTTTAAAAATTGGGGTCTTGGCCCTGAAAAAGGGGCTTTTGCAGCAAGCCAAGGCTCTATGCTGGGTATGGCGGTGGCAGCTGGGGCTATAGCGGGGTACGGAGCTCAGGACAGTGACGCCAGTGCTGGAGAAAAAACTAAGGCAGCTGGAGTGGGCGCAGCGAATTCCATTCTCGAAAGCCCGATTACAGCGGTTGAGGGTCTCAACGGTATTCACTGTACCGCTGGAGCTTTGTGCCGTGGTGACTTTCGTCAGGTGCTGATGAACGTTTCCAATATGGGAGCGGTAATGGCGAAGGGTGCAGGTAGTTTGCTGACCAGTGCGCTTAAAATAGCCTGCGATGGAGCCACGGGCATGGCTAAAGTTGCCCATGCAAAAGCGGTAGGGCTGAGCGGTTCAAAACTAGCGTGTTGGAGCAAGGATGCGGTGAGTTGGATCAACACCAATGTTTTAGACACGGCAGTGGATGGGGTAAACGGCAAGGTAGCATCGGGAGTGGGAACGGCAGTGAATACGGTTGCGGGAGTACTGCACAGCATTTGGTTGGTTGATCCCAACACCAAGGAGGTTATGGGCAAGGTCTCGACCAAGGAGGCCCAGGGAGCGAATATGCCTCTGGCAAGCTCAGGCTTGGTGTATTGCTTCGAAGAGACCTTTGAACATTGCTACAAAAGCAATCCGATGGTTACGGATACGAGAAACAATATCCCTGTAGAACTGAAATAAAGTGTCCCGTCGGTAGTCATAAATTTGATAAAATAATTCACGCACTGAAGGGAGAAAGCTTTGCGAGGGATGCCTGGTAGGTCCATGGCAGCCAGTCACCTGGAGTAGCTTCGACAGCTG
>JAHFAI010000116.1 GCA_023250635.1 Deltaproteobacteria bacterium | reverse complement strand
AAACTTACCACGAAAACCACCAGCAATGAGCGATCTCTGCTAGGAATTTTGTAAATGTTCAGGGGAGCAGCAAGGGTGGTCGTGGTCATCAGTCCATTCTTTGCAGGAGGAAAATCTTCCAGAATTGTTCAGGGTATACCAAGGGACTTGGCAAAAATCAATCAGTCACACAAACCCAAGGCCTGCTCCCCTCGAGCTTGAGCAGCACTATGAGCTTGCCACTTAACTGCTTGCTCAATATCGGCACGATGGAGCACTTCTCTGCCAGCAATATCAGCAATGCTTCGTGCCACCTTTAACGCTTTCACCGTGCCGCGATTAGAACTGCTGCGGGGAAATAGTGCATCCACCCAGCTCATAAAAACACTTTCTGCAAGTCCCGATGCGGATAAAAGATGCTTGGCTGCAAGATCACGATTATACAAGACGCCAAAGCCTTGATTGCGTTTGCGGCTGCGCTCTCGTGCTTGTAACACTACTTCTCGCATACGTTTGCTGGGTCCTGGCGAAGAGAGCAGGGCGGAAAAAAGCCGAGATTTCTGCCCCTCTTGCTCGGGGGTATTGATATGCAGATCGAGACGATCGAGAATAGGACCAGAAATTTTGCGCCGATACGAGAGGATTTTTTGCAGCGGACAAGTACAGTGGCGAAGCTCGCTGCCAAACCAGCCGCAGGGGCAGAGATTACAAGCAGCGACTAAGGTGACCTCGGCCTTCCACACCACCTTGCGTTTAGCTCGGGAAACACGTACCGAGCCGATTTCAAGCGGTTCACGCAGCGCTTCGATCAGATCGCGGCGAAATTCGGGAAACTCATCGAGAAACAACACCCCCCCATGAGCTAAGGAAATTTCTCCGGGAACTTCGGGAACCCCCATCAGCGCAGGTGCACTGCACTGGTGATGGGGGCTACGCAACGGCGGTTGACCGGCAAGCAGCGAGGGGGCTAAATTCTCGGCAACAGCACTATGAATACGGAGAGCCTCGAGATGGGTGGCCTCATCCATTAAGGGAAAGATGCTTGTTACCCGGTTGGCAAACATCGATTTACCGGTTCCCGGCGCCCCATACAATAGCATGCTATGGAGTCCCGCAGCAAGTACGGTCGCGGCAAGCTCTAGTTCGGGACTCAGTTCCATATCATCAAAATTGAGTCCTTGAGGGGACAGGGCTTCTCGCCCTTGTTGCTGCTGCTGACGGTAGTGACTCGAATGACCTTTGTCTTGATAAGCAGGCAAGCTTATCCCCGAGAGGAGCCAATGCCAGATTTCCCCCAGGGTGGCGAAGGAGAGAACCGTGATTTCGCGCAAGGAAGACTTCCCCACCCGCAGCACTTCGCGCACTTCCGGAAGGTTGTCATGGGCAATGACAATTCCCTCGAGTCCTGAAGTTATCGCGGTGAGCGCAAAAGAAGCGATATTTCGTACCGGGCGCAAATTGCCATTTAAACTAAGCTCTGCCGCAAAGAGCCAGCGATGGCCAGCGATGGCTGGAGGGCTTTTCGTCAGCAACTGCGCTATACAGAGGGCAAAAGCCAGATCGAACTGACTACCGTCTTTTTTAAGCTCTGCCGGCGAAAGACTCACGACGATTTTACGATCGGGCACGGTAATCCCCAGGCGCTCAAGAGCTGAACGGGCTCGTTCCACCCCATTGCGACTAACCTCAGTCGCATTACCAATGAGCGCCAAACCTGAAAAACCGCGGACAAAAACAGCCTCCACGGCCACCAGCGAGCTTTCCATCGCATCACAGAGGGCCGAGTAAACCAGCACCGCTTCTCCTCCTTGTGGATCTTCTCCAAAGTGCTGCTCGTCGTCATGGTGGACGAGATAAGCGGCTTTACTCTGGAGAACGGCAGTGCTCAGAGAGAGTGGGGGGAGCAAGTTTTGCAAAGCGTATCCTCCTGGCTTGACGAGTTAGGTTATTTTGGCGTTGATTAAGCAGAGTTTGTGGCATAATTTCTTGGCTAGCGAGCGACAAAATTACGAGTATTCTCGGTCAGGCACGGGGCTGGACTTTCAAGCGAAAAACATAGAGGAAACCATGGGATTAGGATTTACCAAGAGCAGCGAGCCACTCAAAGCATATCTCAGCGAGCAGCTTGCTCGGGCACTTACCAAGATCCTACCTCGTGGCGAGCCCGCTACGCTTTCGACGGAGACCTCTCTCGAGTCCCTCTTGGCCCGCCCTCCCCAACGAAGTATGGGTGACTACGCTTTTCCGTGCTTTGCCTACGCAAAAATCTTACGAATAGGCCCCCCCCAAGTGGCCCAACTCCTCAAGACTGAGCTGCTTACCCGTCTTGAGACAAGCATTGTTGCGCAACTCGAGGTCGTTGGTGGTTTTCTTAACTTCTTTGTTGCCGGCGAATCCCTAGCGCGCTTAACGCTCATCGCTATTGCCGATCATTCGTTGTTTGCCGTACTTAAAAACAATAGCGAAGCAGCTGCCAGTGGCAAAGTGATGCTGGAGTTTTCCCAGCCTAATACCCACAAAGAATTTCATATTGGTCATGCTCGTAATGTTTGTCTTGGCGACGCCCTTACCAGGATTTTTGCCTATAACGGCTACGAGGTAATGCCCGTCAACTATATTGGCGATGAAGGTACCCATGTTGCTAAATGTTTGTGGCAGCTGAAACAAAGCAAAGAAGCAAAACCCAGCAGTGGTTTTGGCAAGTGGTATGGTAGCTTTTACGCCCGTGCTAGTCACCGTTTAGAACAAGCGAGCTCCACAGAAAAAATCACCATACAACGAGAAATCGCTGAGATTCTCAGTAATCTCGAAAGCCAAAAGGGCAGTGATTATGAGTTATGGCAGCAATCCCGAGCTGATTGCATGCAGGATTTCACCGAGATCTACGCGCAACTAGGGGTGAAATTCGCACATATTTTTTATGAATCGGAGGTTTCACAAGAGTCGCAAAGCATCGTCGATGAGTATATTGCTAAGGGCTTATTTGTAGAATCTCAAGGGGCGTGGGGGATTAATCTCGAAAGTTCAGGCCTGGGTTTCTTTATGGCTCGCAAATCCGATGGCACTTCGCTTTATATCACCAAAGATCTGGCCTTAGCACGCCGCAAATTTAAAGATTTTGCGATTGCCCGTTCCATCTATGTGGTTGGCAACGAACAGAATTTCCATTTTCGCCAGTTATTCAAAGTGCTCGCCCTTATGGGTTTTCCTCAGGCGGCTCAATGCCACCATGTTAGTTATGCCCACGTCAAGTTAGTCGAGGGTAAAATCTCTTCTCGTGGCGGCACCATCGTCACCTATCGTCAGCTGTACCAGCTGCTCGATCAGGAACTCGCCCGGCCAATGGAAAAATATCGCGAGCAGTGGAGCCCAGCCGAAATAGCTAAGGTGCGTCATCAATTAGTAATTAGCGCCATCAAATACGGCATGTTGGCAAGTGATCCCCAAAAAGAGATTGTTTTTGATCCCGAGGCCTGGACAAGCTTTGAAGGTAGTTCCGGCCCCTATTTGCTCTATTGTTATGCACGAGCCCAATCGATTCTGCGTAAGGGGGCGAGTGCAGTCGGTGAACTTGATTATGCTCGTTTACTTCATCCTCTCGAAGTTGAGCTGTTATGGATGATGTATGATTTTAATGAGGTGGTGGCCCAGGCCTGTAGTCTCTATAAACCCTCCTTGCTGAGTCAGCATCTCTTTGTGCTCGGCAAGGCTTTTAATCGTTTTTATGCCGAACTTTCGGTTTTAGCAGCTCCTGAGGAGAGCACTCGTTACCATCGCCTGGCCTTGGTTAAGGCCTTTGCCCAGGTTATGCATCGCGGCTTGGACTTGCTGGGAATAGAACCAGCTGAACGGATGTAGAGCAAAGCCCGATGGGTATATTTGCCGATAATTTACTTGCTCTTCAAGCTTGTTTCATCCACAATAAGCCTTTTTAGGCAGTGACCACAATCATCGCCCGCTCTTTTGAAAGAGCTGATTTTATGTAAGGAATGAAGCTATGCGAGCTCTCTCTTGCTTGATTTCGCTGCTATGCGTTTTATACCTTCCTGCATGTTTGGCGGCGGCCAGCGCCGCTCCCTCGCTTAATCCTCTGGCCATCAATGTGTTGGCTCATTCTTTTCTCACTCCCGCAGCCCAGAGAATTGCCTTAGTGCAAATAGCTGACTTAGTCCGCAAATTAGCGGCAAAAAAAGAAAATCGCATCAGTTCCTGTCCGATCTGCTTAAATGATTTTAATGATCCCGACGAATTTCCTGATAAACGGACAAAGATTATTACTCTTCCCTGTGGACATATTTTTTGTGAAACCTGCTCCGAAAAAACCAGTACTTGTGCTTTATGTAGAGGTCGAAAAATAACTCGCTCTTTTACCACGATTGGCGCCTTTCAAGAACTAGCTTGCGGCGAAGAACCTGATCGCGACGAGACACGGGAAAGAAAAGCAATCGAAGCGCAACAACTTCTTGAATTCGAAATTCTTTACCCTTTTGCTGAGCCCAAACAATTTACTCCCCTGATAAACCTAGCAAAACTTCTTCGTGATTTCGATGAACTTTCTCGTGAAGATTTTTTTAGAATTATTGACCAAAAAGAAGAAATTTTTTCGGCAATTCTTGTTGCCATCAACTGCAATCGCTTTGATAATTTTCGCAAAACTCAGCCGACAATTTCCTTGCCTTTTGCTAACATAGTTCCTCTTCTTGCCTGGTTTGAGATTGATCTTCTCGCCAACGACGAGATCCGTTGGAGCACAAAGCTACTCAATGAATCCGGCCCACATCCATGGGCAATTTCTAAAGCCCGGGCAGAGTTTATAATGAGACAAACTCTCCTTGCTACTTTAGAAGAACAGCAACCAGAAATAATTTCCACGCTCCTCTCCTCAGATTTTGAAAGTTCTCTTAGAGCAGCGCGAGCAGAATCAAGAAGACGCACCATCAATTTGCTGAATCTTTATGCTAAAGAATTAACAGCTACTGAACAAAATAAATTATCTTATACCCTCTTTAAAATCTTTATGGCCTTATGGACCCTTGAACGGGGGGATTGTTACCAGCAAAATATAACTGAGCTAATTTCCCGGCATTTAAATGCTCTAAACCGCCTTGAAAATTTCCCTGCTGCCTTCATCGCATTACTAAATCAAGAACCGCTGCTTGATAGTCCCTATGTAAAAGCCTTACGCAGATTCCAGGGTGGTATCGAATTTATCACTAGCCTCGAACCACCTCCTCAGAGAATAGGCGATCTTCCCCAGCAGCCAGCAGAGCCTGAGATTTCCCAAGTCAAGCCACTAGCACCTCGCCCGATAACAGTTCCTGTACCAGCAAGAACTGCTACCCAAGAGGGCTGTTGTTCAATGATGTAACTCTGGAGCTCCCCTTGAAAAGGGTTACGATATAGTTTCATTGCGAAAGGAGCGTCCGACCTGAGGCTCCTAAGATACGGGAAAAACTCCGTTATCCTGGCATCCATATTCCTGCCCGAAGCACGATCATTCTCGTCTTATAGCTTTGGCGATGGCGATGGCAGAAAATTTCAAAAGCTACCATCACCAGCCTTGTGGATTTCGCTCCTCGCCACCCCCAGCATGGCAGGAGGCTTACGGTGGCATCAAATTCCATCCCCTCGAAGGGGATAAAATTT
>JAHFAI010000057.1 GCA_023250635.1 Deltaproteobacteria bacterium | reverse complement strand
TGATACTTGTCGCTCAATTAATTTGAAGGTAAGAGATCAAAAATTTATCGTGTGCGCTGGTTTATGGAATTTTTATATCGCTGCTTAGTACTGCAATGCTTTTGAATTATAAGACAACTCTATTTGCTAGCTTCAAACTTTGCTATCCAGCTGCTCAAGCTTTCTCGCGAAGAAAGATTTCTATGATAATTCGGTGATCCTACTAAACTGGCAAATTTTAATAGTTGTTTGCTTCTCGCAAATGCCTTAATTTTCTCCTCTGAAGCTTCACTGTGGAGGCAGAAAGTCACCACATCAAAAACAGAGAAATTGGGATTACTGTGCTGAGCAAGGGAGGTAAATATCTTGTGTAGCCTTGCTGAAGCTTTTTCGCAATCGATTGAGTATAAACCATCGCCTGCGGCTTCGTTTCTAAAGCCAGGAGTGTCTAAAAGGAAGGCAAAACGGTCGAGGATTGTGTTTTCAAAGTGCACCCGAAGCCATTGTTCAAAGTCAGCGACAGATTCAAATCCTCCATCGCTGGCGCAAGCGAGAAAATTCTCGAGAAAGTGTTCTAGGTCAAAGGAAGGGGCATTTGCTGGCGAAGAGGCCACTGGTTGCTGAACGACGGTGGCAGCTGCAGGGAGTCGTCTTTCAGAAAGCACAGGTCTTGATCTGTGTGCAATACTCTCTAAAGTAGCGAAGGCGCTTGCCTCATCCCTGATTAATTCTTCTCGAGGGATTGTCTCGGCATGAGCAAATAAAGCAGATTCTGCGGAATTAACCATGGCCATAACTTCGCGGATTCGTTCTCCAAGGCGGAGAGCATCTAGGGCTTTGGCATCAGTTGGATTGCAAAATTTTGGCGGCAAAAGGGTAATTGCAAATCCAAGGCTTGAAGATGCTGTTTCCGCAGATTCAAAAGATAAGGGTTTAATGGCAATGTCGAAGAGGCTTGGTCGTCGTTCGATTACTAACTTGCCGTTAGCACCTTGAGGAACCTGGAACATAAAAGCTTTCATAGGAGATTCGAAAGCAGAAGCCAAAATTACCGCAATCCCGGTTGAAATTTGCTGCTCCAGGCTGCTGCTGGTTACAAAAAGTTCAGGAAAAAGTTCTATCGCTGAGTAGGCAGCACTCTGTAATTGCAAATCAAGCGGTGAATAGTTAGGGTCTTTTTTGGGGGGGTACGGCTGTTCGCAGCTATGATAGAGATGTTCCATATAGCGTACAAATGCCTTAGAATTTCTAATTTCAAAGCTTATTTGCCCACCTTCGACTTCGGGTGGATTCAGCAGTTTATAGGTGGGTAAGGGTTGATGGGATGATGGCTCAAGAGTGACAACAGCTCCTAAAATTTTATCGAAATGACTATACTCTCTAATATGTCTATCCCAACCACTAAGTACTTCCACAGCATTACTAGCTTGGTCACCAGAAGTTACTAACGAGCAACAGACAGTACAGGTACGCAAGTTTAAAGGATGAGGTAAGCAATCCCATTTATCTTCGCCTTGATAAGAAGCAAAAATACCCTGAGATTTCAAGGCATCGGCATGCCTTGTCAAGGCCTGATGATCCCTGTCTTGACTTTCTTTGTGCAAAGCAAAACAGCGTGAACCTCGCTCGAAATAACCAGTGCTCGTTTTGTTTCCTTGGATATCGAGAAAAAAGCGACGAGCAACGTCATTAAAATTCGCTTCAGACGCCGAAAGCGGCAAGGACAAATGCGGCTGCGGCGCAGATGTTTCGTTTAAAAAAAGTGTTCGCAGGATTTCCTCACCTTTTTTTTCGTTAGGATTAATATACGGACACTTATATTCGCAAAGTTTTTCTTTGAGCTTTTCACCATGAAGCTGAGAAGGCTTTTGACGTTGCTCGGGAGAAAAACGCAACATTTTGCCAACTATACTCACAAACCATGGGGGCAAGATAAAACTTTCATAATCTTCCGACTCCGTAGGAGTATATCCTAAAACATTCAGCCCAGTTGGTGGCTCGTAGACATCCCCTTCCTCGGGAAGGGCGTTGAAATAGTGCGCCCTAGAAATGGCTGTTTGATTTTGTATTTTAGCAACTAAATTTTTTACTTCCACATTGAACCGTTCAAATTCGCTTGGCTCCATACTGGAGAGCTGCTCAACAGCTTGGGGCTCATACATGAATAGACGGTGTAGGGTAGCAGCGGCGTTATCGAAGAGAAGCTCTCGTCCAAATGCAAGTTCAAGAATAATTATACCAACAGACCACAAATCACTGGCATTTTGAGCATTAATCTTGCATCTAAGGAGTTGCTCGGGAGCAGCACGTCGAGCTGATTTAGGTCTCGCTAAGGGTGGATATTGACGCTGTCTTAAACGGGAAATTTCAACGGCTTGATTGAATCCGCCAACTCCAACCACCCTGATTTTAGGATTCAGACTCCCCTCTTCTGATTCCCACTCAACAACAATCCTGATCGACAGAGAACCCTCCTGGAACTACAAAAAAAGCGTCAGCCATCGCGCTTTGCGAGGTAGAGGCAAGGAAAAATAAGCAGATAAAAAATGAACGCATCGGAAAAATCCTCTGTTGTTAATTTTTGCGAAATTAATTTTTGGTTCAAAAAAAATTAGCGCTATTTAGGCTATAGCATGTGTCATGTAAGTGCTGGGCTTGGATCAAGCATATTTATGGTCCGACGGAATTTTATAGGAAGCTTAAATTCAAGTCAAGGGCAAATTTTAGGCGCGCAGCTTGTCTGTAAATAACCATAAATATCAAGATATTAATGAGATATGACTGTCTCTATGAAGTACAAAATAAGCAAGAAATAGACAAGAAATAGAGGGGATGACACCCATTAAAATCACTGGTTCAATTCTCCTGATCTATTTATGATCAGTAAAGTTTTGGTATTCTTAGGAGTTTTCCTTAAAGAAATTTCAAGGGGTTCGCACTTGTAAGTGGGATAGGTTCATGAAAAAAACGCTGACTAATGCCCGACTTGCTGAGGATCTTGTGGCCAATTATCTGCTCCAGCAAGGCTGGGAAATTATCGCTCGCAATTGGCGTCGACGCGGTTGCGAGCTTGATGTGATTGCCAAAAAACAGGCTCTGCTTACGGTGGTAGAAGTAAAATATCGAGATCATTTCAAGTTTTATGCAGCTGATCTCAAGGGACTACTTGCTCCACGAAAAATAGATGCGCTTCGTCGGGGAATTCTACGTTTTCTCGGTGAGTACAATTGCTCTGCTATTCAAAGCATTCGTGGTGATCTAGCCCTTGTTACACCCCACATTACTATGGGCGATTTTGCCGGCGACCAGGCCTTGAAAATAACGTATTATGACAACCTTGTGGTTTTCTAATATGCCCGAATATTGTGGGGTAACTAATGGGATACCATCTCGGCAGAGCTCTCGATCGTTATTTTCATATTACGGACCAGGACTCTTCTCTTGCCCAGGAAATTCGTGCAGGCTTCACCACGTTTATGGCAATGGCATATATTCTGTTTATAAATCCCCAGATCTTGGGGCATGCTATTCCTCTAGCCCATAACGGTTTCGGGCAGTTGCTAATCGCCACCGCTCTCACCAGTGCTCTCGGTTCTCTGCTGATGGGAGTACTGGCACGCTACCCCTTTGCTTTGGCGCCGGGCATGGGACTCAATGCTTACTTTACCTATAGTGTGGTGATCAACCATCAGATGCCCTGGCAGATAGCCTTAGGATCGGTGTTTCTTAGTGGTATTGCCATGCTGATCCTCACCGTATCGGGGGTGCGTCGGGCCATTATCGACAGTCTGCCTGAGACGATTAAAACCGCAATTTCTGCGGGAGTAGGCTTGTTTCTTACCTTGATCGGAGCGAAAAACTGTGGTTTGGTCGAGGGAGATCCGAGCACCTTATTGCGCATGGGCACTATTCCTTCGGCAGAGCTGGCTTTAGCACTTAGTGGTTTGGTACTGACCGTGGTTTTGCTCCATAGAAGGATTCATGGAGCCATGGTTATAGGTATTGTGCTGATGACCCTAGTGGCCATTATCCTGGAATTACCGGTCTATGATAATCACCAGGCCTTTGCGGGAATTAGTGGTGGCCTATGGCAGGCTCCAGCCTGGCCGGTTGATCTCATTGGTGCTCTTGATATCAAGGGAGCACTGAACTGGGGGGCTCTCGCTATACTCTTTACCTTCACCATGGTGGATATATTTGATACGGCAGGGACCTTGATAGGACTCTCGCAGCTACCAAGCTTTAAACGCCAGGGCGCAGCTCCACTACGGAGCACCCAGGTTTTTGCAGCTGATGCTCTTGCCACTTCTGTAGGTGCTTTGTTAGGTACGAGTACCGTTACCACCTATGTAGAATCAGCCACGGGGATGGAAGAAGGGGGACGGACGGGATTAACGGCAGTGGTGGTGGGCCTGCTGTTTTTGCTCAGTGTGTTTTTTTGGCCACTAGCTCAGGCAGTGCCAGTGGCGGCAAGTGCTCCCGCTTTGATGATAGTCGGTTTTCTTATGATGGGAAATCTTGCAGTCATTCCCTGGGCGCAGCTCCTCGAAGCCTTCCCTGCTTTTATTACCATAGTGATGATTCCCTTTTCTTTTTCAGTTGCCGATGGGATTTCTGCCGGTGTTTTTGCTCATATCGCTCTCAATCTCGGTGTAGGGCGTTGGCGAAATATTTCTCCCTTCCTCTATTGCGTTGGCTCAGCTTTGCTCTTACGTTTCTTCTACCTTTCCCTCGCCTAGGGCTATCCTACAACTGCTCAGCTGCGAAGCAGCGAGGAGAACACCGTGGATGTAGATAAAGATGTAGATGAAGATGAAATCGTGCTTCGTCCTCAGGGGCGTCTTGAATTGCCACCGCCCTCTTCCCATTTGCCTCTGGTTCTTTTTGTCTACGGCATAGGGGTGGTTCTGAGTATGCTGAGTTGGAATCCCCAGCTCGATCTTGATCTCGCCGTGAGTCAGGAGCTTGTTTTTGGTGAGGGCAAATATTGGCGCCTGCTTACTGCTCTCGCAGCCCACGCTGATTGGGAGCATTTGTTGGGTAATGCACCCTTGTTTGTTATTTTTGGTTGGCTATTGCGCAGCTACTTTGGGCTGTGGTTTTTTCCCTTCTTACCGCTTCTCGCTGGAGTTCTGGTCAATCTTGCCACCATTCTTTGCTACGAGCCCTGGCAACAATTGCTTGGTTGCTCCGGTATGGTGTATGCCATGGTGGGGATTTGGTTAGTCCTCTATTTGCGCTTTGAAGTGCGGTTTTCCTTGCCGATGCGAGTTTTTCGCTGTGTGGGTTTTACCTTGATTCTCTTGTTTCCTTCGAGCTTTCATCCCACCACGAGTTATCTGGCTCATACATTTGGCTTTTGTTTTGGATTTATACTGGCTGGCCAAGGTAAACGAATTATCCGAATGCTTGCTATAACAAAACCAAGATTTAGCAAAAATTAGCCTCGGGCATTTACTATCTAGCGGAGTTAGTGATGAGAAAGAGTTTCCTTCTGGTTTTTTTTATGGTCAGCTTGTTTGCACAAGTAGCTCGTGCCAGCGAAGCAGGTATACAGGAAGTACTTGATTGTTACCTCTCCGCATTAAGCAGCAAGGCAGGTTTGCAAGCAAGTGAGGGGATTCTCCTTAGTTGTCTCGCCAAAGAAAATTTAGACCCCCGAGATTTCCCTCAGGATTTTTTTGCAGGTGATCAGCTGCCCCATGAGGTGCTTTTACCCAGCGGACCTCATATAGACCCTATTGAAGTTTTTTCTACTGAGTATTCTTATCTTTAGTCCCCCCCCCCTGGGGAATCACCCCATTTTTCAGCAGCAGCTTACGTAAGCGATCGGTGGGCGTTTGCGACCAGCGATCATACAAGGTCAGAATATCGCTGGCCTTGGTGCTCCCCGATTGATCTGCTACATCTGCAACGATGCTTACCAATCCGGAAAATTGCTCCGAAAGTTCGGCGAATATTGCTGGTCGCGGTCCGCTGCTTCGCTGGTATTTGAGCAAAGAAGAGACATTGCGATAGGCATGGGAGCCAATACTCATAAAGTAGTCGAGATCGATGGTTTTGCGTAAGCAGTAATCCTGAAAATAGCCACTGAGATATAAGCTGGTATCTCCGAGGACTTTATAAATTTTGAGCTGCTCCGATGGCGGAGCCTCAAGAGCTGCTTTTACCAACAAGGCTAGAGGGGTGTCAAAAACATCAATTTCTCCGATAGAGATGGCTAATTTTACCGGAGAGATAAATTCGCAGAGGAGATTAACCAAGTAGAATTCCATATCGGGGCTAATGCTTATCTGTTGATTAGAGGTGGCGGTGTGGATGAGTTCCCGAAAAAACTCTCCGGGATTAAGGGTTAATTTGATCTGCCCAGGCGTAGACATACTTGTTTGTCCTCCCTGTTCATAAGTCCATATGATTATTTTAACATATTTCTCTGCAGAGTCGTGAATCTCTTGGTATATACGTGGGGCATAGGCAAGAACTGCCTCTCCCCACGGCGTTACCCAGGGTTCGAATTATCTGCCGGCAATGGTTTCGAGCAGCTGCGTAAGGATGAGTTCTGGGGAGAGAGCCTGAGTGCTTTTTAGGGCCATGTCGGCTTGTTGGCAGGCCTGCAAACTGCGTCTAAGAGTGCTCTCTGCGGGGCGATGGCGACTCTGAGCATAGTCACGCAGCACTCCCAAGGGCAGCTTAAAGAGGCGGGCCTGTTGGCTGAGATCCCAGTGGCGATGCTTTGCTTCTTCCGTGTACAAAAAGAGACGAGTGTGGCGGGTAAGCAGGCCGACGAGAGAGATTGCGCTTTCGCGACGAAGGAGGAGCTCCTGGCAGAGCAGCTGGGCCTTGCTGTAATTGCCGGCAAGTAGGTGCTTAGTCAGTTGAAAAACATGATTATCACGGATTAAGCCAAGATACGGAGCGAGGGAATCGGCGCTTATTTCAGCCGCGTTCGCCGCAAAAATATTCCCGAGCTTGGTCACTTCGTTAGCCAGCTTGCTCTCGTCATCGCCAGTACTGGTCAAAAGCAAGTGACTTGCTTCTCTGCTTAGTTTGAGCCCAGCTCGTTTTAAGAGCTGGCCGAGGTATGGGCTTAGCTCGTTCATCTGAGGAGGAAAACAGCTTACCTGGAGGGTAAGGGGTTTTTCTTGGAGCGTCTTGCTGGCAGGAGCTAGCTTGTCACGAAAAATCGTTAGACAAAAAAGCTGCTCTCCTTCCCGGGGAAGACGAGTAAAATACTGCCACCATTTATCCACCCGTTCGCCATGACGCAGGTGATAGAGGGGGGCTGCTTCAAATAAGCCGCCTTGTCCCACCAGTTGCCCAAACTTAACTTCCTCCGCCCAGTCGCTGGGTTCGAGGCAGAGGTACTGGCGATCCTCCCGGGCAAGCCAGGCTGCTTTAAGAGCAGAGAGAGCCTCGTTGATGAAGAGAGCGCTCGAGCCCCAAATAAGCACCAAGCGGGGAGGTTTTTGCCCGGAGAGGGAGTCGAGCAGGGTGTTAAGTTGGCGATGGTAGGTGGTGTAGTTCATAAAGGTAGGATAAGGCTTTTTTTGGAGGGCTGATCAGCGTTTGCTTTTCCTGCTTCTAAACTGCAGGTAATAGCGAGCTCGAGGCTTTGTTCGAGAGAGTCTTTATCGCGAATAATTTTTTGAAAGTCCAGGGAAACCACTTTAAGCCGACGCCCTTTGACCCTAAGCAGCAAGCCCGATTCGTTGCGGACTATGGCTATGCCCTTAACCTCTCCCTGGCGGCTACGATGAGCAGAAACCGCAAGGCGCAAAATAGCCGCGAGAAAATTGACTTTTTTAAGGTCTACTTCGCCAAGGATTTTAAAATCGAGGTCTTTGCGGCTAATTCTGCCGTGATTATGGTAACGGGCAATAAGCGAAATAAAGTGTTTTTCCCGTTCGCTAAAACCCATCAACTGGCTATTGATGATCAGGTAGTGGGAGTGACGGTGATAACGGGTGAAGTGCACTAATTTGCCGCATTCGTGCAGCCAAGCAGCAGCACGCAGCAGTTTGCGCAGTTCATCCTCCCCCTCTACAGCAGCAGGGAGAGCCTTGGCCTCGACTAACTGATCGTAGAGCCCAATAGCGCAATCACTCACCCGTTGAGCCTGAATCTGGTCAACCAGCAGTTGTCGGCTCAGGCTCTGCACGTTAAACCAGGCGATTTGCTGCCCGTGTTTTTTGATTTGTTCGCGAAATCCTAGTTTTTCAAACATATCGAGGACCAAACCCTCGCGTAAGCCATAGGTGGAAATCGTCCAGCGTTTTATGCCGAAGCAGCGGCTGAGACAGTGGAGAAGGCAGGTGCCGGCAAGCAGTAGCTCTGCTTTGTCAGGATCTAAATCCCACTGCTGGCATATTTTGTCGGGGCTGCCCAACAGCGCTATTTGCTGGTAGAAAGAAGCGATGGTACTGTCGCTGAGGATCGAGCCGTGGGAATCATTTATTCCTGTACCCTGGTGTTGTCTTCGCGCTAATTCTACCAGGGTCTTGCCCACTGAAGAGGACAGTAGGGCTAAGTCGTTTGAACGCGGGAACTGAGCAGCAAGAGGCGCAAAAATGCTTTCGGCGTGCTGTTCAGCTCGGCGCAGAGCGGCATCGAGATCGTTAGCGCCGCGAATAAAGTGCTGATTAAGAGTAACTGTGCCGATGGCCTGAGAGCTTGCCTCGACGATTTTTCCTCTTAGCACCTTGAAAAGCTCGGTGGATCCGCCTCCTAGATCACAGCCAAAAAAAGCCTTTTCCTGGGTGGCTGCCGCATAATGCATGCCCAGGGCGACGAGGCGTGCTTCTTCGCGGCCGTTGATTACGGAGATTTCTAGGCCGAGCTCGTTTTTAATTTCAGCTAAGAGCTCGGCTTGATTGGCTGCTACACGAACCGCATGACTAGCGATAATCCTCATTATGGGTTGGTAGCAATAGGCTATTTCATGGAGCAGGCGGAGGGATTCTATAAGGCTTTTGCGCACCCCAGGGGGGAAATTCCCCTCTGGGTCTAGGGTCTCACCCAGACGTAGAATAATTTTTTCACTATCGATGCTGAGCAGCTTACCCATGGCATCCATTCCCATCACCAACAAATGTATGGAGTTGGAGCCAATATCGATAACGGCAATCCGTGGTGAGTTCCCCTCGAGGGCTGTACTCATGCTTGCTAGCGCCTTTCAAAGGGGGTGAATTTTTTGCTTCGCTGGGTTTTTTCTGCCAGCGGTCGGCCTTTGCTTTCGAATTTAAAGCGAATGGCTTTTTCGTAGGGAAGGGACTTAATGCCTCCTTCGCGAGCAATTTGAATAAAGCGCCGTTGGGCCCGCAGGGGGGCCTGCTCAGAAAGAGGCGGGCGCGCTTTGTAGCTGCCGTCGCTAGTCAGTTGCTTTGCTTTCACGCGATCCTGCCATAATGTTGCTAAAATTTCGTGAATAATACGATCTTTTAACTCCTGATCGAAGATAGGATACATAATTTCAATACGGTGATCCATACTGCGATTCATCCAATCGGCGCTGGCCAAAAATACCCGCGCCTCAGCCCCTGCTTGAAAATAGTAAATACGACTGTGTTCCAAAAAGCGATCGATCAAAGAAATTACTTCGATATTTTCGCTGAGTCCCTTGATCTGGGGGCGCAAACAACAAACTCCGCGGACGATTAATTTGATGCGCACGCCCTCGCCAGAGGCAGCATATAATTTTTCAATCAGGGCTTGATCGACGAGACCATTAATCTTGGCGATAATGAGGCCCGCTTCTCCCCGGCGACGAGCTGCCATTACTCCCTCTATTTCTTCGAGCAGGTGCTGACGCAGATCGAGGGGGGCAACCCCAATAGTAGAAAAATTAGGAGTGTTCTTGCTGGTTTTTCCGGAATTCTGTTCTCCCAGGACGTTAAAACCAGTAAGTAAATTGAACAGGGCAGAAATATCCTGGCCAATCCCCTCGTGAATAGTAAAGAGCGAGAGATCCGTGTAGAGCCGGGCAGTTTTTGGATTATAGTTGCCGGTGGAAAGATGCACATAACGGAGCATCTGCTGACCTTCTTTGCGCACCACCAGGGTTGCTTTGCAGTGGGTTTTTAAGCCGACAAAACCGTAGACCACATTGACCCCGGAGCGCTCCAGTAAATGAGCCCAGGCAACATTGTTTTTTTCTTCAAAGCGTGCCTTGAGCTCGATTACCACGGTGACTTGTTTGCCGTTTTCTGCTGCTTGAACGAGGGCATCGAGGATGGGAGAGTCACCGGAGAATCGATAAAGGGTTTGTTTAATAGCCAAGACGCTCGGGTCGGTAGCCGCAGCATTAAGAAATTCAATAACTGCATAAAAACTCTCGTAGGGCAGATGTACCAGGAAATCTTTTTCTTTAATCAGCGAGAAAATATTATGCTGGTTGGCGAGGCGGGCTGGCAAACGGGGATTAAAATCCTCCTCGCGACAATGGTCGAGGGGTAACTCACAGAGGCTGCTCAGTCCACCTAGGGCCAGGGGGGAGGGCAGGTGGTAGATATCCTCGCTGGAGAGTTTAAGTATGCCTTGGAGATGGGCGATGACCTGTTCGGAGGTCTCGGCACAGACCTCGAGACGCACGGCTTCTTGGTGTGATTTCGTCAGGACTTCTCGTTTAATGGATTCCATTAAGTCGACGATATTGTGCTCAAGGAGGTGGTAGTCAACATCGCGAGTGACCCGAACCACGCAGGTGCTAAGCATTTCAAAACCCAGAAAAAGTTGGTCGAGATGGGCAGTAATCAGTTCCTCAAGAAAAATAAACTCGTGGATATGAGGATTCTCGCTGGGTAATTTGAGCAAACGCGGCAGAACACTGGGGATCTCTACAAAACCGGTTAATTTTGCGCCTTGGGAAGTAGCGCTTTGGCTTTTGAATTCAGCGAGAATATAGCTAGCAAGATTATTGAGGTAAGGGTAGGGGTGGGAAGGATCAACCGCCAAGGGGGTTAGCACCGGGAAAACATTTTCATTGAAATAATTCGCTAGATAGATTTTTTGCTTTTCCGAAATTTCGGCAAAACGAAATAGTCGCACCCCTTCACCGGCAAGTCGGGGGAGGAGTTCCTGGTGCAAACATTGATAGCAGCTGTTAATAAATTTCTGACAGCGACGATAAATTTGCAGGAGAATATCTCTAAGCGGTAGTTGATCGGGAGATTCGCAGACAATCTTACCTTCGCGGACGAGCTTTTTTAAGCTGGCGACCCGAATCATAAAAAATTCGTCGAGATTAGTGGAAAAAATGCTCAGAAAACGCAGGCGATCTAATAAGGGATTGTGGGGGTCTAGAGCTTCGTCTAGTACCCGGCCGTTAAATTCTAGCCAGCTTAGCTCACGATTAAAGAACATCTTAGCTCCGCTTAGGTAGAGGATAAGGGTAGCTGCCTAAGCATAGCAATTATAACAATTTGCTGCGAGCGAAGCTGATATCTTTTTTTATTTGTTGTTTGAGCTCGTCGAGAGAGGCAAATTTTTGTTCACAGCGGATAAAATGAGAAAAATAAAAACCACAGGGAAGTCCATAGAGGTTTAGAGGTAGCTGAGTCTCAAGAAGGTGTGCCTCAAGGTGGAGAGAGGGGTGTAGCGAATTCAGCGTCGGTCGGAGGCCCAGATTAAATACCGCGGGATAAAGCTTGTCAAGCTGCGGAAAGATGGGGGGAGCAGAGCTTTTTTCCTTGTGGCCTAGCCACACATAGCCTGCGTAAACCCCCTTGGCGGGGAGCTGCTGATTTGGGGGCACAAGATTAATTGTCGGGAATCCCAAGGTGCGCCCGAGTTGGGCGCCTTGCAGGCTGCTTCCTTCGAGGAGGTAAGGGCGTCCGAGCAGCTGTGCGGCGATTTCCACCTTCCCCTGGTCGAGGGCTGTGCGAATGCGGGTGCTACTCAACAGCAGGCCGTTTTCTTCAGCCGCTGGGATAATCCCGAGGGCAAGCTTATCGCGAGCGGTATGTTCACGGAGCCAGTCGGTATTACCCTGGCGCTTATGACCGAAGTAAAAATTCTCGCCAACGATAATCTTCTTGGCGCCTAAATAGCGACGCAGCAGCTGCTGATAAAAATCCTCGGGGCTGAGTTGGCTAAAAGCTTCGGAAAATGGCTGGTTGAGCACATAGTTGATGCCGAGCTCGAGAAAAGCTCTGAACTTTTGCTCCTCGCTAAAGAGGTTATCAGCGAGTAGCGCTTGGCCTGCACGTTGACAAAAGAACACTTTTGGACGCGGATTAAAAGTTAGCACCGCCTTAGTGAGGCTTGGACTGTTCTCCATTTCCTTGAGTAAGAGACGATGGCCACGATGCAGTCCATCAAAATTGCCAATAGCCACGACGGAAGCCTTGAGGGCAGAGGAGATTCGGGTAAAATCCCTAAGTGCTGGAAGTTGATGGAGCACATACCCCCCTAATGCTGGTCGATTACCTTGCCGCCTTGACGCTCAATCACGTTTGTAAGGCGTTCAAAAATCGTCGCTTTAAAGGCCAGATGGGCTAGGGCTATTTTCTGGCTGGTGAGCTGCCAGATTATTTCTTGGGGGCTTTCGTGAAAGCTAAAGGAAAGATGGGAGGTTCCAGCTTTTTTAATGGTTACTTCGAGATGATTATTCTTGCCAAGGTTGAAGGAGATCATATTTTTGAGGGTTGGGCCGCCGATAGAGCTGGCGATTTGCTTGAGAACGGTAGCCGGGTCTTGCTTTGCAAAAACAATTTTCACCGTGAGGGATCCTTTCCAAGGAAAAAGAAGGGGCTTAACAGCCCCTCTGATGTGAACCCCCGAACCCGAGACCTTAGATGGTGCTGCCGGAGGCCTTAGCAATCCGTAGTTTACTGCTGTTCTCTTCGAGTTTATAGCCGATTTTACTTGGTTTTTTGCTTTTGGGATCAATAAAAGCTACGGCGCTAATAGGTAGCGGCATAGGCTTCTCAATGATACCGCCTTCTTGGCCGGCGGCTTGTCCGGGCTTACGGTGTTTCTTGTAAAGGTTGACGCCGGTAACGAAAACCTTACCTGCTTGTACCAATACCTGGTCTACTTTTCCGGTCTGCCCCTTAGAGCGCCCAGAAAGAACCACTACTTCATCGCCTTTTTTGATTTTCTGCTTAATAGTCATATTTACCTAGATGCTCCTGGAATTACCCAAACGCGTAGTGAACAAACCTCTCCTATAGGGGAGAAACCTGCGGCAAGTCAAGGTGTATTTGGGTTTTTACAGGTAGGTGGTCTTCAGGCCGATGAGGATGGCATCAGCACTGAGACTTACCCGCTGGCGGCCTTTTGTGCTGTGCGGGTCTTGACTACGGATATTACCAGCGAGGGTTTCCAAACCATAATAGAAGCTCTTATTATAAGCAGCAGTGAGAGCAAACCACTGACTGAACGAGTAATCCATTCCTAGCTGTAAGCCGAATTCTCCCATCATTCCCCCACCGCCTTCCATGGTCGCTGAGCCAGAATCGAGGACACCGGTAACCGCCCCCAAAAAGGGGCCAATCCCGAGATCGACGCGTCCAAAGCCCTCGAGGCTGGAGAGTAGGGGGTAGTGGAGGCGCCAAAAGCCACCGAGCCCCAGATAAAAATGATCAAATACGGGGCCTGTAGCACGGATTCTTTCGGCAGAGGAGGCGGTAGCAATAAATACTTTTCCATTAAACCCTATGGAGAAAAAATCGAGAGAAGGGATTTCAATATCGAACTGGTAGGTACTGGCGCCTTTAAAGGAACCTTCAGCATCAATGGCCCCAGTTTTTCCATTTATATAACGTCCTTTTCCTGGCTGTACCGACCCGTAGCTAAACGTTGTTTGGGGATAATTGCTTGGGCGTTTACTGACGGTAACCCCTAGGGCTGGAGCAGCAAGCAGGAGCAGCGAAAAAAATAGCAAATACATAAGTCGTCCTTCGTAAGCTATAATGTAACTAGTCGCTGGCGCGAAACTGCAAGCCGCCTCGGCGCAGCGGTTTCGCATGCCAGCGGCGTGTCCTGAGGAGCAAAGCGACGAAGGATCTGTCATGTGATATCATGATGTTATATGAAAAATCCTTCCTCACTGCGTTCGTCAGGACACGGCGCTGGCGCTTTCGCGCCAGCGCCTAACTATTATAATATTCAGAATGGGTTTGGAGGTCTAGATGAATTGGTTTTGGCGAATTTTGCTTTTATACGTTTTTTCGTTTGGATCATCATCAGCTTGGGCAAAAATAACCCTGCAGCCACATCAGCAATATGCGGTGGACTACCTTCATAAGCATCCCCAGCAAAAAGGCCTCTTGCTGTATCATGCCCTGGGTTCTGGCAAGACCTATTTGTCCATCGCCTTCGCAGAATCTTACCCCGAAAAAGCGGTGCTGGTGGTTTTGCCGCGTTTTTTGAAAAGCAACTGGTTAACCCAGCTGCAGTCCTACGGAGTTAAAAATCCCCAGCGCTACGAATTGATTGCTTTAGAGGATGCTTGGCAAAGCCTCAAGGATCGAGACTTGAGCAAGAGCGTACTCATCGTCGATGAAGTACACAAATTAGTGAATCAAATCCGCTATGCCTCAAGCAGTGAAGGCGAAAAATATAGTCTGTTGTATAGTCGCTTTAGAAGTGCAGAAAAAATTCTGCTGCTCACTGGTACGCCGATCTTTAGCAACGCCTCAGATATTGCTTATATAGCCAATCTCTTTAGCGAGGTGGACCAATTCCCTTATAATTCTGAGCAATTTCGCCAGCAGTATCTTGTGGTCAAACCGCAAACCTCTCTATGGCGGGGCTATTTTCTGGAAAGCAAATTGGTAATGGGGTATTTCCCCTTATGGATGGCTTTGGCAGCGAGTTTTACCTTAATCACTGCCGGGAGCCCGATCTTGGCTCCTCTGGTCGCAGCTACCGGTGGGATTATAGTCCCGCAAATGGGTGAATGGTTTCCCGTGCACACTATTTCGTTTCGGGAATTCCGTGCTGATTTAATGGCGGATTTTGCTAAGAATTATGTGTCATTTTATGCTCTAGAAGCAGAGAGTTTAAAGGACTATCCCCAAAAAGAAATTATTGCGAATACTTCTCCTTACACCATAGAACAAACGGGGTTCTTTTTAGATTTCGCTGATGAAGACCTTGATGATAGTGAGCTCAATCTCCTGCTTGCTGACTCTCATGCCTCGTATAGTAGTGAATATTTGCGGCTTAACAGTCATCTGGTCCAACGGGATTTTCTTCGTGACGAAACTGCCGGTCGGCAGATAGGTAATCTCGCTCTTAAAAATACCCAAGGGGCGTTGGTTGAGTCCAACAAATTTATGGAAATACTCGAAAAAATCCAGGCGGAATCTGGACGGATTGCTGTTTATTCAAATTATTATCACAATGGTATTTTACAGTTTGGAGAATTTCTTAAGCGCCACGGTTTTGCTGATCAATATGTGATCCTTCATCCTGAGCTGAGCATCGAGGAGCAGACTTCGCGTCTTGCTGAGTATAACAGCGGCAAAAAACGTATTATTCTGATTCACCCCGAAATTACCGAGGGGATTTCCCTGCTAGAAACCGAGCAGTTTCATATTTTGGAGCCGGTTGCCAATATCGCCCTGCTCGATCAGGTGATTGGACGGGCCGTTCGCTTTCAATCTCACGCCAAGCTTCCTGTTGAGCGGAGAAGGGTAAAAATTTATCTCTGGGAGGCTACGATCAACTACCGCTTTATGTCGGCAGCGAGCCGGCTGCGCCGCAGTCATTGGCAGCGCCGCTACGCTGAAGTTAATCCCAACCTCTGGACCAAAGGCATTCTCGAACTTGATACTAATTTTTTTCGTAAGGACGAGGCCCCCGATGCTCGGGTTAAACGCAACCAAGATCTGGTCTCCGCTGATATGCGCAGTTTCGAGAACTTGATAAAAGAGTATTCCATTGAGAAATAATTTTTAGGAGATGACTATGGGCGGGCGCTATTTTTTATTGTGGTTTGTTTTTAGAATTTTGGCTGCTCTCTTGATAATGAGTTATTCGCAAATTTCATGGGGTGGAGGTACATGTGTGGTAACTGCGAATGGCGTTAAAGATAACAAGGGCCATGAGTTTCAACATGCCCACTGTGACAAAAAGAACGAAAAAGTAGTTTGCGACCCTAACTATCAATTGATATCGGGGGGGTTTATTGCGCCGTTATGTAGATTTTCTTGTCCCAACAATGCTCGTTGCGAAGATGAAAAGATTCTTTGCACTAAGGCTGGATCAGCCTCAATCCCAAAATGTGATAGCAGCTCCACTGGGATTGGGTATGGAAATTTTAAAGGAGATTGTCCAACAGGCTCTTACTTTAGTATGCCAGCTGGCAGGTGTATTTCATGCCCGGATCATGGTATTTGTAGCGCAATCGCTTTCACTGGTTGTGAAGATGGGTACTTCTCCAGCAATCGTAGTTGTACCCTCTGCCCTGATGGGGCTATCTGTAGCGCCACAGCAATGACTGGTTGCAAGCCTACGCATTACTCCGCCAATGGTGGTTGTACCCTCTGTCCTGAGGGGGCTGCCTGTAGCGCCACAGCAATGACTGGTTGCAAGCCTACGCACTACTCCGCCAATGGTGGTTGTACCCTCTGTCCTGAGGGGGCTCTGTGCAATGGAAAAGAGAAAAAATCTTTTAAAGAGGCTTGTACGGGTGATAAGTCTTGGCCTTCTTGCCCTAAATATGATGATGAAGACATTCGTAACGGGGATTGTTTCGTTGAGGGGTGGAATACCTGGGCGAAGCCGGGGGCGGGGAATGAAAATAAGTGGCGGTCTGCTGGAGAAAATTTTAGATCCGGGGGATTAGACGAATACCGAAAGGTATGCGTTGGAAACTGTGCTTACTTTGTTAAGAGGCAGTGTGTGTCAGAAAACGGTCGCTATAGGGGAGATACATATCGTTGTAGACTCACCCTTAATTTAAAAAACAAAAAGACAAAGGAAGAAAGATCCGTCGAGGAAATTGTACTTGCCGGAACATGCCCGTAAGCGCAGAGCCGGAGCGGGGACACTCATCGAAACCTTAATTGTAAGGAAGAGGAGTTGTCCTTTCGTCATCCTGAGCGGAGCGAAGGACCTCCCAACTATAAAGTAACTTGGGTGGTCCTTCGCTCCGCTCAGGATGACGGTTCAGTAACACGGCGCTGGCGCGAAAGCGCCAGCGCCGTGTCCTGACGAACGCAGTGAGGAGGATCTTTCACATAACATCCTGATATCACGTTATAGATCCTTCGTCGCTTTGCTCCTCAGGACACGTCGCGGCACGAAATATTCTATTTCGCGCCAGCGCCTAACTAGATTTTGCTGATAAAGGGGCATCTGCGTTGTTGCCTGGTCGCTCCGCTCCTCATGTGCCAACGCGTATACTGTGGTGCTCCCTCGGGCGGCGCCTAGCTCTATTTATACCGATTCCGCTGGTGCAAGAGAGGAGGAAAACCTTTTTGCAATGGTAGCAGAGGTGGGGCGTAAATCAGGATGGGGATTAATATGGCTGAGCAATTCTGCGGCCATATGATCTCCCCACTGTGCTGCTATGGTGAGCCTGTAGCGTATTTCGTTTTGAAAATCGAAAGCGTCCTTCGAAAAGGTAGCGCTTGCTTGAGGATCGCCGGAACGGAGTGTTTTGAGATCGGGAAGTTTCACAGGAGGACTGAATTTTTTAAGATAGGCATATCCTAAGCTCATTCCTTGGGCATAGACATCGGCCTCCGGACGAGCGTAGGGAGAACCAAATTGTGAGGGATCTAAAAATCGAGGATCCCCCGATCCAATTGGGTTTGGAGTATTTATGGGTTTTGCCGAACCGAGATCCGCAATCTTATAATGTCCGTCATGGAGCAATAGGTTATCCAGTTTCCAATCATTGTGAGCGTATCCAAGCTGATGCATTCCGGCCAAGCAAGCGGAACTTTCAGCCACTAATTGACGAAAATACGAATCTTGTGGCCCTGCTTTTTCTACCACACTTTCGGCATCCGAGCTTGCCTTGGGCATAAGAACAGCTGAAAGTTGAGAGCCCTTTTTTTTGCTACTTGCCAACACTGGCACTCCTATTTTCCAATATGCCAGGTACTCCATCAATTGAATTTCTGAAGGATCGGCGATGCGTTTAGCAACAACTTCTCTGCCGTTTAAGCTACCAAAATACACATCACCTGAAGCTCCCCCGGCTGCTTGCTTGGTATTTTTCATTTCAGGAAAGGCCTCAAGAATAACCTCTAAAGCAGGAGGCCTGGTCCCGGGAATGGGCAGTACCACGGTGGATTCTGGTTTGACGGGAGCGCGAGGGGTTTTCCTCTCTGCAGAGGATTCTACCCGGGTAGCTGCACCAACATGAGGTTCGCTTTTAACTTCAGGATTGAAAAGTGGTTCGGTTTTTAGTGCGGGGCGGGATGGTGCAACCCTCGGCTCGTGAGTTAGCTTAGAGGTAACGCGCTTTTCAAGATTAGCTATGGCGCTTACATTGGCAGTTAGGGAAAAGGAGCCCTCACTCGAGGTAAATCCACCCTTGCTTGCCTGAGCAAAGAAGTTTGTTAATGAGCTGTCGGTAAGTCCATAGGGTGAGTTATTACTTACCTTTGCAAGAAAGCCATTTTGGTCGAGATCAAATGTCCCTGAAGAACTGACTAGTAAATCATTAGGATACGAATTTACAAATTTTTGCAAACTATCGCTATTGGTTGTAACAAAAAAGAGTCCTGATCCCTCGTCAATCAAATAAAAATAACTACCTTGGCTGAGGGCTTCATTAAATTCGGCTTTAATTAGGTGGGGTGCGTTAAAGTCTGCGATGGTGACCGCATGTGCAGCCATTAATTTCGATATTTCTCGAGTGATGGTAAGAATAGCAGCTGATTTTTGCTGGGTGGTTGTGCTGAACGTATGGACGGTGGGAGGGCTAACAAGTTCGGCAGTGCCTTGCTCGCTGGTGTGATAATTGCTTACTTCAACGGCAATATTGGCAGCGGAAGGTTGTGAATCCGAGGTAACTGGATGAGTAAGAGGCGTGGGCGGTGGGTCTGAAGCTGAGGACAGAGAAGGATTAATTTTGGTGCAATTTGATAGTTGTGAAAAAAAAATCAATAAAAGAAGAATATAAACAAATTTCATCTTATTCAGCTCTCCTGAAGAATAGATCGTGCTTGTTTTTCGGCAAGAGAGAAGCGAATCTTGAACAGGGAATATATTTAAAACGTAGCCCCTCTTTCTGCACTTGTGAAAAGTATCTGAAAGAAATCGGGCAGCCTCGAGAGAAGTCAGCAAATCCCTCAAAATACCTCTGTTCGCCGGGCTGGAGAGATCCCAGCACTTTGTCCTGTGGGAAACCGCATTTTGAGCAAAGCTCCACCCCTAAAAAGAACAAAGGAGAGAAAAAAGCTTCCCTTCCACCTGTCGGTCGCTGCCAGAAAATTTCAAAGGCTAGGGAGAAGCCCCTCACCGGCCTTGCAGGTTTCGCTCCTCGCCACCTCCAGCATGGCAGGAGGCTTACGGTGGCATCAAATTCCATCCGCTCGAAGCGGATAAAATTTGACCCCACCTGAGCCCCCTGCCCTTGCTAAAAGGTGAGCGAAGGACGAAAAACGAGCTGTGCGTCGAGATAAATCCAGTGAAGGGGAACATTGATGGAATAAAATAGAAACCTTCTTTTGAATCCTGTGGATATACCCACACAGCAAAGCC
>JAHFAI010000056.1 GCA_023250635.1 Deltaproteobacteria bacterium | reverse complement strand
TTTGCCTTTTTAAAGTTTTTGAAGGGGTGCAGGGGAAACTTTGTTCACAAAGTTTCCTCGCATGGCAGCGCCGATAGTTGCTTCGTTAAAAATACCGATCACCTATGGGGTCTGGGGGAACTTTGTTCACAAAGTTCCCCCAGCTTATGCTGAGTAGTGACCATTATTCTATCTCTGTAACCACTGGGCAAAGTAGCGGCCACTTATCGATTCACGACATTTCGCTAGGCCTTGATTGTTTCCCTGAAAAACCAGCTTACCACCCTCTCCGGCCGCTCCCGGTCCGAGATCAACCAGCCAATGGCTGTGGGCGATTACCTGCATACTATGCTCGATTACCAGGAGGGTACTGCCTTCGGCGCATAGCTTGCCTAATGCCGTGAGTAGCGCTTCAATATCCTGAGGATGAAGCCCCTGAGTTGGTTCATCGAGAATAACTAATTGTTTTTGATTGACTCGCTTGTTCATAGTGAGCAGCGGTGCAAGCTTGAGGCGCTGAGCCTCGCCCCCCGAGAGGGTTCGGCTCGGTTGCCCGAGTTTAAGATAACCAAGGCCGAGATCTTGGGCAGGTTTGAGACGTTGGTAGAGCAAACGGTGGTTTTTAAAAAAGGCGCAGGCTTCGTCAATGGTAAATGACAGCGCCTCGCCAATATTTACTCCTTGATAGCGAATATCAAGCAGATGGTCCTGATAGCGCTTCCCCTGACAAAGCGGACAAAGCACGCGGGCATCAGCGAGGAACTTCATCGACTTCAGTAATTCTCCTCGTCCTCCACATTCGGCGCAGCGCCCTCCGTTCACCGATAGAGAAAACATCCGGGGCGTTAAGCCCAGCAACTGGGCCTCGGGAACCTTGGCATAGAGGGTACGTAAATAGGTGAATATATCGAGGTAGGTAGCAGGCATACTGATGCTACTCTTGGCAATCGGGCGACGATCGATTATCTGCACACCGAGCAACTCTTCCAGGCCGGAGATTCCCCCACAGGGAAGGCCAACGAGGCTAGTCTTAGTACGTGCAGCTGCTCGGGGGCTTTTCCCTGCCCTCCCCAACTGCTGAAAATATTCAGCTGCTAGGGGATAAATAGTGCGTAAAACCAGATTTGATTTACCTGCTCCGGATACACCGGTGATACAATTAAGGGCTCCAATTTTAAACGAAACTTCGTCGATAGCTAAATTATGAAGACGAGCGGCATGCACTCGAAAAAATGCTTCGCTCTTCTGCTGCTCGGGCTCGCTTGCTCCTTGGTGGTGACGACGATACTTGTCGCTCCCTGAACGACTGCAGAGGTAAGCGGCAGTTTGTGAGCGGTCTTTAAATTGTTCAGCTGCAGCAGGAGCAAATTCGGCAAGGACGTAGCCCCCCTGACTACCACCGCAGGGACCGAGATCAATAATATGGTCAGCGGCACGGATAATTCCCTCATCGTGATCCACAATAATAATGGTGTTGCCCAAATCTCGTAAAGTAACGAGGTGCTCGTGTAAGCGCACCAGCTCCTCGGGATGCAAGCCCTGACTCGGCTCATCAAGGACGTAGGTGATACCGCGTAACTGCTCGCCAAGAAGACTCGCAAGACGTAAACGCTGGGCCTCACCGGCGGAGAGCGTCCGTACTCGTCGTCCCAGATGCAGATAGCCAAGGCCGATGGCGAGGAGGCGGCGGAGGGTGCTCTGGATCTCCTCCCGGACTCGCATAAAAGCTGGGTTATTGAGTAAACCGGCCTCACTGGTATTCGTTAGCAGGGTGTTCAGCTCGGCAAGGGAAAGGAGTTGCGCATCAATCGCCGAAATTTCGTTGAGACGCACATGCGCCATCTCTGCCTTGATACCGGTTCCCCGGCAGCTGCCGCAGGGCAGCAGTGGCGTCCAGGCAGCGATGCTGGCCTCCTCCTCATCCTCTGCTTCGTTAGCTGCAGTCTCGTCGTCCTCATTACCTAAGCCTTCGCAGCCACTGCCGGCGCAAGCGGAGCAGCGGCCCAGAGAGTTAGGAGAAAAATAGCGAGGATCAAGGCTGGGCCAACTAAAGCCACAGCTGGGGCAGCCATCTCGGGCGGAGAGATGCAAGATCCCGTTAAGGTCGAGATGCTGCTCGTCGCTCAGGGGGAACACTTCGGCTGTGTCGTTTGCCATATTGAGCGCGGTGATTAAACTGCGTTCCAAGCGAGCCCGATTGCTGGCTTTTAGTTGTACCTGATCGATAATCACTTTGATGGTGTGTTTGACTTCTTTGTTCAGACGGGGCAGGGGGGTCAAATGACGAATCGTACCGTCGATGGAAGCCTTCAAAAAACCTTTATGCACTAATTTGCTCAACTGCTGCTCGAAATGGCCCTTTTTTTGTTCGGCTAGGGGGGCACATATGGCCAGCATAGTGTTGTTGCTGAAGCGCCGAGTAATTGCCGCAAGCATCTCCTCGCGGGGAAGGGCGCCGGTGGGTAAACTATGCTGAGGGCAGCGTCGTTCACCAAAGCGGGCAAACATAACGCCGAGCAACTCAGTAAGATCGCTTTGACTACCTACCGAGGCTCGCGATGATGGCTGCGTTTCATTTTGAGCGAGGGCGATGGCAGGGGAGAGCCCGGTTATTCGTCGCACTTTGGCGCGAGTACCCAGTGCCAAAAACTGGCGTGAATAGTGGGAAAGAGTATAGAAAAAACGCCGCTGAGCTTCGTTTAAAATCGTATCAAAGGCCAGGGTGCTCTTGCCGGAGCCGCTTACCCCGGTAATGACGGTGATGGCATTGCGGGGAATAGCAACGTTTATGTCCTTGAGGTTCTGCTCAGAGGCTCCGGATACGGTTATATGGGATAATTCGTGGCTCACCTTGCTCCTTTAGCCCGATGGATATACATAGGCCTGAGCAAAATCCCAGGCCCGTTTGAAACTCTGCGGGGAAGCACCTTCCTTAAGATAATAATCCTCCACTGGTCCATGATCAGGCGCGACGCGGAGATAGGGTAGCCCTCCCGATACATTGATGCCATCATCAAAATAGAGGGTTTTAAAGGGTCCAAGTCCCTGATCGTGGTAGAGCGCCAGCACCCCATCCCAGTGGCCGTGGCGTGCCGCCCAGAACACTGAATCAGCAGGCATCGGCCCGGCCACCGGTAGCGCCAGCGGGTTAGCTTGATTGTAGCTGGCAATTGCCGGAAGAATAATCGTCTCTTCCTCGTGCTTGCTACACAGTCCCCCCTCGCCATTGTGGGGATTGAGACCGCAGACGACGAGGCGAGGCTTGCTAATGCCGAAATTTCGTTGAAGAGTATAATGAAACAAAGCCAGCTTGTCCACCAGCAAAGTCCGAGTAAGCCGCGAACTGACATCGGCTAAGGCAATATGATTGGTGGTTAAACCGACGCGGAGGGCAGGTCCAGCCAGCACCATTATTGCCGGTTTATTCCAGATGCGTTGAAAATATTCGGTTTGTCCCACCTCGCGAAAACCTGCAGCGGCACAGTGACGTTTATTGATCGGGCAGGTGAGTACGGCTAAGGGGTGAGGTGGCATAAACCCCTCGAGGCTAAAGAGCGCCCGGCAGGCAATCTGGCCGCGCTCTTCGCCGCTCAGGTGCTCAGCAGGGCGCTCGGCACCGCCGCTGTCGAGGAAGGACAGCTCGTGGGGCTTAGCCTCCCCCAGCTGCTTAATGGGGCGCATTAGCAGGGGAGTAAGGCCGAGGCGTCTGATCTGGTCCTGCCAGTGCCAATAACTACCCACGAGCAGCAGCGGAAAAGACTGAGATCCGCTTGTGGCAAGTAACTTGGCAACTGTTGCCACAGAGATGCTTAAAGGATCGCCTAGTGTTATAATAATCACGGGTCTCCTCCAGGGAGCAAGATCGCGATCGTTTTTATGCAACGACGCCCGTAAGAACTTTAGCAAAAAAAGGTGAGTTGTATGTATTATTCTTTAAAATCGCCAATCGTCGCTTTGTTAGTGCCCTTATTAGCTGGGCAAATGTTTGCTGTTCCACCTCAAGGAGCTGGTGCTGCGCCAAAACCCAAGGCTCCTTGCGGCTGTAGGAACTGTACCTGCGGGAAAGATTGTAGCTACTGCAATAAGGGAAGCTGCTGCTGTACTAATACCCGCAAGGGAGGAGAGTGCGGATGCTCTTGTAAGAATTGCCCTTGCTGCAGCAAAAAAAGAGCTTAGTGGCTTATCTGTTCAACAATGAAGGAATCACCTGGGGAAATCCCCAAAGACTTAAAATAACCTCCCATTGATGAACGTCCTGCTAAGGTAAACACCACAGTATCGCCAATATTTGCCTTCATACCATGGAGAAAAAAGCCTTCGCTTATGCTACGCGTATTTCCTGCACCCAGGGATATATGCAGGAGCCTATTGGTGGGCAGTAAGCCAGCGCTTATATCCCCTTTTCTGATTTGTAAGACTTCAAGAACAGCTCCCCGCTCTATACCCACAGAAGCCAGGATTTTCTCTGTAGCGCTATCTTCAGCACCAGTAACATAATCGCCAATTTTTGCGCTCATTCCGTTTTTGAAGTAGCCCGCTCCAATGTCTCTTTGCTCACCATTGGGGAGTTCAAAGACCAGGACTTTAGAAGTGGCAAAGCTTGCGGATACGGGGGTCAGTAAAACAAGGGTGATTAATCCGAGAGCATAAGATAACTTTTGTAATAACATAAAATTTCCTTTAGAAAAGAAGTCTCTTATAGCCTAAGAATCCCCTCTTAAGCTAGGTTAAAACGAATAAAAAAAGGGAAAAAATAATGACTAACCTGCTCAAAGTAAGTGCAGTGGACGGTACAAAGCCGATTGGCCCCTACTCCCCAGGCATCGCTGCAGGGGGATTTTTGTTCATTAGTGGGCAGGTAGGTCTCGATCCGCAAAGCGGGCAGCTGGTGAGCGGAGGGATAGAAAAGCAATGCGAGCAGGCCCTGCACAATCTCGGGACCATTCTCAATGCCGGGGGATCGAGTTTTGCTCAGGTGGTGAAGGTGGAAGTATTTTTAAAGAACATGGATGATTTTGCCGTATTAAACCGCGTGTACCAGCGGTTTTTCACTCAGGAGCCCTATCCTGCACGCTGTGCCGTAGAGGTTTCACGTATGCCCTTGGGGGCTTTGGTGGAAATAGCGGCCACGAGTTTACGTTAGGAGCTTGGGAGGACCTCCCAAGCTCCTAACCCTATCCCACACTCGTTCAAAAATCCGGCAGAGTGCGCCATTGGCCATAACGTTGCTGCTGGTGATCAACGGATCAAGCAGCACATTATACGCAAGAATTACCGCGATCATCTCGGGGGTGAAATGCAAATACGTTTCATAGATGGGCAGCATCACAAAAATTGCCCCCCCGAGCACCGCAGCAGTGGCAAAGCGAGCTAGGACGAAGGCGAGAGAAAAATTTAACCACATTCCCACAGCAGGAGGTGCTCCAAAATAGTGGCTATAAAGAGCAAAACATAAAAACGTATTGGCAATGGCGTCGCCAATTTGCTGAATATTGGTGGTTGCTGGAATTACCGCGGCCGCTAAGGATGGGTCTCGCAGATTTTTTGCAGTCCCCTGAATGGTCCAAGGCATGGTGGAGAGACTGCAAGCAGAGCTCAGCGCCAAGCCCCCTGCAGGCAGTAAATGGCGAATATGAGCAAGCCAGCGGCTTAGGTTCAAGCCGCTGCTGAATACAAACAAGCCCCCAATATAGACCAACCAGACCAGGGCCAGACTAAGCACCAAGACCCTAGAGTCGCGGAGGAGTGCAGCGACCAAGTTGGTTTGATAGAGATTCGCTACAAAACCGAGAATAAAAAGAGGAATACAACGGGCAAAGACCCGGGTAAGCACCTGCTCGAGGAGGTTTTTGCCGCGCGCGATAAACTGAGCAAGGGAGCTCTGCTGCCCGAACCACGCCCCGCTTATGCCGAGAAGCAGCCCTGCCAAACAACCGCGATCAGCCCCCCACCAGCGGGGTCTTAGCCAGGGCAGACGCCATAGAGGCTCGAGACTGGCTGGAAGATCGTTCGAGTTGATGCGTTCCACCCCGCTGGTCAAAAGGCTTGCTGCTCCGTAGCTGTACCAGACGCTGGCAAAATTCGAGAGGGTTTCGAACAGCACGATGGTGGCAATAAACAGCGGTGCTTTATGCTCAAAAGAAGCCACGGTTTGGGCGATAAAAAAGGCAACAGTAAGCGGCATCATCCAAATCAGCAAATCTTTGAGAAGAACGCTAAAGGTGTAGAGAGCTCGGTGCCCATCGCCGGGTATGAAGGGAGCCAATAACCCAAAGAGGAGCAAAATGCCGAGGGTTTGCAGGCTGCGTTGTCCGAGCAGCTGGCGAAGTTTTATCAAGGGTTTAGTACCTATAATGAGCGGGTTTAAACGGCCCTTTTACGGGGAGATTAAGGTAACGAGCCTGGTCGGCACTTAGGGTGGTAAGTTGTACCCCAAGTTTGCCAAGATGCAAGGCGGCGACTTTTTCGTCTAATTCCTTCGAGAGGGTATAGACTCCCACTTTGTAGGCACTGGCGTTTTGCCATAACTCGATCTGCGCCAGAGTTTGATTGGTAAAGGAATTTGACATCACAAAGCTCGGATGCCCCGTTGCACAGCCCAAGTTAACCAGGCGACCACGGGCTAAAATAAGTAAAGAACGGCCGTTGGCCAGGGTAAAGCGATCCACCTGGGGCTTAATGGCTGTTTCGGTAATTTCGGGATGTTTTTCGAGCCAGGCGATAGCTATTTCAGAATCAAAATGGCCTATATTACAGAGGATGGCCTCGTCCTTCATCACCACAAAATGCTGGTGATCAATCACATCAATGCAACCAGTAGCGGTAACAAAAATATCACCCTGAGGGGCAGCTGTTTCCATGGTGACCACTTCGTAGCCCTCCATTGCTGCTTGTAGCGCGCAAATGGGATCGATTTCGGTGATCAATACCCGCGCCCCGTAGGAGCGCATGGACTGGGCGCAGCCCTTGCCCACATCGCCGTAGCCGGCGATTACCACCACCTTACCGGCGATCATAATATCAGTGGCTCGCTTAATACCGTCGGCTAGAGATTCGCGACAACCATAGAGGTTGTCGAATTTTGATTTGGTTACCGAATCATTGATATTGATTGCCGGGAGTTTGAGGGCTCCTTCCTGGTGCATGCGGTACAGGCGGTGTACGCCGGTGGTGGTTTCCTCGGAAAGACCACGAATTCCGCTGAGGTACTGGGGAAAGCGCTCGTGCACCATGGTGGTGAGATCGCCCCCGTCATCAAGAATCATGTTCAGAGGCCTGTTGTCGGCAAAGACCAGGGTCTGCTCGATACACCAGTTGAATTCCTCCTCGTTCATGCCCTTCCAGGCAAAAACGGGTACACCGGTAGCAGCGATCGCGGCGGCTGCGTGATCTTGGGTTGAGAAAATATTGCAGCTGGACCAACGTACTTCGGCGCCTAAATCCCGGAGGGTTTCGATGAGTACCGCTGTTTGGATGGTCATATGCAGGCAACCAGCTATACGTGCTCCCTTGAGGGGGAAGCGATCGCGATATTCTTCGCGCAGAGCCATAAGGCCTGGCATTTCTTTTTCGGCCAGGTTGATTTCTTTGCGTCCCCAGGCGATGGTTTCCTGGCTCATCTCTGCTACTTTAAAATCTTTAATACCGCGATCCATTATTGTCCTTTTGTGTTATTTAGGTTACCGTCAGTACCCTCGAAAACTGTACAATGGGCAGCAAGGGCAAGTCAATGTTGACAAAGCTGACAAGGAGAATCTCTATGACTGATCATGCCCCAACGACGCGCTTAGGCGGGCAGCGGCAGAATGTAAAAAAATACGGGCTCGCCTTATTTGACTCCATCCCCCAAGCCCTGGCTGGACGTGAAGGCATCCTCAGGCTCTGCGAAAGCAATGCCCAAGTCAATGTGGTAATTCGCGCGGAAGGGATTGCTCAGGAAGCTCTCATCCTAGCTATCCATAGCAAGATTAGGGTATTCTGTGGCAGCGCCTGGTACCTTATTCATGAGCGGCGCAAGGCGGATGGTTGGTATGAGAGCGAACAGGAGTAAGCAACCGTGGCAGGACTGATTGCGGGATTGCGCAGACCTCTGGGCGGCAATTATAATCTCTGGCGTTTAGTCGATTCGCGATTTTTTCCCGAAGAACCTTCGCCGTCTTCTCCGCAGATTATTTGTGATATCGATAAAACTTACCTTGAAACCGATTTTGATACCCTGTTGCAAATAGCCAAAATAGCCTTCGAAGACGCCCACGATAAAATTACGGTGGTGGGAGCGAGCGAGGTGTTGTTGGCTGCTCGCTGGGGAAATATGCGAGATCTTTCAGCTGCTGAAGATCAGCGTTATCCTCGACCCCTGCATTTTGTTTCTTCTTCGCCCCCGCAGCTGCGAAAAGTTCTCGAAGAAAAATTCACCCTCGATGGCCTCGACTGGAGCTCGGACACCTTTAAAAACCAGGCCTACAATCTGCGTAAGGGGCGCTTTGATCAACTTAAGCAGCAGATTGCTTACAAAACGGGGGCTATTCTTAATCTGATCAACAATCAGCCGCCTGGCAGTCACTATGTTATGCTGGGAGATAATGCCGAAGCGGACAGTTTTATTTATCTCGGGGTCAAACTCTTTATTGAGAAGCGTCTGTCAGCTCCAAAATTTATCGAGTATCTACAGTTAATGGGAGTCGACCCCCGGGTTGCGCGTTTGCTGCTAGAGCGTTTTCCTCGTCCGCCTCAGGGGCAGGTTGATGCTATTTTGATTCGTCGGGTCAAGGATGTTCCTTTTTATGATCGTTCGGCGATTACCAAGCCGATAGTGTTGTTTGATAATTTTATCGAGGTAGCACTTATCTTTGCCTTGCTCGGGCTGCTCAGTGGCGAAGATCTGCGCGAGGTACTACGCACGGTCTATAATCGTTACGCCTTGCCGCGAGAGGCGCTAGCCGGGGTACTACGTCAAGCAGAAGGCTTGGTCAATCAACAGCTGAGCAGGGATCAGCTCGCTGCTATACTTGCCCAGTATGTAAGAGATGATTCGGTGGAAGCGAGCGCAGGAAAATCCCTCCGCCTCCCTGAAGCAAGTGAATTAGCGCTGCTTAATGAAGAAGAAATATTAGAATCATGCAAACGCTGGCTGGAATTTACCTCATAGGTATTGGCTAGTAAACCGCCCCGTTGATTGGTCAAAATTCGCTTCGCTAAGCCCGTAAAAACTCATGAAATTTCCGTCATGAATAAATTTCATTTTCACCGTGTGGAGTCAGGAAGCTGGCTCAAGACCTGCTTAGTTTCACTATTCCACCGTGAGCTCTTGAGCAAGCTTATGCCAAGCCGGGGGTATAATCGCGGCGAGGCGATCGTGGAACTCGCCGGGGCTAAACCTAGAGTGATCATGCCCCCTTCGTCAACATCGCTACAACCTCAGACGCTCGATAAACACGGTTTCGTTGCTTATGGGTCGTTTCTTCCAAAATCCCTAACTCAGCCAGACGTTCTACACCCTTCATTATCGTAGGAAAAGACATCTCCCATTCACTGGCAAGCTTTGCGGGTATGACGAGCGGATTTGCGAAGATATGATCAACAAGGCGTAAGGCCGCTTCGGGCACCCGCTTTTTCCCCAGCTTTTCACGATAGGATTGGTTTAACGTGATAAGACATGTCGCTTGTTCCAATGCGCTATTCGCTTGAATGGTAACTCCACGGAGGAAAAACTCGATCCACTCCCTCCACGATCCCTTCTGACTAACGGCTAAGAGCAAGCGATAGTAATCATCTCGGTATCGCTCAATGAACTCAGAAAGATAAAGCAGCGGTTCTGATAAAGCTCCATGAGAACAGAGATAAAGCGTGATAAGAAGTCTCCCGATGCGACCATTACCGTCAACGAAAGGATGAATCGCCTCGAATTGATAATGTAGGAAAGCACACTTTACGAGTGCCGGCTCTTTCGTATCTTCGTTAACGTACTTTTCAAGAGCCGAAAGTGCTTCTTGCATTTCATTGACTGGGGGAGGGACGTAAGTTGCGTCAGCTAACGAGCACCCAGGAGGACCGATCCAGTTCTGCGTCGTTCGATATTCCCCAGGAAAAGCCTGACCACCACGAACATCTTCCATTAGAATAGTGTGCAGTTCACGAATGAGGCGGTTACAGATGGGGAGTTCTTTAAGTCGCTTGATCCCGTATAACAGCGCTTTGACGTAATTTGCGACTTCTTTGACGTCCGATGTTCGTTGGTTCGACTCGTCGATTTCGTAGGCGAAAAGATCTTCCATACCGGCTTGAGTATTTTCGATACGGGAACTCAATACTGCTTCTCGACGTACGTATGAAGGCATAAGGATTTGCGGGTGCGGTAGCTGTCTACTTATGCCGGAAAGTTCGCTAAGAGCTCGATCTGCATCTGAAACAAGTTTTGCGAGTGCCCAGTCTGGTGTCAAGGCGGGAGGTAACGGGTTTGGGACAAAAGCATAGTAGTTTCGGTCGGCTCTAACACACCGCCCTGACGCGCTTGCTTTAAAATCGTTAGGTTGCATGTTTTTTGCCTTATTAAATCGAATGCCTGTTCGGTTAAATATTATAGCTTTTTATTATACCGAAGTCAAATTAGATTTAATAGCATTGATAGCTATTCAACTGAAAGAATATCTTTTTCGACCCAGGTTAACCTTCATCAAAATTGTGGATACCGAGTTAGCGGCAATAAATTCGGTTTATATCGTCGATGTCAACCTCGGGGTATTCGTCGGCGTTAACCTCAGCGTAATCGTCAGCCCAGGCCCATGCTCAGGCAAGCCTCACCAGCGTTTTTCGAGCTCCTTGATGTAGGCGTAAGGGGTAGTGCGGGTCTTCTCATAAAGGGTTCCCAGTTCCGCTACCAACTCTTTGAGCTCAAAGATGCTGAGCTTACCACTCTGGTACTTGATCGTAAGAAACTTGATGCTCCAGCAGCGATCGTTTTCATTGCTGATTTTTTCCATTAAGGGAGCCAGCTCTATCATAAAACTCTCATGCTGAGCACAGGGGACTCTTGCAAAACTTTTGAGCAGTCCAGCACGATGAGAGAAGCTCAAGGTAGGCGTTGTATAACGCAGCACAGCGGAAACCACCGCAGGGATATCTGCGAGATTTTTAATCTCCACAAACCCTGCGAAAAGCTGTGCTTTAGCTGAACCGCGTTCAACTATAAGAGCCTGAGAAGTATCGCATCCGGTCTTCATCAAAAAAGCAAGGTGCTGCCCAACCTGGGCATAGTGGGCGGGGGGAAGCTCCCCCATGGCCCGAATCAACCAGGAAGCTCCCGAACGAGAATACCCTGTACGGAATTGGGATTCAAAAAACTGTTGAAAATCCCCATAGCTTTTTTCAGGAACCGCAGCCAAACCAGCAAGGATCCTGCCCGCTACCACAGGGTCCCTCTGGTAGACGGCCTCTTCGTAGCACAAAGCATAAACGCGCTGAATAAGTTTGGCTGCGAGGAAAGAAAACTCTGGTGATTTCTGCTGGAGCTGCTCACTAACCTGCAACTGATGCTCCCTAGGGATATGGCTTATAATAAGCTCTCGAGCAGCGTCGAGACTCGTGGCTTCCCAGCTGCAACCATCCTTGCAGGGCTCGTCGTTCCCCGCAGCAAAAAGTGAAGGGGATACTGCCAACAGACCTATCAACGTTAAAGCCTTAGCGCCAACCATAGATTTTTCTCCTTGTTCTCCACGAGCGTGGCTTAGCAAACCATCTGCTCCCTTTTAAACCAGGAATCTTAAATCTATGGTGTGCACGCGCTCAAGACTGCTCCCCGTGCTGATGGTGCCAATGCCTGCATAGAGCGGCGAAGGATCTGTCACGTGATATCTGGATGTTATGTGAAAGATCCTTCCTCACTGCGTTCGTCAGGACACGGCGCTGGCGCTTTCGCGCCAGCGCCTAAGTAGAGATTAAGGCTGAGAAAAATCAATATACTTGTTAAGAGCTTTGCCGTTAAGGGTCCGTACGTGTACGAGGCCGTGATCACCGATACTATTCGCTATTTCCACCGAGGTGGTAAAGCGATTATAGGGACCGACATCTTGAGGATTGCAGTTTATGTCTTCCATAATTTTGACAATAGGCTGGACGACTAAGATTTCTTTGTTGATAGTGCTGATTTTCACCTCTTCTACGCGCATACAGCCGCGTAGCATATAGGGGTAGGTGCCTTTTAACACCAAATAATCGTGGGAATGCCCAGCGATTTGCTGAACGCGTTCGACTTCGACCGTATCCACTGGAGCATAGAGGTAGTCATCTCGGTTATCTGAGGTACGTGGTTTTACCTCGAGCTGAGAGCTTACGGTTGGGCTGTTGCTTGCTCGTACCTCATAGATGCCAGCGTTAAGGATGCCTACGGGGATTACCTCAAGAAAAGGGGTGAGTATCTCAAGGCAGATATCCTGAGGGCGAACCACACTGGTGATGGAAACGGTGATAATTTTTTTGCGGTGATCAACTTTAAATGAGTTGCGATCTATTTTATGACAGGTATCGGAAAGCAACCCATAAGCTGCAATGTCTACGGAATCGTTATCATCGAAGCCGTGCTGAATCGCATAAATTTTGGTGATGGCAACATTTTTTCTGATGGGCTCATTTGCTTGAAGATGAGCTGCGCAGAGCATAAATACTACAGGAATAAATGCATTGATCTTCATAAAATTGATCCTTTCAGTGGGGGTCGTTGTTCTGGCGTAGTTGTTTAGGGCAATAGTAGAAGAAATTTTGAAAAATTCAATGCGGAGTGTTTAATAGTTACATCGTCAATTCCTGCTAGGAATGTTGTATGCTAAAAAATTATATAGACGGCCAATGGCGAGCTTCCCACAGCAAGACGCTGCTACCGGTGGTAAATCCAGCTTACCCCGAGCGCCTCCTCGCTCACACCCCCTGCAGTCTCCCCGAGGAAGTCGACAGCGCCGTTATGGCCGCTCAGCGAGCCTTTCCTTTATGGCGCAAAGTCCCCGCTCCCGAGCGTTGCCAATATCTCTTTCGTCTCAAACAGCAGATGGAAGCGGCTAGGGAAGAGCTTGCCGGCTTGATCACCGCGGAGCATGGCAAGACCTTAGCAGAATCCCGCGGCTCGGTGCTGCGCGCTATTCAAATGCTTGAGACCGCCTGCGGTATTCCCACCCTGATGATGGGATCCCACTTTGCCGATATCGCCCGCGGTATTGATTGCAGCACGGTCAATCGACCTCTCGGCGTGTTTGTAGGGATCTGCCCGTTTAATTTTCCAGCTATGGTGCCTTTTTGGTTTTGGCCCTTTGCCATCGCCTGCGGTAATACCTTTGTGCTCAAACCAAGCGAGCGGGTGCCGCTTACCGCCATGAGGTTTTTTGAACTCCTTGCTGATATCGCTCTGCCGCCGGGGGTTATGAACTTAGTGCACGGTGGGCGAGAGGTGGCCGAAGCCTTAAGCACCCATCCCCAGGTGAAAGGCATTTCCTTTGTTGGCTCAACCCCGGTGGCCCAACACCTCTATCAACTGGGGAGCAAACATGGTAAGCGGGTTCAGGCCCTCGGTGGAGCCAAAAACCTGATGGTGGTGCTACCCGACGCGTTGCAGGCAGCGAGTCTCAAACGCACCGTTGCCACCCTGGTGGAATCCATCACCGGATGTAGTGGGCAACGTTGTTTAGCAGGCTCTCTCGCTCTGTGTGCTGGTAACCCGGAGCACTACGGCTTGCTGCAAAGAGAGGTGGTGGCAAGTGCTCAGACCATAGTGGTGGGTGATGGCCAAGATCCCCGCAGCACTATGGGGCCGATGATTTCGGCTGAAGCCCGGGAGCGGGTGTTGGGACTGCTTGATCGCGCCATCGCCGCGGGGGCGCGCGTTTTGTTGGATGGGCGGCGTACCTTGGCGGATCGCCCGGGTTATTATTTAGCCCCTACGGTATTAGCGGATATCACTGGCTCCATGGAAATTGCCCAGGTGGAGGTTTTTGGACCGGTAATTTTGCTGGGCAAAGTGGCCAATTTAAACGAAGCTATAGAGTGGATTAATACGTTGCCCTTTGCGAATACGACCACGTTGTTTACCAACTCGGGAGCGGCAGCTCGGCAGTTTGTGGACGAAGTTGATCCTTCGATGATTGGCATTAATATCGGAGTGCCGGCGCCGCTATCGTTTTTTTCCTTTGGGGGAAGCAAGCAATCGTTTTTTGGGGATATTAAAGCCCACGGCAGCGATTGTATAAAATTTTATACGGATCCTTGCACGACGATTTATCGTTGGCACAGCGATAGTTCGCTATGGTAGAAATAGGAAGCAATGAACAAAAAAAATGTATCGATACTGCTTATTTGCGGTAGCCATCGTCAAGATAGTATGACTCGCGTTGCCATGCAGACCTTGCAGGGGCGCCTTAGCCTCCAGGGCGCGGACTGCGAGATTTTTGATCCCTCAGCAGGTTGTGCCAGTGTCTGTGGGGTGATGCTCAGCAATGAGCAGCACCAAAGCTTGCTTGAGGCGGTGGCCCGCAGCTCTGCGGTGGTACTCTGCACCCCGGAATACAACGGCAGTTTTTCGGCGCTGATAAAATCCATCATTGAGCATCTGGGCTATCCCTCCACCCTGAGCGGTAAGCCGACTGCTCTGCTTGGGGTCGCCGCAGGGGGAATAGGCGCGGTCAAGGCTTTGGAACACTTGCAAAGCGTCTGCCTCCATAACGGGGCGGTGGTTATTCCTCCCTATGTTTCGATTCATCACGTGGATCAGCAGTTCGATCGCCAGGGAAACTGTACGAATGACAAGATTATCCAGCTTCTGGATGCGCTGGTTCTCTCCCTACTTGCTTTTGTACGCAGGTAAAGGGCGCCTTAGGGCGCTATCCGAAAATTGCTCATCTGCATGCTAGCAGAAACTAAAGCTGCGTTTAAAATGGCAGGAGTATCCGCCGGGATGCTTGCGGAGATATTTTTGGTGCTCTTCTTCAGCTGGCCAAAATTCTCGCAGAGCTACAATGGTAGTGACTATTTCCTTGTTTTCTCCCCATTGTTTTGAGTTGCGCACCTGTTGTTTGATAGCCTGTGCTTGGCTCGCCTGCTCCTCGGAAGCAACAAAAATCACCGATCGATAAGCGCTGCCGAGGTCGTTACCTTGACGATTGAGGGTGGTGGGATCGTGAATGGCAAAGAAATAAAGCAGCAGCTGCTGATAAGTAAGCAAGCTCGGATCAAAAAGAATTTGTACCGCTTCCGCATGGCCGCTCCCCCCTTGCTTGACCATCTCATACGTGGCAAAAGGGGTATCACCTCCGCAGTAGCCCACTCGGGTTTCGAGAACTCCAACTTGGCTGATAAATAGCTCCTCCATTCCCCAAAAACATCCCCCGGCAAGGCTGGCAACTTGCCAGCCACGTTTGCAGGCGAAGGCAAAAAGATAGCTACCTAAGGCCTTTTGCTGTAACTGCTCCACAGGAACAAAATGCAGCGCCGCAGAATTTATGCAATAGCGAGTTTTTTCGTGCCCAGGTCCATCGTTAAACACATGGCCCAAGTGGCAGTTGCTTTCTTGGCTGCGCACTTCGGTGCGAAGGCGTGGGGCCAAGCGGCGATCTTCTTTGGTGAGCAAGGCATCTAGTGCAAGGGGGCGATGAAAGCTTGGCCAGCCTGTTCCTGAGTCATATTTATCGAGGGAGCTGAACAAGGGTACCCCGCTCACCAGGTCCACATATATGCCGTCTTCTTTGTTATCCCAATACTTATTGGCAAAAGGAGCTTCAGTGCCGTCTTCCTGAGTGCAGGAGAACTGTTCGGGGCTGAGTATTTTGCGCAAATCTTCTGGTGAAGGATGTTTTGTCATTATTGTTGTTCCTAGGTAAAAGAATAGAATTCCCAGCCACTTGTGAAAAGTTCTCTTACTTTAAGCAGGCGGTGCTCATTCACAGGAGTGGGCGAGGGAGAAAAGAGCTCTGTCAGGGTTGCCTCCTCCGGGCTAGGCGAATCGAGAATGAGCAGGTAGACCCCCGCAGGCCAGCCAGGTTGCACGGCGAGGGGAATGGTTTGACGAGAGCCTTGGCTTGGGTCGAAGCGGCCATTTATCCAGCTCCCCCTCAGTATATAGCCATCGCCACAACAAAGCATGCCCTTGCCCTGGCGTTTACCAGCTTTTTTTTCTCCCTTCCAGATAGCATAGCTTCCTCGTAGGGTATCGATATTGCGTGTAAGCCCATTGCTCCATACGCCGTCCAGATTGAAGCCGTAGGCAGTGTGTAGCCGGCCATAGCCCTGTTTAACGCCATGCACCCAAGCTCCCGTATAATAGCCACCCGTAACAAAATTAAGCCGCCCCTGCCCATGGGGCTTGCCTAAACGGTCCCGCGGTCCCTCGTAGTAGCTCACTGGTCTAAAAGTAGAAAAATCCATGGCAAAAAAATCATCATCATTATCGTCGTCGCTAGCTGGGTCGACTAGCGGGTTTTCCTCGCAGGCTTGGGCGAGATATGGTAAGCGCTCGAGGATTACGATGCTGAGCAGGAAGAGAAGCACAACAGGATGGAGTTTCATCGGAGCCCCCCGAAGATGAATTTCCGCTAGTATCGTGTATGGTCGTCGATCGATTCTAAGAATTAGCTAAGAAAGAAACCTGTAATGCCGCGCTTGCTTTTGCCGCCTAGTCCCGACGGCTGCCCCTTCCTGATTCTTGCTCCCATGGAAGGGGTAGGGGATCATTGTTTTCGCAAGGCAATCGCCACGATTGGGGGCTTTGATGAGGCGGTGCGAGATTTTTTGCGCATTCCCACCAATGCCCATGTGAAAAGCATCGTCCGTGCCTACGATCCTGGAGAACTTTCCCCCCTGCCTCTAGCAGCCCAACTGATGGGTTCCGATCCTCGTCTCATGGGCGAAGCAGCCTACGAATTAGAAAAACGGGGAGCTGCCCGCATCGAGCTCAATTGTGGTTGTCCTTCGAACACGGTAACGGGGCGGGGGGCCGGCTCAAGCTTGCTGCGTGAGCCCCGGCTTTTGCACGAGATTGCCCGGGCGATGGTGGAGGCGGTCGCGATTCCCGTAACCGTCAAAATGCGCTCGGGCTTTGACGATACTTCCTTATTTCGAGAAAATCTCCGGGCTGCCGAAGAAAGCGGCATTGCCTTTATAACCGTGCATCCTCGCACCAAGGCTGATGGCTACGGCCCTCCCGCCAACTGGGATTTAATTGCTGAAGCAAAAGCCCTGCTCAGCATACCAGTGGTGGGTAATGGTGATATACTTAAGCCTGAAGATGCAGCAAGAATGCTGCGGCAGACGGGCTGTGATGCTTTGATGATTGGCAGGGGAAGTATCATTAATCCTTTGCTCTTTCACGAAATTCGCGCATATTTTCGTGGTGGTGAGTCTATGGCCACAGAGCAAGCGCTGGTCACCTATCTGGAGGTGTTTCATCGTTCCCTAAGCCCTGCTACCAGCGAGCGGATGAAGATCAACAAACTCAAACAATTGCTCGGCTATCTCTTTAAGGGAAATGCTCGTCTGCAAGGCTTACGTCAGGTAATGTTGCGATCAGCGAGTACCAACGCCGAGCAGTTTTTGGCTGAAGCCCAAGAACAGCTACTAAAAAAGGATGGTGTATGTATCAATTAAATCGCGGTGCTATTTTTGTTAAACGCAAACAAGCCTTTGTCGACTGGGTTAACAAAACTACAGTTGCTGATAATGGTGAAGAGCTCAGCCTCGAAGCGGCAAATAGCGAACCCGGTGTCTATATGATCCCCCCCTTTGAAGGGGAGAAAGAATTTAAGGATCTCCTTCCCCAAGCTCTCGATTGTATTTGGGAAGCAGAACTGTCGGGTTGGAATCACGAAACCTCACTGTGGCCAAAGGATCAATCAAGCAAGATGTTTTATCAGTGGTTTTCCCTGGTGGTAAGCGGGGTTGTTTATGATCTCTTGGAAGACCCCCTAGAAAAAGAAGAAGTATAATTTGGGACGGTCAATTTAAGCTTTCCTTAAAGAGGAACATCTACTCTCTGGCTGAGGTATACCCTTAGGGAGGCTTGTGGATGCGATGGTGGCTCCAGGTTTTTTTTATAATTTTTTTGTTTTCCGCCACCGCTTTTGCTCGCCTTAAGCTGACGGTGCCTCGAGAGTGTCAGCGCCTGCCGTTCAACGCGGTTCTCGTAAAGAACGGCTACGCAGAGCCTCCGTCACGCGCCTGTACTTCATTGCTTGCCGCTTTGCAAAAGGGCTTTGAAAGTGCAAAGCCCTTGCTTACCACCGCGTATTTTCAGCTTGCTAGCCAACTGGTTTATATTGCTGACGTAGAAAGCGACGGCGAATGGCAACGACCGAGCACATTACCTTGGTCAAATGATTCTTTGCTTGAGCCGCTGAGTTCAGCGCGGGTGGACTATGCCACAGGTCTGGTAATTTTCCCCAGTGGGCCTAAGCGGAGAAGTTTCCTGCAAGGTCGCAAAGTTACTCTTCCCGGTCGAATTTTTGAGGTATGGAGAGAGCGTAAGGCACGAAATTTCGATGAAGGGGATAGTTTTTATTGCTATGAAGTTTCTTTTGTGGATGATTTCTTGAGGACTTTTTAGAATAGTCGCTCTGAATTTTAGTTTAGGCGATAAGCTTAAGAATATCTGATTTTTTGAACCGATAATATTTCTTATTCAGCTTGGAATAGGGGATCTCTTCCGCCTTAATTCTGCGACGCAACGTTGATTCAGAAATACCAAGTAAACGACAAGCCTCTTGGAGGCTGACCGTTTGCGAATTGAGAAAAAAATTAAACGAGTCTGTAATATCGACCCCGATCACATTGTCACGCTTATCATAGCGTACAATCATCCCATTCTCGAATGTCGATCTAGACTCTACTTCGTCTTTAAAATCGATAGAAAGATAATCAAGAGAAGGATCATGAGTTATCTTCATGGCCTATTTAACCTCAAAATTAATCATTACCGTGATAACTTCAAAACTTGTGTTTTCCACAATAACCGTAACTACAGCGACAGCATTCTCCTCTCTCTTTGCCAGCTTTCTGTAATATATCCATTTATTTGCACTTTGTTTAATTTTCCCATCAGGATTTTTCAAAACTGCAGCGACCTCTTCCGGAGTAATCCTACGTACCATCATCCTTGACACCGCATGATCGCGGTAAACAATTTTCATGCGAAGATACCCTGCAATAGAGATTAAACCTCCGATTTAGCCACATTATTTCGGTAAAAATAACATTCTACTCACAAATAGTCAATGTTCAGTCACTTCTATTCATTACGGCGGTAGCTTCAGCGGCAAGTCTATCAAGGTGCAATTGATTTTCTTGGAATTACCATTCAAGTAATCCCTTAAAATTTCAAAGGCTAGGGAAAAGCCCATCACCAGCCTTGCAGGTTTCGCTCCTCGCCACCCCCAGCATGGCAGGAGGCTTACGGTGGCATCAAATTCCATCCCCTCGAAGGGGATAAAATTTGACCCCACCTCAGCCCCCTGCCCTTGCAAAGAGGTGAGCGAAGGACGAAAAACGAGCTCTCCCAAAAAACACAGGTCAGCGGCTGAATTGCACTATTTTTTGCTCTCGCCATTTCTCAAGACTCCCCGCTCTTCCACGGTAAGCCGAACTCCAATGCCCCCTTTAAGTGATTATGAGCCTGGCAGTACACTTGTAAGTTAGCGCTTTCGTGGGAACCATTTTTGGCAAACGAGGTAATATGATCTATAT
>JAHFAI010000115.1 GCA_023250635.1 Deltaproteobacteria bacterium | reverse complement strand
CTACGGTCAATTCTCCTGATGAGCTTATTATTGGCATCTGCCGTAGTATTGCCGCCAAGCCAGAAATCGCTGCAGCTTTGGAAAACTCACCCTGGTTTAAGAAATATGGCTTTATATTCAAGGAGTTTCCCACAGTTAGGGCCTTGTCTTCAATTTTGAAGCAGTTTTTGCCGATAGGGAAAAACGAAGCCGAGGGTAGAGGAGGCCTGCCCCGGGAATTGTCCCTTTAAATGTAAGGAAAAAACCAGTCTTTTTTGGAATAAACCAAGGGTCAGCCCTGCGAGTGTGGTGAGTATGAAAAGCATTAAGAAAATGAAATTACCCGACCTGTTGGCGGATATTGATGAGGGCTTTGGTAAGGAACAGGCTGAACCCAGTCGTTTGACTCCTCGCCACGGGCGTAGTGAGCGCGACAGTGGCGAAAATCGCTCGAAAGTGCGGCAGCTATTTTCGGCCCTGGATGCGGCGCGAGGTAAACGCCTGTTGATCTGTATCAAAGGCTATCCTGATCCTGATAATATCGCCAGTGCTCTCGCCCTAGAGTGGCTTGCTGGTTTATATGAGATTAGCGCTAAGATCATTTACTTTGATGAGATTTCCCATCATGAAAATCGGGCTTTAGTGAAAAAGCTTGATCTCGAGTTGGAGCAATATACGCCGGAATTTGATTTGATGGCCTATGAGTATTTTGCCATTAACGATTCGCAAACTATCGATCTCCCCGTGCAGCTTCCGGCCAGCTGTGAATTGCTCTGTTTTGTTGACCATCATAAGGTGCTTGGTAGTGTAAAAGCCCATTTTGTTGATATCCGCGAGAGCTCGGGCTCAACGTCGGCGATTTTTGCGGAATATCTGCAATACGCTCCCGAAGAGTTTAGCGGCGAAAGTATCTTTGAATCCAAGGTGGCCACGGCTTTGATGCATGGTATCCGTACGGATACCGATGACTATGTTAATGCTTCGTCCCTTGATTATAAGGCAAGTCAGTACCTTTCTCCGTTTATGGATAAAGATCTGCTCTCTTTGATCTCTCGCCAGGCGATCTCTGCTAAAACCATGGACCTTACTCAAATAGCTTTGCAGCATAAAGATATCAAAGAAACCTATCTTTTTTCTGGGGTTGGTTACGTGCGCGATGAAGATCGGGATGGTATCGGGCAATGTGCCGATTACCTCTTACATCGCGAAGGTATAGAAACCGTGTTGGTTTATGGTATAGTTGGCAATTCTTTTATCGATGGATCGTTGCGCACCAAATCCCACACCTTAGATCCCGATAAGTGGCTCAAGGATGTCTTCGGCAAAAACGAAGAAGGAAAGTTTTATGGTGGTGGTCGCAAAGACAAAGGCGGTTTTCAAATTCCCCTCGGGGTGTTCGCTAAATGTAGCGATCGTGAGCTCTTATGGATTTTAATCAAAAAAACCATCGATGAGATTTTTTACCTAAAAATCGGGGTAAATTCTCAATCAGGTCGAGATAACGACCTCAATTCAACCCCTGTGTAAGGATACGGTTCGATGACCAAGACGGCACTTCTTAAGAATATCCAAGATCTAATTCATCATTGCGGCGACGATCCCCGTCGTGATGGTTTGCTGAAGACCCCTGAGCGGGTAGTAAAGAGCCTTGAATTTCTTACCTCTGGTTATAGCAAGAGTGTAGACGAAGTGATTAACGGGGCTCTTTTTGACGTGGTTTATGACGATATGATCGTCGTTCGTAATATCGAGTTTTACTCTCTCTGTGAGCATCATATGCTGCCCTTTTATGGCACCTGTCATATCGGCTATATTCCTGATCAAAAAATTCTTGGACTGTCAAAATTCCCTCGCATAGTCGATATTTTTGCCCGGCGTCTTCAGGTTCAGGAACGTTTGACTCATGAACTTGCTCAAAGCTTGCAGGAGGTGCTGAGTCCCCTGGGAGTGGGAGTGGTTATGGAGGGGTATCATCTTTGTATGATGATGCGTGGGGTTGAAAAGCAGCAGTCATTTACGACGACGAGTTCGATGCAGGGATGTTTTCGCACCACCGAAACCCGCATGGAGTTTATGTCGCATGTGCGTTCAGCCAAACCTTAGGCAAAAATAAAGAGCCCGATCTCATGGCCAAGCATCTTTATACCTATATTAATCCTTTAGCTGAAAAGCATCTTGCCGAGGCCTTAGGAGTTTTAAGCAACGATGGCCTGATCGCTTATGCCACCGAGGTAAATTGGGCGGTTGGTTGTGCGGCTGATAGCGTCAAGGCAGTTCGGCGTATTCAGCAGCTGAAAAGTGAGCATCCCAAAAATCAGCCTTTTACCCTGCTGTGTAATTCACTGAGCATGGTGGCTGATATGGCGGTGGTTGAACAGAGTACTTATCGGTTTCTGCGCAAAATTCTTCCTGGACCTTACACGGTCATTTTGCCGAGTCATAAAGGACTTCCCAAAATAATTCATGACAAGCGCAAAAGCGTCGGGATTCGTATTCCCGAGTGTCCGCTGCTTATGGGCCTGATTGCGGCTCTGGAAAAACCGATTTTAACCTCTTCGCTACCCCTCGGTACTTTTGGAGATGAAGCTCCACGCTTTGGCTACGACGTCGAAAGCCGCTTTGGTCATTTGCTTGATTTGATTTTGGATCTGGGGGAAGAAGTTATTCCCGGCGAAACCACCATTGTGGATTTCACCAGTGGAAGTCCCCAGGTGCTGCGTAAAGGTCTTGGCTCAGTCAGTATCTTTGCCGGTGATTAAGATGGAGTTTATTACTTTAGGTCTTTGCTCCTATCAGCAGGGGCTAGAGATCCAGCGGGAACGCCACGCTCAATGTGTAGCAGGTCTTAAAACCTCGGCCGTGTTTTTGCTGGAGCATTTTGCGGTGGTTACCCTTGGTAAACACGCGAACTTGCACCATCTGCTGCTTGACTCCCCTAGCCTGAATGCTCGCGGAGTAGCTTTATGTGCAAGTGATCGCGGGGGAGAGGTTACCGCCCATATGCCGGGACAATTAGTGGTCTATCCTATCTTTAGTTTTAAGGATCGTCCCTTGGGGGTGAAAACTTATATTCATCTCCTCGAAGAAGTGGTAATTGCTACCCTCGCTGAATTTGGCTTAGCAAGTCAACGGGACCTGAGAAACCCCGGAGTGTGGATTGGGGGTAAGAAAATCTGTGCCCTTGGTATCCGCATAAGTCAGCGAGTGTCCTTGCATGGCTTAGCCTTAAATATCGCTAACGATTTATCTCTCTTTACGGCGATGCATCCCTGTGGTCTTATTAATAGTGAAGTAACCAGTATGTCTCAGCAACTTGGACGGGTTCTCGACCTTGAACCGGTAGCTGGGGTTTTTACTCAGCAATTTAAGAGAGTATTCGATTGCGCCAGGCCCTTACCCACGAAACCATGAGCGACGGTTTAGTTGCAAAATTACTTGCTTCGGGCACCAAGCTTGAGGCGGTAAATTCCTGTTGCCAGGAAACCATCAATGCCTTGGTGTTTGACAATTCGATGATGGTTTGTCAACGTTGCCGCAATTTGATTAAGTCGTTTACCGATGAGGGGGCGTTCCGTAACTACCTTATTTTTTGCCAATCCCGAGGACGAAAAATTCAGGCAGCCAAGATGGGCCCCTATCTGGTGGTAGCATTTAAGAACTACATCACCTATTAAAATTTAAATACCGACCAACCTTTTAAATACGTATACGCATGGAAGACCTGCTGATCATTCTGTAGGCCTTTGCTCCAGTGTTCGCGAATATTTCCCATTGCCGATTCACTGGGGCGGATTTGCAGCTCTTTGCTGGCAATATGACCGCGAAGATTTTCTTCGCGGAGCTTATGGACTTGGCTTGGATCGATAGCTTGTTCTCGTTGGACGACGATATCGGGCTCGATCCCCTTGGCTTGAATAGAACGGTTGTTGGGTGTGTAGTAGCGGGCTACGGTAATTTTGAGCCCGGCGCCGTTGGGTAAGCCAATAAGGGTCTGCACTGATCCCTTGCCAAAGGATTTGGTCCCGAGAATAAGCGCTCGTCGATGATCCTGGAGGGCCCCAGCGACGATTTCTGAGGCGCTGGCACTTCCCGCATTAATTAAGACGATCATGGGAAAACCAGTATAACTAATCTTTGATTCGGAGAACTCTCGTTCGATGCGTTCAGGGTCTCGGCCGATGGTGGAAACAATCAAGCCTTTATCAATAAAGAGATCAACCACTTTGACTGCTTGATCGAGTAGCCCTCCGGGATTATCGCGGAGGTCGAGGATCAGTCCCTTAATTTTGCTGGTGGTGCTTAGCAAAAAAGCTTCTAGGTCGCTGGCGGTATTACCTTGAAAACTTGCTATTTTGCTATAGTAGAAGCCGCCATCGAGCTCGCTAGCTTGAAACGATTTGAGGGTAATTACCTCGCGGCGCACCGTATAGTCATGTGCTTCCTCCTTGCGTAAAACAACCAGCCGGACGCTGCTTCCGGGTGCCCCCTGCAGCAGTTCAAAAACGTCGAGATCTTCGTTTTCGGCAAGAGTTTTACCATCTACCGCAATAATTTCATCACCTGCTTGGAGCCCCGCTTTCTCAGCCGGGGTATTTTCAATGATGGAAACAATAAGAAATTTATCCGCTTCCTTGGTGAGGACGATGCCGATCCCCCCAAAAGCGCCTTTGGTTTTCATTCCCAGCTGTTCAAAAGCTTGAGGATTGATGACCACGGAATGGGGGTCAAGGGTTTGCAGGATGCCTTCGAGAGCGCTGATCACCATAGTATCGATGCTAACTTTTTGAGGGTCCACATAGACGCTTTCTATGTAGTAGAGGCCCTTGGCGAGTACTTCTAAGGCTTGATAGTGAGAATCGTTTTTTGCCGAAGAGGGAGGCAGAAGGGGAATCTCGGCGGCAAGAACCTGAGTAAAGAGCAGGCCGGTGAGTAGGGCAGGGGACAAAAATCTCATCGAGCATCCACCTTTCGTCGGCAGAGATGGGGTGTCTATTTTAAGGTAAGTGGGAACATTTCGTTGTCGGATTGTTTTGCTTGCTGCAAGAGCTGTTGTGCTTTATGACGATAAGCGCTCGAGGTCTCTTCGATTTGGAGAAAACCTTGCAATAAGGCTATGGCTTCAGGAGAACGATGGAGCTCAAGATAAAGTTCGGCAAGTCTCTTAATCGGTTCGAAACACTCCAGGCAGAAACGATGAGCGCGGGTAAAATATTCGAGAGTTAAGTGCTTGTGCTCGGGGTGACGATAGTAGATTTCTGCGAGATGCAAGTGCGAAAGGTAATAGGTGGGGTTTTCCTGAATGGCGCGTTGATAGGTGGCAATCGCGCGTTTTTCGTCTCCCAAACGGTCATAGGTTAACGCGAGGTTATGCCAAAGGCGTTCTTGATACGCATAGGGTTCTTGCTTGGCAAGTAACTGGCGTAAGAGGGTTTCAGCTTTCTGGTACTGTTCAAGGCTGATGTAGGCGGAACTCAAATTAAGGCCGATAGTGGGACTGGCTTTTAGTCGGTAAGCCTGTTGCAGCAGTGTGCTGCCCCGTTGATTGTTGTGCAGGGCCAACAACGAAAGTCCGGCAATGGTTAGTACTTCGGTGCGTTCGGGGTATTGGTCAAGCAAGGGGCGGATATTTTGCCAGGCTTGCTGGGCTTCGCCTTTATTAAGGAAGTTTTCGGCGAT
>JAHFAI010000055.1 GCA_023250635.1 Deltaproteobacteria bacterium | reverse complement strand
GGCGTGTCCTGAGGAGCAAAGCGACGAAGGATCTGTCACGTGATATCCGGATGTTATGTGAAAGATCCTTCCTCACTGCGTTCGTCAGGACACGGCGCTGGCGCTTTCGCGCCAGCGCCTATTTAAGGACGTATGCACAGCTGCCTACTGCTTTAACAAGATTGCCTGATGAACGAGCAAAGAACCATTAGGTGGCAGGAACAGATGCTTTAGTTTTTCAGGTACAAGCTTAAGGCTCCCCTCCGTCGGTGAGTAGATAAGGAATTTTCCGTTCTTTGTCCGCAGAACACCATACATTGTCGTTCCCCTTTGTAGACAATAGACACAGTTAGTTCGCAGGCCATATCCACCAGTGTTCAAACAAGAGCGAACTTGAATGAGGCTTACTTCTTCAAGAGCAAACTCATAAGCTTCGTCTAAGTGGGGTAGAACGAGGGTCTGAAGGTTGTCTTGCGCAGAGTTAAATTTTTCACTACGAAGAACGTTTTCAGCAAAAACGACAATTGCTTTAAACTGATTTTTATAGACAAAAATTGGCAGATTATTCTCGAAAAGGGGGAGCTCTTCTTCGCCACAGCTTGCTTGGCTAAAATCACTGCTCATACAATCATAGATCCCGGCTGAAGCCTTAGCTCGAGGAGAAGAAAAACTGAGCCCAACATAACAAACAAGGGAAAATGACATAAACCTAAGCGCGGTAGCCATAGATACCTCCTGTAATCAGTTAAAACTCAAAACTGAAAATATAGAGAGATCAGTAATATAATACAAGGTTAATGCAAGACAGATGCCAAACAAATATAGTTTTAAAATCAATATATTATAAAATCACTGTAAAAAAAGTAGTCACTCGTGGCGGGATAACTGTCATCAGTACCGAGCTTGGCGTAGGAGTTTCCTAGGCTCTTACCCGTCACGGGCTTTGAAAAGAAGTACGCGGTATGGGTACAGGCGTTTGGCGTTTAGGAACTGGGGGATAATGCCTACTGATATACTCATTACATTTTGGGTACTTTATCTCTTCTAAATTATACGCTGTCTTTTCTTTTATTCCCTGCCCTTTATGGAGAGCATCAGCCCCAAAACCAAAACTTAATTGAGGTACCTTGCCAAGGCTAAAAAAAGCATTCGCAACCGCTATTCTCTCAACAGCGCTTTGGTCTAAAACATAGCTAATGACCAAATCATCGGAGACAAAACAATAGGGATCGCTGCTGGCTATTTTCTCCATTAATTCGTCGTCAACCAAACTAATGGGATAAGCAATGGCAGCGAAACCTTCAATCACTAAAGCATTGCTGCCGTCACGCCAGTGTTCAGCATTGTTGTGGTGAATTCCCCAAAAGGAAAGAGATTCGCTGGAGCCACCTGCCACACTGCGAGGATTGAGCATCACGGCACGGAGGAGTTGGTTGAAGGTGTCTGCAGGATATACGGTGTCATCATCGAGGGAAACCAGCACCGCCTCGAAATGCCCTAAGCGGCGGAGGTCACGGAGGGCAAAGATCATTTTGGAAAGAGGCCCGAGATCGACCGCCGGGCGAAGGATTTTTAGCTTGGGATTTTTCTCGCTGCTTAACCACGCGGGCAATATATAGGGTTCCCGCTTTTTGCCAAAGAACTCCGGTAAGGTTAAATAGACCGCGCTTAGGCTGGGATTATCGAGCAAACTCGCCAGTAATGGTTGCAAATAGGGTAAACGCGTAGGCGAAGTCGTCAGCGATGCTGCCAGAGGATGCTCCCTGCGGAAGCGGTCGAAGACTTCTTTTTCTGCTCCCACAAACTGTTCTTGAGGTTTTTGCGCGATTTTTGCCATTTTTTTAGCATCGGAATTTTCCATGCTTGCCAGCAGGCTCTTTACGTCTAAATCAGCGATAAAGAGTTCTGCGTCATTGACAGCGAAAGAGAGCAGAAGCGAATTTTCTTGGTCATTGAGATTTTGTACAAGGCCCCAGGGAGTAATAATCTGCGAGTTCTCACTGAAGTGTGCTAAACGAGGCCCCGGGACAACAGGCGAAGGAAGGGGAAGATCAAGGGCGGTTTTGCCCACTTCCGTAAGGCAAAAGCTATGGGAAGATAAGAGATAGGGAGAAAGCCTGATGTGCAGGGTCTTATTGGCAGCGTTGGGGTCCTGGGCCATAAAAAAACCAAGATATTTTTGCTGATCTTTTAGCCACAAAGCAGGTGAACCAGCGAAGGGTTTACCCTTGGTCTCGACCTGCCATTCCAGGTGTGCATCACAATTGTGGACAACCTCGAGCTCCTGGTAGGGCACTCCCATTCTTTTGGCAAGGGGTACCGCAATCTGCGAACTTGGCCATAACTTATTGATAAAGAGCTGAGGGGCAGCACTCGTTGGATGAGAAAGGGGCACCAAAGAATTAGCTCGAAGCTCAGGGATGATTTGAAAAGGTGGATAAGCTTCCCAGGCTTCTACTTCCTCAGGAGGCCGGCTCAAACGTGCAACAGAGGTAACTGCCCAGCGATGGCGATGATGCTGCAATTCGAGCAAAAAGGGCTGGCGTGGAGAGCCAGGAAACGGGGCACTGCTCGTGACTATGCCCCAAACTTTGTCATGCCAGCGTGCCAGACGAAGATCTTCAATTTCGTAAGCTTCAAAGAAAGAACTTGCTGCTGCGGTAATGGCCAGGGGATAGACAAAACCTCGGGCTTGCAAGTTGAGGTCGAGTTCCGAAGCTAAGGCTATGCTATGCCGTTTTTTTTTGCTTGCATCGTCGCAATCAACTTTGAAGGTAAAGAGATAGCCGTCTCCAAGAGCAAGAAGTGAGGGGTCCCCCAGGAATTTTGCCTGCCCTAAGGAAAGACGATATAGATCGCGCACCGGGAGATGAGCTCGATGAGTTAGCGCTTCTACCTCAAGCCTAATTTTAGGAAACGAACTGAGACGAATTTTTTCGCATAAGGAATTACCGAAGTGCTTCTGGATGCGAGGCCTTGGCTCTGAATCTTCAGCCTTGCCGATTTGCCGAACAAGGGGAGCATGGTTTGCGCCCAGGGCCTCTGGATTGGCAGTTCGACCTGCGGTGTGGCAAGCTTCGCTAAAAAGCACCACAAACAGCGAAAAAAAAACAGCGGCAAAAGCAGCGGCAGAAGTTAAGGGACTTGCCTTGGTGATCACCATGCGCTCCTTTCATCTCTTCAAGAGGACGAAGTAGATGGGAAAAAAGATAAACGAGGTACTAGAAGGCATCTCATAAATTGGTTTGCATGAACATCTAAAATAACTATAATTTTTATTCAGAATCCATAAATTCTGAATCGCCCCTATCCCAATCAAGCACTTTTTCAACTACTCAAGGCTTGGTGCAGTTTTGCTGCTTTCAAGGAGCGAGCAGCGGAGCAGCCGTCTGGCGGTGAGCACGCGCAGCAACGAAGAAAGCGGCGAAGATGCACCAAGACCTGAGTAGTTCCTCAGTACAGGACAAATAATGCTTTCTACTACACAAGAGTCTTCGATCCGTGCTGCCACCGCTGCCGATGCCCCCATGATTCGCGAAATCATGGATCGTGATTGGGGCGGCGAACCTCTGGTCGTGCGCTGTAAAAACTTCTATCCAACACAGCTTCCCGGTTTTCTAGCCTTTGATCACCACAGGCTCACTGGTTTTTTGTTCTACACCTTGGGTAAAGCCGAAATCGAAATCATCGCCTTTGAGTGCTATGAGAAGTTTCGCGGCCTAGGCACACGTTTACTGGACCAGTTAAAGGTTGTTGCCGAGGCACATGGCGTGCGACGCCTCTTCTTGATGACCCACAACGACAACCTCGATGCGCTGCGCTTCTACCAGAAACGTGGGTTTCACCTCTGTGGGATCCATCTCAACTCCATGGAAGCTGTGCGCAAGCTGAAGCCTGCTATCGCTTTGATTGGTGACTACGGGATCCCGATGCGCGATGAGATCGATCTGGAGATGATTTTGTCAGCTGGGATCTAAGCAAGCCTCTCGTCGTCTCAATTGAAAAACACAGGGGGCTTATGATAGAGTGGCAAAAAATCTTGCTCACCCAAAGGAGCCATAATGAAAGCTGCCGTTATTGAACAGTACCAACGGGATCTGGTCATGCACTACGATCTAGCGACGCCAGAGTGTAGCCCTGAAGGAGCACTTATCAAGGTAAGCGCTTGCGGCGTTTGCCGCAGCGACTGGCACGGTTGGCAAGGCCATTGGGATTGGATCGGATTTAAACCCCAACTCCCTGCGGTGCTCGGCCACGAAATGGTGGGGGAGATCCTCGAGGTCGGCTCCCAGGTAAGGCGCTTCAAACGGGGCGATCGGATTATTGCGCCCTTTAATCTCGGCTGCGGACACTGTGAGCAGTGCTCAGGCGGTCACCAGAACGTCTGTGATAATTTTTCCGCTATCGGTTTTCATATGAGCGGCGGTTTCGGTGAATTTGTCCATGTGCCCCGCGCAGATATCAATTTAGTGAGCCTGCCCGAGAGCATTTCTGATCACAGTGGCGCGGCGCTCGGCTGCCGCTACATGACTTCCTATCATGGGGTGGTGCATGAAGGCGAAGCGCGACCGGGCGAATGGGTAGTGGTGTACGGCTCCGGAGGGGTCGGGCTTGCCGCCGTTGAAATCGCTACCCAGCTCGGCGCCCAGGTCATTGCCGTTGCCCGCAGCGACCGCAAGCTCGAACAAGCCAAGGCCCTTGGTGCAGCAGCCGTGCTGCGCTTTCACCCCAAGGTCGGTGAAGAGATCATCGAACTGACCAAGGGTGGGGCGCATCTTTCCCTGGATTGTCTCGGCAAGAAAGAAACCTGCCAGCAATCGATTCTCAGCCTACGCACACGTGGGCGTCACGTGCAACTCGGCCTGACCACCGCTGAAGAAAAGGGGGAAATCGCCTTGCCGGTGGACGTAATGGTCGCCAAAGAATTGGTGCTCCGTGGGTCTCTGGGGATGCAGCCCCATCGTTACCCCGAAATGCTAGCCCAGGTGATGCTCGGACGTTTAAACCCCTCGCGGATGATTTCGCAAACCATCCAAGCCGAGGAAATTTCGCGCACCCTCACCGCAATGACCACATACCAAACCGATGGTTTTGTGGTGGTAGACTGGAAAAAGTAGACCCCTCGTTACGTTTTTTTAATATATTTTCTAGGAGGATATGATGAAAAATCCCAGCTTATTAATTTGCTTGTTTTTTTTTGCAGAACATAATCTCCTCTGGGGGAAAGAGGTAGATCCCATCTCCGATCTTTTGGGCACATATAGGGCAGAGGAGAAAATTGCTGAAAAATCCCAGGTAAATTTATGGCATAGTCTGTTGCATGCATTTTGGCTGAGCAGTATGGATCCAGCAAAGGGTGCAAGCTATACCCTTACCATTTCTTCTGATCCTGGTCGTCAGAAGGAGTCCCATAAGCGAACGATGATAATTGCACTGAGAAATTCAGCAAAGGGGAGTGAATCTAAATTTTCAGTTCCAATCCTCGACACCGTTGATGCTTATTATACTTCGACCTATCCAGAAGACTTTACCCTCAGAAGAGAGCGCAAGTTTTTTATACTTGGACAATCCGTGAATTTTTTGATGAGAGGGCCAGGCGTTATCGACGAAATCCATATTGTTACCTGGAAACCAGGAGGAGTCAGATTTGGCGGCCTCGTAAGCGTTGCGGATAGTGCTGAATTAAAGTTTTGGAAATTCCGGAAAATTCCAGACGATTACTCAAGTCTTAAACAGGCTCTTTCTTCACGGGACTGAGCGAGCGCGGCCGCAATTCTTAAGCGATCATCTGCATGTATGCAATTGGAGTTTTGATATTGTCCCCCATATTTGCAACTCTTTAGGCCAAAACCGCGGTACTGTTCCATCATATCAGCAAAATAATGCATACTACCTGCAGCAAGACCACAGGATAAAAAGCTAATCTTGCTAAATCTCTGCAACTGATGGTTCTTGATCAGCATAGTAGTCATCGCAACGAGACTCTTAAAGTTCAGAATATTCTCAGAAATATCCAGAGCTATTGACGGTCTGTTTTTCTCATCAAACGGCTCTTTTACCTCATTAAAAAACGCGAAAATCTCTGGATTAGCGCTAAAATTAATTCCGCAATTTCGGAGAGAAAGGCTCTGAGACAAACTCTCCGTTTCACGCTCAGCAAACCCTCGGAGAATTGCCAGTCCCCCCTGCCCCAGAGGATTGCCATCAAGATTAAGATGAAAAATATTTGTGTTTTTTGCAAAAGATTTTCCGAACAGACGCCCGGCTCTTGGACCGAGGCTGCATCCGGCAAGATTTAGAACTATTCTGCTGTTTTGATGCCAAGAATTTTCTAAAAAAACGGAAAGCGCTTCAGCAATCTGCTCATCTATTTGTGGGTTATTTTCGAACAGCAGTTCCTGGGCATTGAGGCCACAGTCATGCAGAAACCTAAAAAGTTCTCCCGCCCCCTTACTGGAGAGCTCAGTGCTGCTAAAATCTAACGAAAGAGCAGGCTCTTCGCGGACAGGCCCGGGGGGCTGAGATTTAATCCGCCGGTACAGTCCAGCAATAAGGGCAAGAAGGGGCTCATCTCCCAAGCGGTTCTTGGATAAATCAAAGCTGCTTAACTGACTAGCTGGATTGGCAACGAGCTCGCCAAGAGCAACACTGATTGCCGAGGTGCAGCCCGTCTCCTTGAGGTTTAGGTGGGAGAGCTTTGGCAGTTGCGCCGCAATAGCGAGAAGCCTTAGAGTTCCCTTGTCCCCTAAGGAATTTCCCCGCAGACTGAGGTTGGTTAGCTTTTGTAAGGCAGGTAAGTTAGCGAGCATCACCTCGAGACTTTCATCCCTCAGAAAACATTCCCCAAGATAGAGACGAGTAACCTGAGATTTCTCTACGTATGCCATCAGCAGAGGTAGCTCTGCAGTCAAACGCCCACTGCCTTCAAGGATTAAACGCTGTAGATTAGGAAATTTTCTTGGGAGAAGATCAAGAAATACCCGCTCTCCAGCCCCAGGAAAAAGCCTCCTGTTATAAGCAAGAATCAACTCGACAGTTTGTGTCCCCAGTTCATCAGGAATAAGGGAGAACGCTTCCGCAATAGTTCTCTCGGATAAGCCAAGACGAGACAGATCTAAACTACAGACCCGGTTTCGCTCTTTTTTCAATTCAAGGGCCCTTTGCATACGGTATTGTATTGCTTTGCCTGCCTCTGAAGACAAATGCTCCGCAGCAAAACTAGCAGGGGCAAGACAGCTCACCAGCAACACAAGAAATTTGAGCGCGAGGTCAGTAAAAATCATAGGTATCTCGGTAATTAACAATTAAAAAAGCGCGCAAAATGCACGCCCCAGAAAGCTTTTAGCAAAACAGCCCCGTGCTAAGCAAGGCAATACGCCCTCTTCCTAGCCCAAGCCATATTTTGCTACCTTGCTAATAAGATTTGCTCGACTGATTCCTAGCTCTAAAGCCAGGCGTGATTTATTGCCTTGATGACGGGCAAGACCCAGCATAATAAGCTGTTTTTCTACTCCGGCAAGAACTGTTTTGAGATCTCGAGGACCATCACTCAGCACTTCCATACTTACCTTTGTAGCCATGGGCTCCCGCGGCGAAGCTAAAATCCGAGGAGAGATATTTTCTTCCGTAAGAATCTCGGCATCTTTGCCAAGGACGACCAAGCGCTCGAGCTCATTCTCAAGCTCCCGAACATTGCCAGGCCACGAATAATCAAGCAGCTGAGCAAGCACCGCGTGGCTTAAACGCTTTGGTGATTGCGCCAATTTGCTCGCCTGTTTTTTGAGAAAGCCATTGATCAATAAGGGAATATCTTCTCGACGATCACGCAGAGGAGGAACCGTCAGATTGATTACATTAAGGCGATAATAGAGATCTTCACGAAAAGTTCCCTGTTTAATCATCGCCAACAGATCACGATTGGTTGCGGCGATGATCCGGGCATGGGTTTTTTTCTCGCTATTTCCCCCAAGGGGGGTAAAAACTCCTTCTTGCAGAACCCGCAACAATCTAACTTGCATGCTTAAAGAAATATCGCCTATCTCATCGAGAAACAGCGTACCATTACCTGCCGCTTCGAATAAGCCAACTCGATCTTTTATAGCATTAGTAAAAGAACCTTTTACATGGCCAAAAAGTTCTGATTCCAAAATATTTTCATTGAAGGCCGCACAATTAACCGCAAGAAATTTTCGCTCTTTGCGCACTGAATTAAAATGCAGGGCCCGAGCAATAAGCTCTTTACCCGTACCATTTTCCCCTTGGATAAGCACGATGGAGTCCACCTCCCCCAAACGTTCAATCAGGCGATAAATTTGCAGCATAGCCGGTGATTTCCCAACCATTGCCCCAAAACTATAGCGATCTTCCAGCTGGGTTTGCAATGAACCAAGCCGATCCTTGCTCTGTTGTAAGGCTTTATAGACAACAATTACTTCTTCAGTCAGTGCGCTCAGCAGTTCTGCCAAAAAAGTCAGCTCGAACTCACTCAGGACGGGAATAGCCTGAATCATTGCCTCGATGCTTGCCGCCTCATGCTCGGCCTCATATAGATACTTTTTAATCTGAGCCCGTTGCTGCTCAGCACTTTCCTTCAGAATAAATCCATCCGCAAAGATACTGCCAAGAAATTCCCCCTCCACCGTGATAGGAAAGGAAAGGGCCGAAAAGCCCGCGTGGCACGTCTGCGGGCTGGTTTTTCCCACTGCCGGCTTTACCGTCAGCGCTCTAACGGTAGCGAGACAGCCCTTAAAACCAGCAGTACTGGCAGCAATGGCAATGCAGGCCGGGGTCTGGGGCTTAAAAAAGCTCCCTTTTTCCACATTGCGTAAATACCCCGCGGCGTCGGTAAAGTTAAGCTGAATATGCCAGCGTTTTTCGATGATATTTCGTATTTTTCTAACTACATGGAGCTTTTCAAAGTCTTCCCAACGCACTTCACTAGCCATGGTTTCCCCCTACCGTTACCCTCGCCAAGGTATCGGAAAAACCCAGGTTTTTTTTAGCTGCGCCCCCTAAGCTGTATTTGCTGAGCAATTGCTCGATTTTCCCTTCTTCAGCATAGGCTGCACTTTTGCTAGAGGTCGGAGTAAGTGCTGCAAAGCCCAAATGGAGAAATAGAGAAATGCGAATAGCCAGATTTTTGACCTGCAGCATAGTAACTCCAAAGAAAATAATTTATTTGGGCGTTATTGCATAAATACGATCGCTGGGTTGGCTGCGTCGCCCAAGCTCCTCATTTACCGACGCGTAAACTCCAGGCTTGGCTTCTTGCCGCCGTGCGCTCCTCTTCATGCAACAACGCTATTTATTTACGTTTAAAATAACAGTACCTTAGGGGTGATTAGATTTTTATAAATAAAATCGGCTGATTATTCCTGGAGGCAAGCAGACAACACGACTCTAGCGCGAAACCGCCAGAGTCGTGTTGCAAAAAATGAATGGTCTTTCATACTTATTAAACTATAGTGGGGGCTTTTCATGGGAGTTGATAAGCAATGGTCTTTCTCAAGGGATTTTTCCCTACTACAAAGGTAATGGGTCTCGTTGCACTAGTCTTTTCCTTATGGGAAGGAGGGCCATTACATGCTTCAGCATCGTGCGAGGGATCGTATGTATTCGTTTCGAGGCCAGCTGTGTCCGACGGAGAGCTGGGTTCCTCTTGGTCAAACTTATCTGGGATTAGTGGAGGTTCTTTTCATCCCATTGATCTAGGTCAAGCAAATGCTGTCGCTTCAAGTGTTTCTCCTTCAACACTAAGTGAAACAAGCGAGCTTTTATCTGAGGAGCAGAGAGCACTTTCTGCTCAAGTTAAGAATCGAAGGGGGAAAACGACAAAAAACATCTTCAAAAAAGCCCCTGCCTTACGAACCAGACGACAAGAAATACTCAAGCTCACTTCCCTGTTATCTTCTCAGCTGCTTGTCTTCCAACAAGCCCTAAATGACCTAAAAAAAAGTAATCCTCCTCCACCAGTCGTTGCTGTCGACGAGGTTCAGGTAAATCCCTGCGTAAGTCTGAAAGGAGCGCAACTGTTTACGAGTTCGGCCAAATTTTCGCCACCCCCAGGTGTACATGTGGTAACGGTAGTGCTTATTGGAGGAGGAGCCGCTGGTGGGCAGGGAGGCACGTGGCAACGAGGTGGAGGCGGCGCTGGATATGCGGTGAAGCAGCAACTTGATCTGGACCAACGAGATTCCACAGAGCTTAACGTGGTCATTGGGCAAGGTGGCTCTCCTGATGATGTTATCGCAAATAGCTCCTTGTATGGTAACCAAACAAGAAAACAAAGTAGCGATGGAGGCTCCAGTGAATTCGCGGGGCTTCATGCCGCAGGTGGAAAAAGTACTCGCATTGGCAGTTCTGGGCAAATGATCCTGGGTGGCTGGGGAGGCTCGGGAGGTGGTGCAGGTGCGGGGAGTAGTGAAAAGTTAAGAGGCGGCATTGGCGGTAGTTGCGGCGAGAATGGTGGAGACGCTCAAACTCCCCAAGAGAGCGGCTGGTGTGCATATCACCAAGAGTGGAAGGGTGGAAGCGGTAGCGGTCGGCAGAATATGAATTTTGCGATGAGGGCTCTGAGTTGCGGAGAAGGCGGCCAAGGTGGCTTTAGCCCCCTTCATGGACATGCTGCAGGAGGCGGAGCTGGAGGTATCTTAGTTGATAACCAAGGGCCGTGGGCAGAAAAAGGAGGAGGGTCTGCTGGTGGCGGTGAAGGTGGTCGAGGCTATGGCGCTGGAGGTGGTGGCGGTGGCTATTCTCCAATAATGGGCGTTAATCCTTATATGCTCGGCGGTAGAGGTGCTGATGGCATGGTATACATTTATTGGGATTAACGCGGCCGCTCCTCGAAAGCAGCAAAACTGCACCAAGCCTTGAGTAGTTAGGCCGTGGCGCTTTCGCGCCACGGCCGTGTCCTGAGGAGCAAAGCGACGAAGGATCTGTCACGTGATATCCTGATGTTATGTGAAAGATCCTTCCTCACTGCGTTCGTCAGGACACGGCGCTGGCGCTTTCGCGCCAGCGCCGTGTTACAAACAAATCTCAGCTTGGAAGTAGGGACTGTTCCTAAACTAAAGGCATGCAAATTTATGGCTTCCCCCCCTAAATAATTGATCATTTTTTCTCCATTTCACTTCATCACCATAGGTTCGATTGGTATCTTTGGCGTAATCATCGGCGTTAGCCCTATACCTGGGCGTGGGCCTGGGCGATAAGCATTGCCCTAGGCCCCTCAGCGGCTCAATATGGGGATTTAGATACAATGATGAGTTATGAAAAGCTTCATGTCTATCAATGCGCAATTGATTTTCTTGGAAAAACTGTTCAGTTAATTGACGAGATGCCTAAAGGATCCTCAATCCTTGTTGATCAGCTCAAACGAGCTTCTATAAGCATGCCGTTAAATATAGCCGAGGGCGCCGGAAAACGATCTAAAGCAGACTATAGAAAATATTTTGACATCGCTCGCGGTAGCGCCATGGAATGTGGGGCTATTCTTGATGTCTGCCTGAAGCTGAATTTAGTGCGACAGGATAGATATACGCCAGGCAAGGTGTTACTTGAAAGAATTGTAGCAATGTTAACTAAACTCGCTGAAACCTAGGTCTACGCTTATCGCCCAGGCCCACGCCCAGGTCGACGATTACGATTACGATTACAGCAACTCTATCAAACTCTAAGCCAAACTAAAATGCATCCAAGATTTATCATGCCCATATATGTTAAATCAAGCTTTTCAAATCTGGTGGCTATGCGCCTAAAATTCTTTATTTTGCAAAAAAATCGTTCAACAATATTGCGTTCTTTGTATATGACTTTGTCGTAATTGATGGATACTAATGATCGCCGGCGCATTAGCCAAATCAGAGAACTTTCTCGCCAGATTTTTAACTTGTTCACGTTTTCTCGTGAACTTGATTCTCCAACTCTTCCTTCAGCTTTATTGCTCAAAAAAACCAGGACGGCCTTGCTTCTCGCCGAAGAATCTACCAAAGAGCTTGATGCGCTTCATCAGAAAATAGGTGAAAGCTCCTCACCAAGCCTAGCAAGAAAATGCTGGAATAGCCTGTGCTCCGTGGGTGATGTTACCGCCGATATGGTTGCCACCCATATTCGTTCTTGGAAATATATTATCATGCTCAGTGTGTTCTTCACTGCTTGGATCGCTTATAACTCCACGGGAGGACAGCCCGTCGATCCCTATCCCTTTTATGGTCTCAATCTCGCCCTTACAGTTATGGCAGCGCTTAATTCTCCCTTGATTATGATGAGTGCTATCCGCCAAAGCGTCAATGATCGGGAAAATATTGTTGCTCTCGATCTCGAACTGCTTACCCACCTGAAGCAGCTTAAAGACTACGCTGCCGGACAAGTAAGCCGCCTGGAGCGGGGAGAACCGCGGCAGGGGGGAGCGATCAATCATGAATTATTGTATTTTATTCCTATCGGAGACGAGGGAGAGCACTGAGAATCGTCTCGGCAATCAGCTGCAGGGAATTCCCGGGAATTACCCGACAGGCCTTCGCCATGTGAAGCAACAACTGGGGGGAGGCGAGTAGTTCTTCCACCGTGGTACGCAGCCGCGAAGGCTCAAAATCAGCAAATAAGCCGAGATTTTTGGCCATCCCCTCCCGGCTAAATACCCCTGCGGAGAGCAGATGATCGGGACTCAGACTGTAGTGTATTGCAGGTACCGCCAGGGCAGCACACTCGTAGGCAGTAACCCCAAAGGAAACAATCCCTAGGCGAGTGTGGCATAAGAGGGGGGCAAGAGAGCTTGCTCCCTCGATACAGGTGAAACGCTCATCTCCCTGTAACAGCGCCCGTAGTTCTTCGCCGCTATGGGCAGCGGGCCCCAGAAGGACCGTGACTGGGGGCAAGGCAGTTATTTTTTGGAGAGCACGAACAATGGCTACCGTCATCTGAGCGGGATCCGAGGCTCCGCAGGAGACAAGGAGCTGCTGGGGGGCGCGCTGCTCGTAGGAGGGGTACAGATGCGCCGCATATTCCCGACGTAGGATTACGTATTCCCAACCAGCAAAAATCTTTCCGCTAAAGCCCTGCCAATTCATGGTTTTTACTTGGGGAATAGGCGGATAAAAAACCAGGTCAACCATCAGCCGATAGTCGCTTGGTTCATCGATGGCAACAGTTAAAACCCCGAGCTTTTTGAGTGCAAGAATAGCACGGGGGGGGAGCCCATCGCGAACATCACCGATAAACAGGGAAAAGGGACGAGCTGCGTGGAGAGTGAGAATTGCTTCCTGATACGCAGTGCTAGTCGTTGCTCTGAGCTGGTGATAGGTAAAACCCTGTTTGCTGATCAAGGTTTCGGCTGCAGGATCAGGACGGAGCAAAAACTGAAGCTCGCAATCGCTGCCTTGACGCAGGGTCTCTGCGAGGGCCAAGCAGCGTACCAAATGACCAAAACCAATGCTTGGCGATGCGTCACAACGAATAAGTGCTCTGGCGTGCATAGGATCCCTCTTTTTGAGCACTTCTGCTTCTCTCCCCGACTTATTTATCCCGTGCTAAGGTCCAGCCTATTCTCATTCACCCCTGGACGAGGAAGTCTGAATGTCCTTTGCTATGTATAAACCAGCAGCAATGGTTCGCCAGCTTGATTCCTTAAGCACGGTACTGAGCAGCCTTAAGCCCCTGGTCGAAGTTCGCAGCTTCGCTCCTCGAGGTGAACGAGTAAAACAGGTGCGCTTGGCGGTGCGCGGGATGTATCGGAGTAAAAAATTCTCCGTGCAGATTATTACTCGCCTCCAGGGGCAGTTACCCACACTTAAGAAAATTTCAGCAAATAGCTATACGGGAACCTTGTTTATACAATTTAACTATCCTCAAAGCATCAGTTCAGTGGTGAGCGTGGTACAGGGAGTTGTTCAGCAACTGATTGCTACACGCATCAGCGGAGAAAGTGGAGAGCTTGCTGGGGCAATTCCCCGGGGGAAACTCTGGCATGGAATGAGCGAAGACGAAGTCTTGTGGCAACTGGGCAGCAGCAGAGGCTTTGGTTTGAGCGATCTCGAGCTCAGCAAACGCAGGCGCTATTATGGGATAAATTCCCTGCGTTCTGGGGAGGAAGACGAGGGATTTTTGGCGATTTTCATCCGCCAGTTCACCAATGTTCCCGTGGGTATTTTGCTGGGAGCAGGGCTGATCAGTGTGCTGAGTGGGAGCTGGTTGGATGGCTGTATCATCTTGGGGGTGGTGGGGATCAATGCATGTATCGGTTTTATCACCGATGAATGCGCACAACGGACGCTCCGTTCCTTGGAGCACCGTGGGCAGACCACAGTGGTTGTACTGCGCAATGGCAAAAAAATGATCACCTCAGCCGAGGAACTGCTGCCCGGAGATATTTTTGCGATTCGTCCGGGCCTGGTACCGGCTGATGGGCGCATTCTTATTGCTCAAGATCTCTACGTGGATGAAGCCCTTTTGACGGGGGAGAGCATACCTCAAGAAAAAGCCCAGCGTAGCAATCTGTCAGGGACCACGCCCCTGCATCGGCGCAGCAATATGCTGTATATGGGCAGCGAAATCGCCAGTGGTGCTGGCTTGGCTGTGGTTACGGCAACCGGGATGATGACGGAAATTGGCCAGATCAAACGCTTGGCCGAGCTTAACGAAAAACCAGAGACGGCTATGCAGCGTGATCTCCGTCGGCTTACCAGCTCCATGGTGTGGGGGGCCCTCGGTGTTTGCGGAGGAATTGTGCTGATCGGTCTGCTGCGGGGGCAGGCACTCAGCAGTTTATTGCATTCTGCGGTTGCTCTAGCTGTTGCCGCAGTTCCCGAGGGATTACCGGCGGTGGGCACCACCACCCTGGCCTTTGGGGTAAGCAATTTGCGCCGCAAAAACATCTTTGCCCGCAATCTTCGCAGCATTGAAGCCTTAGGTACGGTGGACACGATCTGCTTCGATAAAACCGGCACCATCACCTGGAACCGCATGGTAGTGGCGGAGGTTTGTACCGCCGAGCACCGCTGGAGCACTGAGCAGCAACACACGGCTCAGAGGCCGCCGGCAAAGCTCCTGGAGATTGCGGCTTTGTGTAATACCGTGACTCTGGTGGAAGATAAGCCTGGGGAAGCCATGCAGCTGATTGGCTCAGCCACCGAAAAAGCCCTGGTGCACTACGCCATAGATAAGGGCATCGATATCCGTCAGCTCAAGAAAGCTTACCCAACCCTGGGCATCGAGCAACGCACGCCAAGCCGGCGTTTTATGGTCAGCCGGCATCGTGGATGGATGGCCTGCAAGGGGAGCCCACCCCAGGTGTTGGATCTTTGCACCCATCTCTTGCTTGCTGAGCAGCAGGTGGTGCTGATGAGCAGCGAACAGCGTCGTGAACTCGCAGCCCACAACCAGGCTCTTGGTGCAGCTGCTTTGCGCGTGTTGGCCCTCGCCTATCGTGAAGAAAACGCCAGCGCGTATATTTGGGTGGGCTTGGTGGGGCTCAAAGATCCTCCCCGTAGTGGTATTACGGAGTTGATTGCCCGCCTGCATGGAGCAGGTATTCATCCCTTGATGATTACCGGTGATCAACAAGCCACGGCTCGAGCTATTGCCGAGGAAATCGCTTTAAGTGGTTCCGTTCCCCTCTGCGCCCATACGGGAGAGGAGTGGGCGCGAGCAGGAGTGCTTTTGTTCCAGAGAGCAGCAGGAAATCTCGTACATGTGTTTTCTGAGGTTAGTCCTGGGCAAAAACTTGAAATCGTCAAAGCCCTGCAGCATCAAGGCAAGATGGTGGCCATGGTTGGTGATGGCATCAACGATGCCCCGGCCTTAAAAGGCGCCGATCTAGGTATTTCTCTGATTGAAAATGCTGCTAATGCGGCTAAAGAATGCGCCGACATTGTGGTGGATGATAGTGCTGTGGGCAATATTTACGATGCCTTGGCCTACGGACGGACGGTGCGTCGCAATTTACGCAAGGCTATTAGTTACCTCTGGGCGACGAATGTCAGCGAAATTTTGGTTATGCTCGGTGGTCATGTGAGTGGTTTAGGAGCGCCCCTACTCCCCTTGCAGCTTTTGTGGATCAATATAATGACGGACGTATTTCCCTCCCTTGCTTTTGCGCTTTCTCCCCCAGAAAACGACATTATGAAGCAAGCAGCCGAAGCGAGTGGTATGCCTTTGCTGACCCGCAATGCTCAAGTAGAGTTGCTTAAACAAGGGATGATTTTAAGCGGCAGTGCGCTACTTCCTTTTGCGTATTACCAGCGTCGTCTTGGCTCAAGCAGTCCTGGCTTAAACAATAGCGTCGCGTTTTGTTCCTTGTCGCTTTCGCAGCTGGTCTATGCTTTTGCCCGTAGTCCCTCAGGGGCTAGGAACAACCCTTATGTGGGCTTAGCGGTAGGAGGAGGAGTGGCCTTGCTCGGGGCAGGCATTTATCTGCCTTTTTTACGCAGTAGTCTCGGTACCACGATGCTGGGGCTAAAGGATCTGAGCTTGCTCGCACCGGTGGTGGGGGTCTCGTATTGGTTAAATCTCGCAAAATATAAAGGAGTAAAGACATGATTTTTGGTGGACCAGGTTTTGGTGGTGGTTTTGTGGTGGGTTTTGGTACGGGCTTTATCAGCCGCGAATTAGCGATGCTTACCATGGCTATAGCTAAACCGCTGGCTCAAACCATGGTGCGGGCAAGTATGCTGGGTATAGAAAGAAGCAAGGAATCCCTAGCCCATCTCAAAGAAACCTTTGAAGATATGATGGCAGAAGTGCGGGAAGGCATGGAGATGCGCGAAAGCGATGAGGAGGAAGTACTCGAAGTAGAGGACAAAAAAAAAGACCCGCGAGTAGAAAGCAGCAAGCGCGAACAAAGCGACGAGCTAAGATCCGGGCGCGGTGAAAACGATAGCAGCAAAATTCGCCACCAGCATAAAGGAAGCACTCCATGAGGAGCTGTGAAGGGGAGATCTGTCATGTGAGTTCCCAACGAATTCGCCTGCGTTTTGCCAGGGGCAAGGGCAACAAAGCTTTGATGGCAAAACTGGGTCGACATATTGCTGGCCTGCCTGCCGTCCATACCATCGAGGCAAACCCCCGCACCGGTACAGTGCTTATTGGTCACGATTGCTGTGGAGAAGAGGTGATTTCCTTGCTGGGGGCGAACAAGGAGTTTCCCCTGGTGCTGCGCGCAAAGCCCAGGCCAGAGCTCCTTGGTCAGCAGATAAAGCAGCAGGTGAATCGTTCTCTGGGGATGGTTAATAAGAAGATGGTGCGCTGTTCTGATGGGACCTTGGATGTGGCTTCGCTACTGGGAATTTCCCTAGTGGGGCTGGCCTTGTATCAGGCGCGTAATGGCCTGTTTTTTCCTGCGGGCCTCACTATGCTGCTGCTTGCTTTTAAGACCTTAGAAGGAGACAATGCTTAAAATTGCTCCGTCTGGCGGTGAGCGCGCGCAGCAACAATGGCGGAGAAAATATGAGTGAATACTACGGCTGCTACAAGGGGGCTTTGATTGCTGTCCATGGTGGGGCCGGGACTCAAGATCCTCGTCGCGAGGAGAGTGCAGAAGCCCTTGCTGCCCTTAACAACATTGCCTCAGCAGGCATGGTTCAGCTCAAGCAAGGCGTCCCACGGATGGAGGTAGCGACCTACTGCCTCCGTTTGTTGGAAGATGATCCGCAATTTAATGCTGGACTGGGCAGTGCCCTGCAAGCGGATGGCATGGCGCGTTTGTCAGCAGCACTGATGAACGGTGAGCAGCAGACTTTTTCGGGGATAGTAGGGGCCCAGTACCTTAAAAATCCCTCCCAGCTGGTTCAGGCGCTGCAGTCCTGCCGGGCCCGTACCTTAGCAGGGCCGGGGGTGGACTTGTTGGCTCGGCAGCTAAATATGCCGATTACTTCGGTGTTAACCGAAGCACGGGTTGCTCGTTGGCTTAAGTATTTAGCCGCAGAAAACTACGAGCCGTATTCCTGTTACGACACGGTCGGGCTTATCGTCCGCGATGAAGAGGGTAATCTCACTGCCGCAGCAAGTACTGGTGGTCGCGGCTTTGAATATCCGGGGCGTGTCAGCGACACCCCGACAGTGGCTGGAACCTATGCGTCTGCGTACGCGGCTATTTGTGTCACGGGATACGGGGAGCAGATTGTGGATGATGCCGTAGCTGCGCGCCTAGAAACCAGGGTGCGCGATGGCCTCAGCCTCGAAGCTGCATGTGGCAAGAGTTTTATCGAAGCGCGCCAGGGTCAGCGAGAATATGGGTGGATAGCGGCGAGTAAGGATTCCTGGGCTGGGTGCTATACGACGAGTTTTATGCCCTTTACCGTATGGGGGGTAGAGGGGCCATTCGTGATCCCTCGCTGAGGGAAGGACCTCCCAAGCCATAGTGTTCAAAACAAAAATAGTCTAAAATTAAGTAAACTACTCAGCACTTTCTCAACTACTCAAGGCTTGGCTCAGTTTTGCGGCTTTCAAGGAACGAGCAGCGGAGCGGCCGTCTGGCCGTGAGCACGCGCAGTGACGAAGAAAGCCGCAAAGATGGGCCGAGACCTGAGTAGTTAAGTAAACTTCCGGGGGATCTCCATCATGCATTCTCTAAAAATGGTGCGTTTACTGGCAATTCGTGGGTTCAGGGGAATTCTAATAACAACGAGCCTATTTTTTACCTTCTACTCTCCTCTGATGGGGGGCTGTGGTGTGGACTATTCAGACAACGGGAACGGCCAATGTATACCTAATTACTGTAAAAATAATTGCGATGGCAAGGGAACCTGCAAAAAGAGGAATGCGGGTTACGGGAGCAAGTACGAGTATTATTACTGCAGCTGTAACGACGGAGCGTTCAACACAAGTGATGTTGTGATGGCATCTGGAACCTGTGAGCTTAATCCCTGCATTTCTCAAACCCCGGTTACCGGCACTTGTAACCCTGTTTTGCAAGATAAGAAAGATGGGACTGGAAAGCACTGGACGGCAGTAGTCTCTTGTCCTAATTCTTCTGATGTCGTTAGTCACAAACAAAAAAATCAGCTTAATTGTATCAAAAACCCTTGCGCAGGGATTACTTGTAACGATGGTACAAATTCTCATGGGACTTGTCAGGTTAATGATAATGATCAAGCTGAATGTGCATGCGCTGACGGTTATAAGCTGAGCTTCCCCAATTGCTATAAGGATCTTTGCGATGCTGAGGGCATCAAAGCTTGCAGCCCTGGCTCATGTGATTATGTTGGCTTAAAAGGTTCTTCGTGTAATTGTCCCGGGGGGAAATATAAACTGACGAATGTAAACAATAGGCCTGCTTGCGTAGATGGCTCTACCGCGCAAGTATGGAGAGACTGCGCAACCAGTAACGGAACACCGAGCTATATAAATAGCCACACATACAGCCAGTTCTCCTGTTCGTGCCCCACGGGGATGGAATACTCTACCTCTGCGAGTCAGTGCATCTCCCCCTCAAGCTGTTCTTCGGCGGAACTAATACTGACGAAGGGTGAGAACAATAAGACCAGATGTTGCCCCAATTGTTCTGGGAGCAAGGCTAAGGCTATTCTGAAGACAGATGGGACATGCGACTGTGTGTGCTCAGGCACGGACATTATGGTCAATGGCACCTGTAAGGCGAATCCTTGCGCTGCTCATCCAACGCCCTGCGGTAGCAAGGGTACTTGCACATTTAATACGACCTACGGAGGATTTAGCTGTAAATGCGGCGAGCGGGATCCAAAAGATTATACTGACGCTAACTTGAGAAATCTATGCGATACCTTGAATAGCCCCTCTCGATCTCAGGTGATTGCTACGCAATGCCAGGACAGCAGCGACTGTGGGACTAATTCAACGTGCGTCAGACCTTACGGTTTCAGCAAGTGCGCATGTAATTCTTCTTTCACTTCTTCTACGCACAATGGCAAAAATTGTGTATGCGCCAATGGTTATTTGAATGGTACGAAGTGTGCCCCGTGTCCTGAGAATGCAGCTTCCTGCACATCTTCGAACAATATTAT
>JAHFAI010000054.1 GCA_023250635.1 Deltaproteobacteria bacterium | reverse complement strand
TAGGAATCTTTCTTGGGGGATTTTTCGCGCTGAAGCAGGTGCCAAAAACTTTTTTACCTGAGCAAGATATTGGTGAATTTGTCCTCGCCGTACAAATGCCTGCGGGCTCAAGTCTCGAACATACCTCGCAAACCATGGAAAAAATAGCAGCGGAAGTGAAGACCAACCAGGAAGTTGCTCATCTGGTAGTAACCGCAGGGGGGAGAAATGGTGAAACCAACGAGGGAGATATCTTCATTAAGCTGCTTGCTTCCTCAGAACGCCGTAACAGTACTTCAAAGGTCAAAGGCCGGGTGCGTGAGCAGATGCAGGCCTTTGCTTATGCGAATCCCCGGGTGATGGATAAAACCGCTGCTGGACCACAGCAACCCTTGGTGGTCAATATAAGCGGTGCTCATCTTGAAGATACCCAGGCGGTAGGCCAGGCGCTCTTTAAACTGCTCAAAGTCCATCCTGATCTTAAAGATGTGGATATTAGTTACAAAGATGGGCAGCCGGAATATCAGGTGGTCGTCAACCAGGAACGTGCCCAGGAGTTTGGGGTTTCGTCTACAGCGGTTGGTGGTGAGCTGAGAACTCTGATTGCAGGAGCTACCCCGGCAGTCTATCGGGTTGAGGGTAATGAGTATCAAATCAGGGTGCGTTTGGGAGAAAAGGAAGTCAATCTCCGCGATAACTTCTCCTTTATCTCGGTGCCTAATTTGAACGGTCGACTGATAAAACTTGGTGATTTTACTACAGCCAAAGAAGTGTCGGGACCGGCCACTATCGAGCGTTGGAATCGTAGTCGCAGTGTGCAGGTATCAGCGGCGATCAATCCTGAGGGTAAGGGGCTTGGAGCTGCCATTGATGATATTAAGCATCTCTTTGCGAGCAAGATAATCCCTCTGCCCACCGGGATGGAATATCAGTTGATTGGACAGGCAGCGAATTTTCAGGAGTTGATGGTTAATATGGCGATTGCCGCAGCCTTGGCTATTTTGTTTATTTATATGGTGCTGGCGAGTCTGTACGAATCGTTTATTACCCCATTTACGATTATGTTAGTTTTGCCGCTGGCTATCTGTGGTGCCTTCTATGGTTTGTGGATTTGTCACTCCTCCTTTGATATTTTTTCGATGATCGGTTGCATTATGTTGCTCGGGGTGGCCACCAAGAATTCGATTCTTTTGGTGGATTACACGAATCAGCAGCTGGCTAAGGGCATGGAACTGAAAGAGGCAATACTCTATGCTGGTAGGGTGCGTCTGCGGCCGATTGTGATGACTACGCTGGCCTTGATTGCTGGGATGTTGCCGGTTGCCATTGGTCTTAATGAAGCCAGCCGGCAACGCACCAGCATGGGAATAGCGGTGATTGGTGGTTTGGTTTCCTCGACGCTGCTCACTCTGGTGGTGGTACCGGCTGCCTATGCCTATGTGGAAGCATTTAGGCGCTTTGTGGATAAAATTAAAGCGCGCGTTGTCTCCAAGGCTGATTAATACGTTGCTCGTCACTACTCAGCACTTTTAACCTCTTCCCAGAGGCTCTTGTTTATCCTATCCTGGCCCTAAAATAATAATTCTTCATTGGTAGGGCCGCTGATGATCACCTGGAAGAATCTATCGCGCAAAAAAGTATTTTCTGGCGAATCTACTACTGGCGTAGTCGCCCAGGGACCGGCAGCTGCGGAACACGTGCTGCGTCGCAGCCTCGGCACCCTTGATCTTACCAGCCTCGGAGTAGCAGCGATTATTGGTGCGGGGATATTCTCCACCATCGGCAATGCGGCCGCTGCCGGGGGGCCAGCCATTGTTTTTCTTTTCCTCTTCACGGCAGTCGCCTGCGGATTTTCAGCTCTTTGTTATGCCGAATTTGCCTCGGCAATTCCCGTGGCGGGTTCGGCTTACACCTACGCTTATGCTTCTTTTGGGGAATTAGTAGCCTGGATTATCGGCTGGGATTTGATTGTGGAATATGCCATCGGCAATATTGCGGTGGCGATTTCGTGGAGCCAATATTTTACCAGCCTGCTTGCAAGCTATGGCATTTTTTTTCCTCAGTTCCTGACTATCGATATGATGAGTGCCTCCAAGGGGTATCAGCAGATTAGCAGCCTGCTTGCCCAGGGCCAAAGTTTGGCCGAAATTACCGCTTCGGGGCTCCACACCCAGGGGCTGCGTTTCTACGAGCTCTGGTTGCAAGCGCCGCGTATCGGAGGCGTTCCCCTGGTCTGTGATTTGCCCGCTTTATTGATTACGGTGCTGATCACGGCAATTGTCTTTGTGGGCATCGAAGAATCGCGGCGCACCTCTAATTTTTTGGTAGCGATCAAACTTGCCGCGGTGGCCTTAGTTATTATTGTTGGTGCCAGCTATGTGTCACCTGCTAACTGGCAGCCCTTTGCCCCCCATGGTATTTCGGGGGTGCTGCAAGGTGTGTCTGGGGTGTTTTTTGCTTATATTGGCTTCGATGCGCTTTCAACCACTGCCGAAGAATGTCGCGATCCTCAGCGCGATCTGCCCCGGGGGATGTTGTATGCGCTGCTGATTTGTACGGTTCTGTATATTTTGGTTGCCTTAGTGCTTACCGGGATGGTCCCGTATTATAAGCTGGGGGTGGGGGATCCGCTCTCCTATGTGTTTGGTCCGGAGGGGGCAAATCTGCCGTGGCTCGAGGGGGTCATCAACGTGAGTGCGGTGGTGGCCTTGGCTACGGTCTTGCTGGTTTTTCAAACGGGACAGCCACGGATTTGGATGGTGATGAGTCGCGATGGTTTACTCCCGCCGATTTTTGCGCGCATCCACCCACGCTTTAAAACCCCGTGGTTTGCTACCTTGGTGACTGGCGTGGTGGTAGCGATTCCCACTCTGTTTATGAGTCTTACTGAGGTGACGGATTTGTCCAGTATAGGCACACTCTTTGCTTTTTCCTTGGTTAGTGGGGGCCTGCTCAAACTAGAAATGGACGGAACTAAGCTTAATTCGCGCTTTAAAATTACCTATATCAATGCCAAATATATTTTCCCGCTGCTGCTTCTCGCCTGCTTGCTGGGGGTGTTGTATCTCAATCCGCAAGCGCTGGTAAATTTCTTTAGTTTGGTTGACCCTCAGCATCCCGAGGCGGGTCTGGGCTATGTGTTAGGTGAGAAAATTCCCCTAAGCCTCTATCTTGGTTTAATGCTCGGTCTAGCAGTGCTCTGCTTTCGTAACAACCTCTCCTTAGTTCCGGTTCTTGCTCTCTCCAGCTGCACCTACTTGATGACCGAATTGGGGACTACTAATTGGCTACGTTTCGGCCTGTGGTTGCTCGTCGGGATGGCTATCTATTTTCTCTATGGCCATAAGCACAGCCGCTTGGGAGAAGAGCAATCCCGGTCATCCCTCGCCCGTTCTTAAGCGCTGTATACCGAATCAAGGGTGATCGTATCCCAGTCTTGATAGATTCTTTTGCCTGTTTTGCTTGTCCGTTTGATTGCAGTTTTCTTCTTGTATTCACGAAAAGGATTGTTTTTTGAAGAATCAAATCCTTCCGAGAAAGGTGTGAAGGAATCTATATCAACTCCTGCCTCCTTGGCTAGATCGTGGATGAAATTTCGTTTGTATTTAAGTTTGTAGACAAGAGCGTTAAAGGCGTGGATATCTTGATCACGTAAGAAATAGTAGCTTTTTTTTTGCCAGTGAGCCAGTTCTTCTAGAGAATCTTCAGGCTTGGGGGAAGGAGATGAACTGAGTTTTTTAAGGCTTGCGCGGTCGAGGTAGCCAAGAGATCCCGCGACATCGTCTTGCAGATCTTCTAAGCTTAAAATACCCTGATGGTCAGCAACGAGGCATTTACTTTCAAATCGACCCCCTACTTTTCTTCGGAGCACGGGAACTGCCAGCCCAAAGTCGATAATCTGGGGATTTCCCTGGGCATCAAGGCCAATATTATCTGGTTTTAAATCGCGATGGAATATTGAAAGGGTATATTGCTCTCCTTCGAAGATATAGGGGACACCCCTATGTAAGACTTCAAGTTGACGACGCAGGGATTCGGTAAATTTTCTTCCCTGCTCATCAGTAAAGGCCGTTGAGCCATTTTCTTCTGCTTTGGCAAGCTTTGCCCCCAGGGTGCTCTCCACTTTTGGCATAAGGCTGACAAAACGTCCCTTGGCACTATCAATAAAGGAGAGTAGGGGAAAAACAAAATTTTCCTCGCTATTTTGGGCAGCGATTCTGCTGAGGGCATATCCTGTGGCTCGATCGTTAAGTTTCTTCTGTAGCCAAACTTCATATTTAGCAGGAGCAGCTTTTTTCTGAGGGGGAACCACTTCTTCGCGTAGGGCAAAGGTTCTCGTGAGAATAGGGGGCCTCGTTTTGTCAGCGGGACTTCTTGTTTCAGCAGAGAGGGTTCTGTCGGGAATCTCTAGGGTATATTCATTTACCTGAGCAAAGCTTCCTTTGCCAAGAACTTTGGGAGTAGTGGAGTTTCGCACCGGTTGTGCAATTATTCTCCACAAGTCAAAATCAGCTTGGTTTGCTGACAGGCTGATTTTTGAAAAAGGTGTGGGCTTTTGTCGAACCATAATGGCGTCTAAATATGCGGGGCTGACATCCACGTGCTGAAATGCTGAAAGGTCCTTTTGTTGTAGCCACGGAATGGCGAGAGGTTCAACCGCTGCGGGCTCAGCAGCCATGGACTCAGGGAGAAGGATCTCAGGTTTTTCTGCTGGAGAGATGGCTCGCGGAAATAAACGCCGAACCAAAGACCGAAAAAAAGAGCCAAACAAAGGAAATTTTTCGTCATTGTTGTTCAGACCACGCGCCTGGCAGTACTGGACAAAGGCTAGGGCATCTTCCCTGCCCAGAGGGCTAATTTTTCCGGGTCGACAATACTTGATGGCGGGAAGACCGGGGTTGCCTTGATCACTAAAATTCGTGATCAGGTAAGCAGTCGGATTGCCAGCCAGATAGAATTTGCTAACAATATTTATGATAAAACAGGAATTTTCGCCCGGCCCTTTTTCACTGGAGATACTAAAAATCTCTCCCGAGGGAGCAATATCGACGACGGAGTAGCCCAAGTTATTCCACTCGCTGAGCTCCTCGGTCGTCGTCACCACCAGGGGAGAACCCTCATCAGCGCTGCTGAGCAAGGCAAGGGGAAGATTCACGGTTTCATCAGCGAAGGTAAAGGTGAGCTGTGCTTGCTGGCTATTTATTGGTGGGCTGTTCACCTGCCTGGAACGATGGGCTGAGGTTTTACAAGCCGCTGTTAGGGTTAGAGCTAGGAGTAGCAACAGAGAATTTGTAGCTATTTTTCTGTTCATCTTTTTTTTTCCGTATTGATTAACAAGGCGCTGGCATTTTACTGGTAGCGTAGGGCTTCCATGGGACTCAACTCAGACGCCTGTCGGGCTGGCCAAAAGCCAAAAATAACCCCGATGGCAGTCGAGAAAAAAAGCGAACCAAGAACCGCTGCAGGCGGGATAATCACCAACCAGCCCAGGGTGGCGGTTATTCCTAACGAGGCCCCCACCCCCAGTAAGACCCCAGCACTACCTCCCAGCATGCTGATGATTACCGCTTCAATCAGAAACTGCATCAATAGATGGCGATTCTTTGCCCCGAGCGCTTTGCGTAAGCCGATTTCTCGGGTGCGTTCCTTTACCGAAACCAGCATTATATTCATAATCCCTATGCCCCCGACTAAGAGAGAGATGCTCGCGATGAGCCCGAGGAGCACCGTCATGGTCTTGGTGGTAGAAGAAAGCGTTTCTTGAATATCTGCCATATTGCGAAGGGTAAAATCATTCTCCTTGCTGGGACCAAGACCGTGACGACGGCGCAGCAGCCCTTCGATGGAATCCATGGCCAAGGGTATATCCTCATAACGGGCTACTTCCACCGCAATTTGATCCACCTGGGTCTTGCCTAATAAGCGATGCATCGCTGTTTGCAAGGGTACCGCGATAATATCATCGCGATCACCAAAAGCCGACGAACCCTTGCTCGGTAGCACGCCGAGTACGAGAAAACTCAGATGATTTATTTTGATTTCTGAGCCCACAGGATTTTCGTTATCACTAAATAAGGTGCGAAATACTGTTTGCCCGAGAACGCATACCCGGCGTCGCGATTGATCATCTTCGCGGCTGAAGAATTTGCCAAGGGTGGGGTTTGCCGCATAGAGTTTGGGATATTCACTAGTAACTCCTTGGACCTTGCTGGTGGCTTTGATGGCTCCGCGGCTTGTTTGTACAGAGCCGCTGACCGAGGCCTCAACCCGAGTGAGGGGAACGCCGACTTCGCGTAGATCATTGAGCGCATTGCTGTCGGCTAGGGAGAGGGGGTTGCTGCGTCTTCCCCCGTGCAGGATTATCTTATTGTTGCCCGATCTAATGGTCAGCAAATTAGAACCGAGGCGGGTGAGTTCATCGGCGATGGATTGACGTGCTCCCTGGCCTAAAGCCATCATGGTGATTACCGAGGCGACACCGATTAAAATACCGAGGGCTGATAAGGCGGTACGGCGCTTGTTGGCTCCGAGTGACTTTATGGCCATAGCAAAATTTTCAAAGGCGATTCCCCACTCGGAGCTGCGGGGGTTCTCCAGCTGGGTAAAGGCCTCTCGTAAGCTGGCGGCGACAAGCTCTGGATTGGGGGCAGCATCCGCTGCTTGCGCAGGTGGAGCGTGCTGAGCAGTGAGCGTATCGCTTTGGATCTTACCATCCACAATGGTGATCACTCGCCGTGCCTGAGCAGCAATCTGTGGATCGTGAGTAACCACCACCAGGGTTAGCCCCTGCTTATGGAGATCGGCGAGAATTTGCATTATTTCATGGGCAGATTCTTGATTTAAGTTGCCGGTGGGTTCATCGGCAAAGATCACTGCAGGATGATTAGCTAAGGCCCGAGCTACGGCGACTCGTTGCTGCTGTCCTCCCGATAATTGTCCCGGGAGATGATCGAGGCGGGGAGCCAAGCCTACTTTGCTGAGCAGCTGCTGCGCTCGTTCCCGGCGCCCACTGATCCCGGCGTAGATGAGCGGCAGTTCGACATTATACTGTGCCGTAGAATTATTAAGCAGATTGAATGACTGAAAAATAAAGCCAATTCGCCGGGAACGTAAGTCAGAAAGTTCGTTAGAGCTCATCGTTGCCGTATTGCTGGCATCAAACCAATATTCACCCCTCGAGGGACGATCGAGGAGGCCGAGCATTTGTAAAAGAGTGGATTTTCCCGAGCCCGAGGGGCCAATGATGGCAAGATATTCTCCCGCTGAAATTTCGAGATCGATGTTGTCCAGAGCTATTACTTGGGCGGAATTAGGTTCATCGCTGTTCTGCGTGGCTCCTGCTTGCCCGTAGATTTTGCAGAGTTTATGCAGCCTGATGAGGGGCTCGCTCATTATCGTCCCCCCGATCCTGCTCCTGTGGGTGATTTCCCCTTATGGGGGGAAGAAAATGGCGATGATTTGCCTTCGTCACCGAGGGCAAGAGCTTGGACGATAATTTTAGTGCCTTCTTCGAGGCCGCTTACCTCGATGCTGCGACCATCGCTGAGGCCTAAGGTGATTTTTACGCTTTTATTATCGATGGTGGTGACCGTAGCACTGTGGCTGCCGTCATCGCTAACCGCCCATACGGGCAGGGTAAGAATTTCACCGCGTTTTTCCACAATAAAATTAACATTGGCCGTCATCCCCGAGAGCAGGGGTTCGGGGCTGCCCTTAAAGATTATTTCTACGGGGTAGACGGTAACGTTATCGATGGGCTTGGCTTCGAGGGCGATCCGGCGGACGCTGGCGCGAAACACTTTATCGGGAAAAGCCTCAACCGCAATATCGGTGGCCATCTTTGGATGAATTGCCGCCAGATCGGTTTCGTCCACCTGGGCGCGGACCAGCAAATAATCAGAAAGCTCGTAGAGGGTGTTTTGCAGGCCAACCGTCTGCCCGGACACCACCTGTTTCGAAATTATGGTGCCGGCCACGGGGGCAAAAATTTTGGTGGCTTGGTAGGCAGCACTGAGGGTATTGCGCTCATCTTGGTTTTTGCTTTGGGCAATATCAAGAAGGGCAGCGCGGGAGCTTGAGCTCATTTCGGCAATAACTTGTCCAGCGCTTACCCGATCTCCTTCGTCTACGTAAAGTTTGTCGATTCTCCCGGCGATAGGTGGGGAAATAGTGACTTTATTTGCTGGTTCAACCACCCCGCTTGCTTGGATGGCGACCACGAGATTACGGCGCATAACGGTAGCTGTTTTGAGTTCGGGCGTATGGTTATGGCGAAAGGTAGCGATGCCCCACCAAGCGAGAAAGCCCAAGAGGGCCAGAAGAGTTATCAAGGCAAACAGCTTCAGTGCCTTGCTCATAGCAATTTCCTCGCGGATTTAAAGGTTAGCAAATCCAAGGCTAGAGCGGCGTTTTGTTGGGCGCTAAGCGTGGTTTTTTCTGCTTGGATCAGCTGCTGCTGCGCCTGTTCCCACTCCACAAAGGTGCGGAGTCCAGCGGTATATTCCTGGTCTATGGTAAATTCCCTCTGTTGGGCAGCCCTCAATCTAAACTGCGCCGCAGTAAAGGCTGCTAGGGAAATCTCATAGCTTGCTAATGCTGCCTTGAGTTCGAGGAGCAGGGAGAGGCGCCGTTCTTCTTCACTCAACTGAGCGATGACTCTTATAGCTGAAGCTTTATGGACAGCCGGGGTGGTGCTGGGATTGATCAGGGGAAAATCGGCGCTTATGCCGATGCTCCAGGTCCCCTGTTCCTCGGGGGCACTGCCGAAGGGACGTTGAAAGGTTGAGTTTACGGCAACTTTTGGCCAGTAGTCTGCTCTCGCTACCCTAATGGCAGCATGAGAGGACTCGACTTGTTGATGGAGCGACTGCAGTTCGGGGTGGTCGGCTAGCACTTCACCGAGATCAGAGGGCACTGTTTTGAGGGGATTGGCAGTGAAGTCACTGATAGTCTGGATTTCTCGCTGGTTATTTTCCTCGCCCATAAGCAGGCTGAGTTGCTCACTGAGGCTGCGTCGAATTTCGGTGGATTGGCGCAGATCAAGGGTAGCATCACCTAAGTCGGCCTCGGCTTTAGTTACCGCCCATTGAGCTTCGAGACCACTTTGGTATTTGAGTTTCATCAGCAGCAATTGCTGACGAAGCCGCTTGCTAATTCCCTCGAGTAGGAGGCTGCGTTGTTGTTCAAAATACAGCTGATGGTAGGTGCTCTCGAGTTGGTAGAGGCTGCTTAATTCACCCTGGCTAAAATCAGCGTTACTGCGTTTCAACTCTGCTTGACTGCGTTCTAGCGAATAGCGGGTTTTAAATCCTTCAAAAATTGGCAGACTAAATTGTAGGGATATTTGCCGATTATTGGGGGTATGGACCCCGCTCGGGGTTGTTTCTAGGGCAATGCCCCCGTGCAAGATGGGCAGATAGCCGGCCTTGCTGCTGGCGAGATCAGCTTCGGCGCTGCTTATCTGTTGTTTGAGCCGGCGCAGACTCAGGTTGTTATTGCCGACTTTTTGGCGACAGTCTTGCAGGCTCAGCGGGGACTCCTTCCCCGCAGCTTCAGGGAGGAGCGGAGACTGAGCAGTGCTTGTGCTGCTGCCGCTGAGTCCTAAAGCAAGCAGTGCAAATGTAGCGAATTTTCGTTGATGCATCATTTTTCAACGATAGCATAGGAACGAAATATCGGAAATACCCCTAGGGATATACATAGCGAAGAATCACTATCCCCGAACCACCGTTACCACCTCGAATGGAACCGCTATTGGTTAATTCTGAAGAGCCACCCCCACCACAACCGGTATTGGCGCTCGCATCAGCTCCATTTTGACTCGCAGAGGTAGCGCCGGTACCGCCACAGGAATTTCCGCCAGATCCGCCGTTATGAGTGCCACCAAAGGAGCTACTTCCGCCGCCGCCACCACCTGCGCCATAGGTAACGGAGGAGCCGGTAATGCTGCTTGCCAGGCCCGTACCACCGTTACCACCAGCCGTGCTTGATGCAGAACTACCCGCTCCACCAGCGCCGCCGCCGCCGCCTGCAGTCCCACCAGCCTCCGAACCATTGCCTCCCGTATTGCCTGCGGTGGCCGCTCCGCCTGTGCCGTCACCAGCATATTGGGAGGCGCCACCACCCGAGGCACCGCTGAGTCCACTTCGCACCCCACCGGTTGCACAACCGCCGCCGCCGCCGCCGCCTACTGCGGTTACGGTGGTGAATCCTGAGCCGGCAATTGACGAACTGGCGCCGTTTGCGCCTTGGCTGCCGTTACCCGCGACACCAGATTTAGATACGCCGGCACCACCAGCACCGACGGTTATCGTATAGCTTCCCGTAGCCAACGACACTGAAGAGGCTGTTATCACCTGGCCGGCACCACCACCACCGCCGCGATCAGTTCCTGCCGCGCCTCCGCCGCCTACGACCAGGTAGTCGACGGTAAGGGGGCCATTAGAGACGGTAAAGGTACTGCCACTGGTAAAGGAGTGAACTTTGTAGCCGCTCGGTGTGCTGGTGGTACCTCCCGTTGCCGTTGGCGTAGGACTACAGCCGCTTGCCGTCAATGCTGCGCCAGTCGTACAGGTGGCCGAAAGGGTGCCGGTACCGGTGTATCCTGAAGCGGTACAGGCGATGGTGGTCGCGTTGTAGGCCACCGTAGAGCTTGAGGCAACACCAGTTCCGGTAACCGGGCAGGTTATTGCCGTACACGAGCCGGACGAAACCGCGAGGGTTGCACCGTTGATGGTACACGCAGGTACGGTGACCGAGCCGCTATACCCAGCAGCGTTACAATTAACGGAAGCGCTGCTGGTGTTGTAAGGGGCTTTGGCGCTGGAGAGGCCGGTGACGTTGGTGATGTTACAGGTTATTGCGGTACATGAGCCCGATGAAACCGTGAGGCTTGCGCCATTGCTGGTACAAGCTGGTACAGTTACCGAGCCGAGATACCCAGTAGCGTTACAGTTAACGGAAGCGCTACTGGTGTTGTAAGGAGCTGTGGCGTTCGAGAGACCTGTAACGTTGGTAACGTTACAACTGATTGATCCCGTAGTGACGCAGCTGATTACCACCGAGCTACTATTGCTGCTATTGATGGAGCCCGATCCGCCGGTAAGGGAACAGTAATAGCCGCTTGGTTGGTTGGCGATACTCACCGCGTAAGTGCCTCCTGAGGCAACGGCATCAGGAAAGACAAAGGTAGAGGCATTGGCGCTAATATTCAAATTGGTACCAGCGTTGTTTTGCAAGGCCAAACCACTGCCCCCCAGACCACTGATAGTGCCGCCAACGGTATGAGCAGTGGTTGCGCAGGTGATTTCTATATTGGAGACATTACTGGCAAGTACGGTGCCACTTCCGTTGGCCACGCTACAGAAGTACCCTGTAGGTTGGCTGCTAACGATAATGGAGTAGCTTGAACCGCTCGCCGTTGAGGTTGCGCTAACAAAAGAGAACGTTTTTGCTCCGGAATCGATGGTGAGGGTCTCGCCGGTTTTATTGCTTAGTATGAGGCCGCTGGCCTTCAAGCCGCTAATGGTTCCGGTGAGCGTATAAGTGCTCGGATCCTTGGTGGCGGCCCCCACCTGCGGCACGGGAGCAACCACGAATTTGGCTGTATCCGTATTGCTCTCGGCAGTGGTATCTCCTACAGCAAATCCTGAGGGATTAGGAGTTTTGCCGGTGTCGACCGCATAGGAAGTAGCGCTCGCACTGAGGGCAAAACACTGCTCGGTCTTGAGGGTGCCGCTTGCCGCACTGGTATAGAAATCATTAAAGGTACTGTTTCCGCCGCTTGGTAGGTACCATTTAGCAATGGCCCCCGAGGGCAGCGTTTTAATTTTGTAGGTGCCATCACTATCGCTGCCGGTTGCGCTGGGGGTATTCATCAGGGGATGCCAAAAACCCAGCGGAATCAAAGCAAGGTTATTAGCAGCTTCTGCTTTATTGAGAAAACGCCGAATACTCGTGCCCTTGTTTAGATCGATAGAAGCGGTGCCCGCAGCAACACAGCCGTCTGAATCGCCCGCCGCCGAGGGAGCACCGAGGGTGATGGTAAAGCCTCGGGCGTTTTCATAGTAGCCACCGCCGGCATTCTTCCAATAGGAGAGCTTGCCCGCATTGGTGTCAGGGTTAAGAGAAAAAGTGAGATAAGTGACGCTATCCAGGGCATCACTTGCTTGGGTATAAGCCCTATGGGAGCCGTAGCTATCGTCACCGAGGGTGCCTGTAGGGATAGTGGTGCCGGCATTGAAGTCAAGCACTCCCTCGCTGGTAATCGCTGTAGAGGCAAGATTCTCCGCCATATGTGCGGCACGCAATTCGCCGCTTAAGGTAGCCATATGGGTGCTCGCATCGATTGCGCGGGTGTAGGTGATACTCATCAACTGAAATTTCTGCTCTCCTTCCCTATCGTCGAGGCCGAGATAGGCAGGAACTCCTTCGACCACCGAATACACTGAACCAGAAAATTCAGTATTAGCGCTGTTATGAGGAGAGTGGATCACGCCGATGCTTCGCTTGATGCCATCAGTCAGGGTGGCAATAATGCTAAGGCGATAGACGGGGAAGCCGCCGCTATCAGCAAGTTGTTCAAAGGTAGCGCTGGTCACAGTAACCCCTGTACCCAAGAGACCTCGCAGAGAAGCTGCGAGGTTGAGAGGAGCATTCGGGGTTGGCAAAACGTCAAGGGGATGATCTTTCTTTTGCTGGCAAAGAGCTGCCATTCCCAAGCCTAGGGTTTGGTCCATAAGAGCATTGACGGCAGCGGCTTGGGTGCGAGTAAAGGAGACGAGACAGGCCTCACCCGAGGCGCTTTTGCCATTCTTGGTTCCTAGCCATTTTATAGGTGTTTGGCTAGCATCTTTAGTTCCATAGAGCATGTCTTGATCAAAGTCGTAACAGGTTTCTACCCCTATGCTTATGGTTTTATCGAGAGCGGCAGGAAAGCAACTCTCGGCGGTTCCTCGCACCAGGGCATCTTGTTCAGCTAGTTTTGCTTGCAAGGATTTGGCGTTGGGATCAAAGCTATCGTCGTTCAGGTTAAGTTGTAGGCTAGCTGCTGCGGGTTTGGGAAATACCGAAAGAGCCAATGAACCGGGGAAGGCGTTAGCGATTTCTTTGCTGGAGTTCGTAGGTGCCGAAACCACGGTGGCGCGGGAGGACACCTCTCCTGAGGAGGAGAGTTTTTTACTGCCACTGCAATAAATTAAGGGAAAAACTAGGGGCAAGGCAATGCTGAGATTAATTAATACCGCCCGAATAATCGTTTTGTGATCCACACAAACCTCACTGGCAAGTTTGTTTAATGATAATTTTTTTATCGTTGACTAGCAATCTCTGAATGCCGCCGCGGCTTATGGTAAGATTTCTGTAACTACTCCTGAGTAGTTACGTTTATTTTAGGAAGAGGGGGGTTTTGAAGTAGCGGAAATTGTTTTTTTCAGGTTCAGGTAGGCGCCCGCCACGCAGATTGACCTGCAAGCTTGGATAGAAGAGTCGTGGCGGACTAAGATTTAAATCCCGGCGCTGACGAGCTGCGATAAATTCACTAAGGGTGGTGTGGCGATGGAGAAGATAATTTGTAGCTTGCTCCTCGTCAACACTGCTACAAAAGCTGAGCTCTCGGCCTTGAGGTTGATAGTCATGTCCAACGAAAATTCGTGTAAAATTTGGTAATGTATAGATGTTGTCGTGAATCGACTGATAAAGCTGGCGAGCGCTGCCGCGAGGGAAATCACAGCGTCCGGTTCCGCTATCAGGCATAAGGAGGGCGTCACCGGTAAAAAGCGCATCGCCGAACAAAAAGCTGCAACAGGCAGGAGTATGTCCAGGGGTGGCGAGTACCTTAAAACTTAGAGTGCCGGCCATAACGGTTTCGTTGTGGTGGAGGAGGCGATCAAATTGACTGCCATCACCGGCCAGTGGCGGATTTTCGTGGAAGACTGGGCGGAAGAATTTCTGCACCACGGTGACTGCTTGGCTAATAGCGATCTTTGCCTGGGGATAGGCTTGTTTGAGGAAATAGGCGGCAGAGAGATGGTCAGCATGGACATGGGTTTCGAGAATCATGCGTAGGGTAAGGCCAGCGTCTTGGATAAAATCCTTCAATATTTTGAGATTTACCCTGCTCACCACGGCGCTGGAGGGTTCGAAATCCAGCACGGGATCAATGACGACGGTATCGCGTGAATCTTCGTCATAAACCACATAGGTAAGGGTTGATGTCTGGCAATCAAAAAAATGATTAATCTGCATGAATACTCCCCGCTTTGCTAGCCCTTGTAGTTGTGGTATACCTGTGGGGTTTTGACGAGCAACATCGTTGCCGACCAAAACGCGATGGCTATACTAGCACGCCTTGTTCTCGTCCCTAAGGAGATAGGTCGACATGATCGCCGAAATTCAGCCCCACGAAGTGCACGCCCGTTATCAGCGCGAGGCAGCAGTACTGCTCATCGATGTACGCGAAGCAGAGGAATTTGCCAATGCCGCAGCTCCTTACGCTCGGACTTACCCCCTCAGTGCCTTGAATCCTGTGGAGATTCTTAGTGAGTTGCAGCTTAATCCTGGGGTGGACCAGGTTCCGCTGTATTTTATTTGTGCAGGAGGGGTGCGCTCTCACCGTGCTGCCGAATTGTTTAGAGCTGCTGGTTATACTGCGGTCTATAACGTCAGTGGTGGTATGTATCGCTGGTTCCAGCAAGGCTTACCCCTCCGCTAGGTTTTTTCTCAGCATTTTTTGTGCTAAAATAGGTTTTATTCAAAGCTTTTCCAAGAAAATCGTCGCCAGGCTCTTCACAGAGCCTCTTAATTAAAGAAGGTAGGAAGATGCAGCTCAAACAAGGGCTTGCCATAGGCTTATTTTTCTGTGGTTGCACCTTAATTTCAACTTGCAAAAAGGCTTCTGTTTCTCCCGCTCCCCAAACGGAAAGCTCCACCCAGGTGCTACAAAATGAGCCCCCTCCCCTTAAGAAGGAAACAGCCTCAAGCTCTGTAGCAAGCGCAGCCCACACGGAAGAGTGCATTCGCTACGCAAAGGCGTATCAGCAGGCACTCTCGGTTAATCCCTTGGGGAGTGATAAATTAGCAGCCGTTGGCGAGGCTATCTATAAGATTTGCAGGGTTACTCTTGCTGAGGGCAACAAACAAGCTCCCGCCCCTACTCACGGGCAGCCTTCCTCATCTGCCAGTACTAGCACGGGAGCGGGAGCAAAGAGCAGTGATGCCAATCCGGGGCTCGGTCTTTTTTCGGGCACTCCTGCGCCAACGGTAGAGCTACCAAGCGGGTTTTCCTCGATATTAACCGCAGCTCTTGTTCCCTTACTTGGTGATGAGGGGGCGCGGACAGTAGCCGAGGGCTTAGATGTCCTCACTGAAGGCTGGGGAGTGGGCGCGGGCATTACCGGTGGGGTTGCTGGCCCCTTGGGTATCGGGGTACAGGGAGGGCTGGCAATTGAATTAATGTATAATCGTCAGCCAGGCTTAAGCGGGCCTGGGGTGATCTCGTTTTTTTGTGCGCCGAGTCTTGGCTTAGGAGTTGGTCAGGGAGCCACAGGATCGGCAGGGGTATATTTTTTTAAAGCCTTGGGATGTACCGATAGTTCTCGCTATGAAGGGGGGTTTTTAACTTTTCCGGTAACTTTGGGGAACTCCAGTATTGCTCCAGCTTTGGGGGTTGATGCGGGGAAACTCATGGCGTTTCATTCCTTTTTGTTAAAGGCTTCGTGGATTAATTCTTTTACTCCACAGCAAATAGACCGGGAAATGGCTGAATTTGATAAGTTCCTAAATGCGAGTCTTAAAACGGCCGTCAGTCCCTTAGAGTTGGTAGCTTTGCTGCTGCATTTGATCGTGGTTAATGCCGCTCTCAGCGAAAGTAATATTGTCCAGGCCTTGGCCGGCGATCCCGCTCGCCATGCAGAGGCCCTGGCTTGGAACTCTTTTAAGCGTATTAGTCTTGGCCTTCCTGAAAAAATACTTTCCATAACGGGGAGCTTACTTCGCCAAATTATCAATTTAGATTTGATCAAAACCAAGAACTATTCCTCCTTTAAATTTGCCTTCATCAAACTGCGTGATAAGCTCGCTCCCCAGGAGAATTTTCTCTTCAATCGTGTCGTGCTTGACAAGTTAATAGATGCTTTGGCCGGTTGTGATGGTATTTCCTTCTCCCCAAGTTTTGCTTCGATCTCGAAGCTTACGGGGAAAGGATTTGGGATTGGGGCAACCTATGCGTACTATGTCAACCCGGAATATCTCGGTGTAGGTGTTGGCCCGGGTGACCCAAGCTGGGATGTAAAGAAGAAAACCCGTCTCGACTTAGCGAGCTTTGCCGATTTTGTCGATCCGCGAGCCTGGGAAGCGGCGGGCTCTACCCTCATTGGCAATACGGTAAAGGGGGTGGAGCAAGTGGTCGATACGGTAAAGGGGGTGTTTTCCTTAAGCTCTGGCGAAGAGCGTTTGCCCTGTGCACACTGGAACTTACGGCGACTGAAGAGTGGAAAAATGGCTCTTGCTTGCAGCTCCTTCCCCTTTAGCTTGCTGGAGTTCGAGAGTGCGAGTGTATTAGATATGGGAAAAATTGGCGAATTTACGGGCTTGAATCAGTTTGGTCCGCCCAATTTTGTCTTGCGGATGAGCAATGTTGCGAATCCCTTATATCTGAGTAAACATTGTTTAGAGCCAAGTCTTGGCAATGTTGCGGAACTTGGTTCTCAGGTAGGAAAACTTTTTTCTTTTTCCCTTGACTGAATTTTTTCCCAACTCTTCTTCATGTATAAAAGGCTGAGTGTTTTCTTAGCTTGCCTTTGCTTAAATCAGTGTAACTAGTCGCTGGCGCGAAATAGCATATTTCGTGCCGCGACGTGTCCTGAGGAGCAAAGCGACGAAGGATCTGTCACGTGATATCCGGATGTTATGTGAAAGATCCTTCCTCACTGCGTTCGTCAGGACACGGCGCTGGCGCTTTCGCGCCAGCGCCTAACTACTCAGCACTTCGCCAACTACTCAAGGCTTGGTGCAGTTTTGCTGCTTTCGAGGAGCGAGCAGCGGAGCAGCCGTCTGGCTGTGAGCACGCGCAGCAACGAAGAAAGCGGCGAAGATGCACCAAGACCTGAGTAGTTACTAATCGTAGGGTTGAGGCAACTATGATGTATTCGTTGAGTATGGTATCGGGAATTTTTGCTGGTTACTTGACCGCAACGGTAGGCATAGCTTCCTCGTATTCTACGCGGTCTCCCGTTGCTGAGGAGCAAATGGAATGGCTTTCTACCTACCCCGCAGAAGAAGAAGTTATCACCAGGGCAGCATATTATTTAATTCAGCTAAAAATTACCTTTGATCATTATGTCTCTCTTAATAATCAAAAACTATCGGCACCGCTGGCAGAAATTATTATCCTGATGATCGGAGCTTGTCCCTTTGCGGGTTTTAACGAGTATCTTGGCTTCTTGTTGGCTCAAACTGATACTCGTACCAATACCAGGAAAATTATAGCCCTTGCGGATTATTTTGCGGCGCTGCCCTTAGAAAGGATATCTAAAATACTCGAAGCCAGCCCCCTTGAAGACCCCTATTACACCCATCTCAAAAACCAGCAACAGCGACTGGGTCAGGCTACCCTGAACTTGCGCAGAGAAGAGAAAATCGCTAACGAGTCTCCCCGGGACTAAGTTACACTAAAGGTACTTCTCCCTGTCTTCCAAAGCTCTTTCCTTTCCCCTGAGGTAAGCGATGTTTACCAAAAACCCAATGGGTATATATGCCGTGGTGTTAAGCCTGGCGCTGTTGCTTTCTACCTCGCTTTCTCTGGCTCTGCCGCTTAGTATTGATCGCAATCAAGGGGATATTCGCTATCAAGAGTTGGTGGGTAAAAACCTTAGAGTGTATCATGATGCGCGCGCTGCCCATGAAGGGGCGTTGGTAGCACGGGCCATGGAAGCAGCGCTACCATTCTTGAGCTCATGGATGGAGGTCAGTCGTCAACGACCTTTGCCGGTTATTGTCTCAGCGGCAACTGATGGGGTCTCTTTTGCTAATTTTATTACCGATGCTATCGAACTGCAAACGCGAGGCCAGGGAACTCGTGAGCTGTATTGGCATGAGTTGACCCATATGCTTATGTACGAGCATTTTCACAATATTTTTGGTCCTGCGGGCTCGGTGCTGCATTTGCCCTGGTTGCCAGGCTGGTTTATCGAGGGTCTCGCAGAAGCCTTAGCGGTTTCCCTGGGCTCTGATGTGCAAGCTAGTATCGAACGTCACCATGCCCTTACCAACAGCTGGCCTAGCTATGATCAACTCTTTGTTCCCTACGAGGAAAACAACCTAGGCACCACTATCTACGGGGTGTCGGGCGCATTTGTTGCCTGGATGCTGCGACAAAAATCCCTTAATTATTTGCCTCTGTTGCTCCAAGATTTTTACCGCTATACCTTTCCTGATTATGTGCTGTGGTCGATGGTTCCCAGCAATAATTTTATGCCGTTTGATGCTGCTTTGGAGAATCACCTGGGCAAAGACGGGCGTACGCTCTATGAACTCTACAAACAGGCAGCTCACGACTACTGGCAGTCGGCGAAGCGTGGAACCATGTTGTCGGCTGAATCAAAACCCCGCTTGCTGGGAAAAAATTATTTCAATCTCCAACGCCGCAACAAGCAGGCGATGGTAATGGAAAGAACGGCTTCGAGCTTTGTGGAGCGCCCCCTGGTATTTGATCCGCAGAGCGGTTGGGCGAAGGGGGTGGGAGAAGCACAAAGCCTCCTGCCCCCTCATAGCGGCTTGCCTTATTTTGCCTGGGATAAAAATGAGCTCCTTAGTCTGCGTCGCCATGTTGACTTGCTCAGCGGCGATCATCGTTACGAGCTGGTAAAAGGCGAGCAAACTCTGGCCTGGCCTCATGGTCAAGTTGAGGGCCTGTGGATAACGAGGGATCATTATCTCTGGTTGGAGAAGGAGCAAGAAAATAGCCGTCTCTGTGTCCTCGAAAAATTTCATACAAACGAAGTACCGACTCCTACCTGTACTCTAGATCTAGCAATGCCCCAACAATTGTCCTTTCTCGGAGCTCGTTACTTGCCGGCAGGAGAGCTCGCCGAAGTCTGGTTGGTGGCGAGCTCCCAGCATCTAACCCACAGCAGCTACCAACTCGTTCAGTGGTTACCAGGGAACAAACTTAAATATCTCCCCTATCAGCAAGGAGGAACTCCCCTCGGGGTATACTTTAGCGATTCTTATACGTGGTTGCTGCGCGGCGAGCACAATCGGCGGAGCCTGCTTAAAATCGATAGTGACGGCAGTTGCTTCGAACAGCGTCTGATTGAAGATTTTCCCCTCTCTGCCCTGGTCTTTCCCGACGATACGCTGGTGGTGGAGCTCTATCAGGGGGCTCAGTCAGCGTACCGGCGGGTAGCCATAACCGATCTGCCTGTCCAAGCCTGTGTGTATAGTGGTGGACAAACCTCTCCGCTGCAATGGGCCATGGCCCAGGAAGGCGGCAAGACCTCCTTAGCAGCAGCCCTGGGGGGAAGTTTGCTGTGGCAAAAAGACCCCCGGAGCGCCGTAGATATGGCAGCTTTAGAAAATAAAGCGACGCAGAGTGAGGAAGTTAAAGAAAAACTCGCGCCGAGCTCCCAAGCCTACCAGTGGCGCTCACGACATATCGTTTCATTTCCCTGGCTGGGCAGTGATGATCCCCTGGGGGCTCAGCTGGGCTTAATTTCCCTTCCTTTGATGGATGACCTGCAAAACGAAACCCTGCGTGCCACCCTGCTCTATGGTCTCAAAAGTAGTTTTCCCAACCTTGAGATTACCCTGCAAAGCAATCGCTGGTGGCCAACTCTGTCCGCTACCTTGCTACGTCGCCAGTTGTGGAACGGCACCTGGGCAGAGACTAAGGCTGGGCCAGCTGTGCCTTTTTACTATGATGAGCGCGGAGCTCTGTTCAGCCTTTCTTTGCCGCTGCAGTGGTGGCGTTCAACTCT
>JAHFAI010000053.1 GCA_023250635.1 Deltaproteobacteria bacterium | reverse complement strand
ACCCTCCTTGAGGGAAAAACAGGCTGTTTTTTTGCTTGAGCCAACGACTTCGACGAGCCGCCCCCTGACCAATGAAGAGTAAGCAGGCAGTGAGTGAGCGCCTCCGATGCATCGAGCTATGCGCCGCGACTTCGATAAACCATACCCTGACCTGTGTTTTTTGGGAGAGCTCGTTTTTCGTCCTTCGCTCACCTCTTTGCAAGGGCAGGGGGCTGAGGTGGTGTCAAATTTTATCCCCTTCGAGGGGATGGAATTTGATGCCACCGTAAGCCTCCTGCCATGCTGGGGGTGGCGAGGAGCGAAATCCACAAGGCTGGTGATGGGCTTCTCCTAACTTTTGAAATTTTCTGCCATCGCCATCGCCAAAGCTATAAGACGAGAATGAATGACCTCCTCCTTGCCCGCTGCTACGAGAAATCGCCTTTATGTGGAACACCCTCGTTCTCGCTGCCGCGAGAGTGTGCCGAGTCCAAGCTTTTTTCGGGGAGGCTAATCGACCGCTTTTCCCCCTCGGCCTTGCCATGCTGGAGGCACGAGGGGAGAGAAGCTGCTGCGGGGAAGAAGATTTCTTTCAGATACTTTTCACAAGTGCAGAAAGAGGGGCTACGACAAGACTAAATGATAGTGGGAACCTCATATTTTCGTAGTTGTTTAATTTTGCTGCTTAAGAAATTGATTTTCTCTCTACTTTCAGGCGAATTATGCCGATCATCGGCGTGGTAAGCGGATAAGATAATTTGGTACAAAACTAATGCGGCTTGTCGTTCTCCGAGGTTTTCAAGAGATAAGCCGATGGCTAGAGTGTCATTTTCAGCGATATTCTGAGGTATGACCTCTTGGTAACAAGAGCGAAATCGTTCGAGATATTCAAAAAAGAGGGCGCTGGTGCGGTTTTTATAGGTGTAGAGATACGCCGACTCCCACGACGTGTCTTCGGCTGTGTTTTTAAACGTTTGCATATCGTGGTAGAATAGTTCTGCTAACTGCCAGAGGAGTTGCTTGGCTAAGCTAGAGGCCTGTGCTTTTCTTGCGGAGTTTAGCTCAGCAATCGAGATTCCTAAAAGGGCCTTATTAAGACGAAAGGGTTCTTCCCGGTGGGCGCGTTCAAGACTTTTTGTGTATGCAGAAAATATCTGTGCTTGGGAAATTAAGTAGTCGCTGCTTAGCTCGAGGTCTAATGAGAGAATCTCATCTGCTGAGCTATTATTGATATCCTCAAGCATGAGGAGCTGGTCTAGATATACTCCGTGATATTTTAGTTGTTGTCCATAAGTTGGTATCCCTGTTTTTCGGAGTATCATATTCTTCAGAAAAAAAAGCGATGTCCTTCCTGAAACTGAGCTGCATTCGTAAAGGTTCTTGGCTCCGGAGGGCATTTTTATCTCGACTGTTCTTGCAAAAAGTGTAGTCGCGGAGAACAATTGTACGTGGGTAAATAATACAAATAGCCAGGTTAATTTCATGTGCTTTCTCCTGAATAATCTGCTCTTAAAGCTAAGATGCTAGCCTCGAGGTGTGACAGCACGAAGAGTAAAGCTTTTATCTTATAAATTTAATAAGGACCTATCCCATAATTAGGCGCTGGCGCGAAAGCGCCAGCGCCGTGTCCTGACGAACGCAGTGAGGAAGGATCTTTCACATAACATCCGGATATCACGTGACAGATCCTTCGTCGCTTTGCTCCTCAGGACACGTCGCGGCACGAAATATGCTATTTCGCGCCAGCGACTAATTATTCAGTTGCGCAGCATTAGCTAATTTAGCCTTCTCTTGAGTAACTGCCTGGTGTCGTATTCTATATGCAGCAATGATGGCAAATTGCAGGGGAGGAAGACCATAGTCATCACTTTCATTGAGAACATTATCTACGCATTTACCGGAAAATTTATCACCAACAAAATAGCGCAGTAGCATCTTGATGTGATTTTTTGCCGACTCTAATGGGGAATGCTCATAAGCATCCGCTGCGGTGAGGAATTCCAACAGAGATAAATTCGCTACCTTGCGTGCTGCCGCGATTACCGCGGTCATCGCCTCTGGATTGCCATACGCACGATGCACCAAGGTGTCAGCATGGTCTGTATAACGAGTCTCGAAGAGATTTTTCCTATCTATACCATATATTGTAGCGACTTCAACCACTGCCGCGAAAGCGCTTGCATAAAAAATTGTTGCACAACCGGAGGGAGAGAATGCGGTGATAAGCGGGGTTGCTGACAAGGTATCTCGAGCCGCAAAAAATTTTTCCATATCTAAACCATACGCGTGACTAGCATGGGCTAATACCTTGATGGTCTCGGCATCGTCACTTAAAACAGCATAATGAAACAGCGTGTGTCGGTACATTTTGGTCTTGACGCTAAGAAATTCATTCATAGCTAAACCACGAGCACAGGCGATGGCAATAAGTGCCTTAACAACGACTGGACTGCCACTGAGGGTCGCATAATGTAGCGGGGTGCAATCATCATAATCGGTATAATCCACCGCAAAGCCAGGAGTTTTGATGAGGGCCAAAGCGGCTTGAGAACTGGCAAAATGGTTTTCTTTGTTCGTTACCGCATGTTTGAATGCTTGCGCGAGAAATTCTGTAGTAACAAGCGTGGGCTGTCGTAAGGAAAACCCCTTGGGAAATAGATAGCTATAAAAAGAGGGCACATTTTCTCTTGCAGGTGAAGTTTCGTCCGTCTCAGCAGGAACTATCAAATCTAGAATTCTTGTTAGCTGGTGTCTTTGCGCTATCTGCACCATCATGTAGAAGAAGCGGAGATTGGATAAAAAATATTCGCTTGAGGGGAGATACGAGGTTACGCCACGAGTAACATCCTGCTCCACCGCTCTGAAATAGCGCACGGCTGGGAATGCTGCATCGGCAAATAGTGGCAAATTTGAACAGCTGAAAAACTCTGCTTGTTGCCCATAAGCAAGGAGAAGATCGAGGTCTTCCATAAAGGGTTTACCATGGCGATGTTCAAGCTCGTGCATTACTTCTTTATTTCCCAGCGCAGCAGCAAAAAGTAGTGGGGTGGCGAATTCATGGTAATATGGTGCTTGAAACGCAAGAATATCCTGTTCATCTTCATCAGCAAATAAGTCACGCAGCAAGGAAAAACCAGATTCATCGAGCAAGCTCATTGTGGTTGATATGCTGATATTGCCCGAAGAATTTAGAAAAGTGATAGTTACTTCTCCCTCTTGGCGAGTAAGCACCATTGTTGCTTTGCTAGGGGCAGGTACTTGGCTCTCGGCTGAGCTTAGTGTTTCTTCGCTACTTGAGAGATGTTGACGACACAGACGCTTTTTCAGCAGGGCGCGTCGATAAGTTTGCTCGAGATGAAGGCGTTCTTTAACGGAGGAGTTTTTAATACTTTCACGAGCATTAAGACCCTTTTCATCCCCGAGAAGGGCGGAGGCTTTTGCTACCTCAAAGCCACTCAATCCACAGCAAATAAGAAAGAAAATAATTTTTTTTGTCATGCCAAGCTCAAACCTGTTCGTTATTAAAACTGCAAATGTTTAAGCTGTATACTCAATTGCCTTAAAAAAGGCAATGGTGTTAATTTTTGCTTATATTTTCAAGTCTTTGCAAGAGTATTTTTTGCAGGTCGAGCAGGGTCTTGAGTTTACGTAGCTGCTCGCTCAGGCTCGAGTAAAGGGTGGGAGAAGCTAGGTCGCTTAAGCCCAGTGATGAAGTCGAGGTACTCTGTTTCCCCTGGAAAGCAGGCACGAGAACAAAACTACTGAGCAGGGATGCTCCCATAACAAGACCAGCGGCACCCAAGGTTCCTGCGACAATACTCCCGACCAAAGCAGCTTTGTTGCTACTTGGGGGTAGGTGAATATTTTGGGCAACTAATCCTTTTTCTGGCCTGCTTTTTTGGTAAGCCAGGAAGGCCTTATACGAGCCATAGAGAAGCCCCAACGAGATGAGTACGCCGGCGCCACCGATGGCAGCCATCGTCGGGCTCACCCGTTCCGACATCGTCTGTTCGCCATAGCCTTTGAGCAAATAGGTCAGTGAATCGTGGGAGCCGAGAATCAGCTGCTGGTGGAGATTTTTATGGGGATCACTGGCGATAGCTGCGCGTAGAGAGGGGCTGAAAGCAGGAATTACCTCTTCGATAAAATCAAAGGCAAGGAGGTAATTAGGTAAGGGTAGTTTGTCTTCCAACCACTTTACGGCTCGGCGACTCAGCTGGAGTTCCTCATCCCAGGTTTTTAACCCGAATTTTAGGTGATGGGCAGCAGTAAGCCGGGTGATAGTCTGCTCGGTGAATTTTGCATTTGCCTGGGCATGGATAATGGACTCATTGCTGCTTACTCCGTAGGTAATGTAGTTAAGTCGATCACTAACTCCCTTCGTGGCGATAAAATTATTTAAGCCCACCTGCGGAGAATTTTCAATGAGCTCGGGAGTTTCAGCGCCCGAGGTAATCGATCTTTTATTTTCAAAACGTGGCAGCAGGAGAATTCTTTGTAAATAGGGGGAATCTGCTGCTTCCCTCTGCAGTTGCTCAAAAAGGGGGGCTTCAACCACCAAAAAAAGCCGCTGATTACGATCATAGAGGCGGTTGAGCGGGGTGCTTAGTACATAGGATTCGAGAGAGGCAGCGGCAGTGAGCTTGTCCTGCTCGGCAGGAAGAATCGGCAAGTAGCCTTCGACTTCCGCAAAAAAATCGAGGAGGGCAGCGCTAGAAACAGGATAGGTTTCTTTATCAGTACTCTCGGCAATCAAATGAGCAATAAGAAAATCTCGGGGATGATGCTTGAGAATAGCTTTAAAAGAACGAGCTAAATAGCCAATAAGATTATAATCAGTGGTATCACCAAAGGTCACTAAACCATGGGCAAAGCCGGTGCGTAAACCTGGGCGAATAAGCTGGGTGGTAGCGGCAATGGGTATGTCTGCTAGGCGAATGTCAAATGAACGAATCGAATTTTCGTATTGAGCATGAAGATTGTATTCTTGGGTAATCGCCCAAGAAGAAATCAAAGCTTCGATGCGAGGAAAAATGTCGTTTTCGACGCCAAATTTTGCTGCCCAGGGAGCTTGTTGATTAAAAGCAGCAACCGCTTTACTGATGTCGATGGCCGGGTAATGATCAGGAGAAATATCCAGGCGATCGTCGCTCATCTGTGCAGATGGGGCCGGTAAACTATGAAGTAATTCAACGCCGTTATTTATGACATCGTGAGCAAAACGATGGGGGCCAACGGTAACTACGTTTTGTAAGGCAGTGACCCTTGCCGATTCTTCGTTTGTGGTTGCTAAGGTAGAGGCAAGCTGGGTGACGAGGGTATGAGCTTGGTCAGCAAGTTGTTGTTGAGTGAGGCAGAGTTTAGCGAACAAAGCGCCATTATCTTGGTGAGCAAAGGTGCTAATAGTAAGGGTGGTAGGCAGCGTCCAAGAAGGAGCGCAGGGATGATCGTGGTCGCTGCTATGCTCTGCTTCTAAGCACGCTTGCAGGGAGACCCTAAATTCTCCTGGGCTGGAAATGCAGAGCAGATCCTGATCCCCGCTTATTTCTCCCTTGAAACAGGGGATTTTTCCGCTCAGTGGACAGGCTTGGTAGGTATAGTAGTCGGTGTTTTCGTCACCAGCGATGCGTATCACCGCAACCTCGATTTGGTCACTTCCCTGGCCGAGAATTCGCTTGGTAAACGAAGCTTGATGAATGTTCAGCAGAGCAGGATCGTAGTTTTTTGCTTCATGCGTGGCCACTGCGACGGGCTGCATCGGGGTGCGGGGAGTGAGTAAATCGGCCGGTATTCTCTGGTGACAAGCAACCCCACTGGTAAAAATACCGAGGACAACTACCCGCATGTAAATACTTGTGCGCCTAAAAATATACACGGTCAGTAAACCTCGTTACGAAAATATTATCTAGATGCATTGAACTAATTTTGCTACCACCTAGAGCAGCACCTCACCAAGCATAACAGAATTGATACAAGGAATCCCTAATGAAAGCTCGTTTGTTATGGGCTAGTGCTACTGCATTGGCTTTGCTCTCTGCATGTGGAAAAATCCCAGCTGCTTCCTTGTCTGAACGCTGGAATTGGCAAAATGATCCCCAGCATATGGATGGACAATTTGTAGAAAAAAACCGCTATGAGGATCATTTTAGTTCTTTGCCACTCGCAGGAAAATTAAGTAAAGAACCGTGGACGGGAGACTATTGGCCGACTTATCGTGGAGGAATTGCTTATCGCTGGAATGGGCGGGGCAGTGAAGCATTACGGCGTGGCTATGATCTTATTAGGCCGTGGAACTTAGATAGTGCAGTCGTACGTTTTCTCTCCCCCGCAGAAAAATACGACTTGTTGCGCGGGCGAAACGATTTTCCCTTCACCCATGCCGAGCGTGAGCGTACCCGTGTGCTCGAGACCATTCCTGGTACGAAGGCCTTTACTCCCGGATTTGAAATTCCTCATTGGGAGGGGCTTTGCCATGCTTGGGCGGTAGCGGCACTACACTACCAGGAACCTCATCCAGTGGTCGCGACAGTCCAGCGCGGTCCCAATAGAGGATTACGCATACCCTTTGCTAGCGCAGATATCAAAGCTCTGTTGACGTATTTTTTGCACGAAACTCCGGCTGAGACGAGTTTTTTGGGAGAACGTTGTGATAGCGATCTCAACCAGCTCGAAAAAGATCATCGTCAGGGAAAAATCAGTGAAGAAGACTATCAACAGCAACGGCGAGCCTGCAGCGATACCAATGCCGGGGCTTTTCATTTGGTGCTTGCCAACCAACTAGGGCTGCTGGACGAGGGCTTTATCTTTGATGTAACCCGAGAAGCTGAGGTCTGGAATCACCCTGTCTACGAGTATGCCAGCGAAATTCTCGAAGAGCATGCAGGAGCAAGTCCAGGAGCAGCGCCAGGAACGGCACGTGAAGTGTACGTAAAAACCCTGGTGAAATACACCGTAGAACTCGGCAATAGATGGAATCAGATGCATGAAGATGCCCTCGATGAGCGGGAATATTCCTATCGTCTTGAACTGGATGCCAAGGGTGCCATAATCGGGGGAGCATGGCCTGATGACGGGGCTGACCGACCTGATTTTCTCTGGAAAAGCACCTTTCCCGATTTTAAAGGGGTCTTTAGCCTCCTGGGTTTTCTCTATGAACAATCCATCCGCTGAGTGATCGGAAGCAATTACCTTGGTAATCCACCTCGTCATGGGTAAAATAACGAGTGGAGGTTTTTTATGTCCCATCCTAAAGCAGTACTTGTGGGAGTTCAGCTCCCTAGCGTCTCTGAAGAAGATCATCTCGCATCCCTGGCGGAACTTGGTCGGCTCGTCAAAACCCTGGGCTTTGAGGTAGTCGCCCAGCTTTCGCAAAAACGCAGTACACCAGCGCCGGGTACGCTTATGGGCGCAGGTAAGCTCAAAGAGCTGGCCCGACTCACCGGTGGCTCGGGGGTGGTGCGCAGCTTCGGCGATGAAGAAGAGCCCGAGGAAGCGCCCGCAACAGCCCCCCTCAGCAGCGAAGATTCGGCGGTCGTGGCGAGCAAAGTTATTTTTGATGATGAATTAACGCCGACCCAATTGCGTAATCTTGAATCTGCTACCGGTGCCGATGTACTCGATCGCAGCGGGGTTATTATCGAAATATTTCATCGCCATGCTCGCACCCGAGAAGCTCGTTTGCAGGTGGATATTGCCCGTTTACGCTATTTAGCGCCCCGGCTCAAACTGGCACGTATGGGGCAGGATCGACAGGGGGGAGGAATCGGTGCGAAAGGCGTCGGTGAGACCTCCCATGAGCTTGATAAACGCCGGATCCGTGATCGCATCGCCGAACTAAAACGCGAATTGGAAGCAATTCATAGGAGCAAGGCAGGACAGCGTCAGGGGCGTTGCGAGCAAGCAAAGGTGGCCTTGGTGGGTTACACGAACGCGGGAAAATCCTCCTTAATGCGGGCGCTCACCGCCAGTGATGTGCTGGTGGAAGATAAGCTTTTTGCTACGTTGGGGACGACGGTGCGGGCTCTCCAGCCGGAGACGATTCCGCGAATTTTGATAGCGGATACCGTTGGCTTCATCAAGAAACTACCCCATGATCTGGTTGCTTCCTTTCGCTCTACCCTTGATGAAGCGCAGGACGCGGGATTGTTGCTCTATGTGGTCGATGCGGCGGATAAGACTTTTCGCAGCCAACTAGCGGTGACTCGGGAAGTATTGGCAGAGTTAGCACTTACGGCGAGGGAAAGCCTGGTAGTGCTGAATAAAGTTGACCAACTGACTCCTGAAGCACTGGCCGAACTCCAGCGGGAATTTCCCCAGGGACTTTTCCTGTCTGCTATCCAGCCCTCCTCGGTGGCTTTATTGCGGGAGCGTATCATTGCTCATTGTGAACTGGGGATGAGCGAGGAGGATCTGCATATTCCGTATGCTGCGGGTCACCTTCTCGGTGAAGTACGCTTGGGGCTGCGCGTGCTTGCTGAACACCACGACGAACAAGGCACTATGCTGCGGGTGCGGGGAGCCGCGGAAACTATCGCCGCGATACGGAGGAAAATCTAGGGGGAGGGGGAGGTCCTTCGCTGCGCTCAGGATGACGCGGGCATAGGGGGTATATCGTCTCCGCCAACACAGGCCTCCACCGGGGGGCGGTGCTTTGATTTAAAATCGGTCTCATACCAGCCCCTGCCTTTTAAGGCAAAATTGCTGCGGCTAATGATTTTCACCAGGGGGCCGGCTTGGCATTTTTGGCAGGAATCAGGAGTGGGAGACGAAATATTCATCAAAAATTCGTTAAGCGAGCCACAGTTCTGGCAGGAAAATTCGTAAAGCGGCATAGCGGGATTCCTTCACGGCATGGTCAAATGATCTTTGCTACCATAAGACCACTGGCAATAAAAGCAAGTAAGGCTTAGGGAATCTATCAGCCCCGGCTCCGAGTCAGGCTTGTCTGCCTCTCTGACATACGTTATAGCTGAGAGGTTAGGGGAAAGCCGGCATCCCCCGCTCATTTGAGGCGTTGTTACATAAATTTCCTTATGGAATGCATGATCCCCATGGAATATATCCCCTTTGAAAAGCCCCTTGCTGAGCTCGAGATCCGCATTGAAGAGCTGCGACGCATGGCGATTACTCAAGCCGTTGACATAACCCAAGAGGTAAGCGAGTTGGAAGATCATGCAGCTCGTTTGCGTAAACACTTGTTTAGTAATTTAACTGCCTACGAGGCAACCCAGCTCTCTCGTCATCCCCAGCGCCCCAATGTGCTCGAACTCATCGACCTCCTGTGCAGCGATTTTGTGGAGTTGGCCGGTGATCGCAATTTTTTTAATGATCCTGCTATTATTGGAGGTATTGGGCTCATGGCCGGTGAACGAGTGGTGATTATCGGCCATCAAAAAGGCCGAGGCACCAAGGAAAATATTGCTCGTAATTTCGGTATGCCGAAGCCCGAAGGCTATCGCAAAGCCCTGCGGATTATGAATTTGGCTGAACGCTTTCGCCTGCCCATTATTACCTTTATCGACACCCCCGGTGCTTACCCGGGGGTGGATGCTGAGGAACGGGGGCAATCGGAGGCCATCGGCAAAAATATTATGGTGATGTCGCGATTGAAGGTGCCGATTATTTGCATTGTTACGGGGGAGGGGGGCAGTGGCGGGGCCCTGGCTCTGGGTGTTGGTAATCGGGTTCATATGCTACGCTATGCTACTTACTCGGTTATTTCTCCGGAAGGCTGTGCCTCTATTTTGATGAAGGATGCTCGCCAGGCTCCGCTTGCGGCCGAAGCCCTGCAGCTGACCGCCGAGGCTGCGTTACGGGTCGGGGTTATTGACTCCCTGATCCCTGAGCCTGAAGGGGGGGCCCATCGCCACCATCAGGAAGTTGCAGAAAGTATCGGTACAGTTATTCTACAAGATTTGGCAGTGCTGCGTACCCTCAGTGAGAGTGAACTGGTTGGGCAACGTGTGCATAAATTTCTAAGTCTCGGAGCCGTGGAAGAAAAGGGAGCGGAGTAATGGTGAAGTCAGGTGCCTGGGTGGTGGCGGTGGATGGTCCTGCGGGTTCAGGAAAATCCAGTATCTGTGCCGAGGTGTGTCGAGAATTGGATTGGGTATACGTCAATACGGGACTCTTGTATCGGGCTATTGGTTACGTCATCATGGCTCGGGGAATCGATGCAAATGACCAGCAGGCACTGGCACTTTTTCTTGAGGAGTTTATCGCGGAGTTTTCCTGGGACCTGCAGGCCAAGAAGATCTATTGGCAGGGCAGCGATCTTTCTCCCGAACTCTCTTCGGTGGCGGTTGGTAATCAAGCAAGCGCTATTGCTAAAATTGGTTTTTTGCGGGAGCGCTTGTTGCCTCTGCAGCGGGAGTTAGCGTTTAAGGCGGTCAATGGTATACTGCTCGATGGCCGTGATATCTCCACCGTGGTTTTTCCCGATGCCCATCTTAAAATATTTATGACGGCTTCCCTCGCCGTGCGAGCCGAGCGGCGCTTGTTGCAGTTGCAACGAGAAAAACCGCGAGAACAGCATCCGAGCCTCGCCGCATTGATCGCCAACATGGAAGCTCGCGATAAACAAGACAGCCAACGGGGGGCAGCCCCCCTTGCCAAGGCAGCTGATGCGGTGGAATTGGATACCAGCAGCCTGTCCTTTGTGCAGGCAGTGGCGGCTTTAAAAAAGCTAATTGAGAGTCGGGTTTTAAAAAACTAAAAAACTATTGCGCTGATAACTGTCGAGAAGCCCCTGTAAGCTGCCTGCTCCATCGAGGCAGCCCCCGTAGAGTGTTTGAATTCGCTGGTTTTCGCGCGAGAGTTTTTGCAAGATCGCGTCGAGATCGGCAAAGGTCATGGCCTTACGAAGCTCGAGGTGGGCAAGGGCAAGCAATCTTCCTCGTTCCAAACTAAGCAGTTGGTTGTAGGCAAAGAAGTTAATGATTCCGCTCTGCTCCTCAAGGGTGCGGCGGAAGGCTTTTTGCAAGGCGGTGCTGATCGCTATTTTTTTGGCGAGCACGGGGAAGGTGGTGCAGGGAGTAGCGGTAGCAGGGATTTGCCCCTCGTGGTAAAGCTTGCGATGGAGTGTTTGTTGTTCGCTGCTACTCCAGGCAAAGAGCTGGTAGTTAGCTAAAGTATTCGTGCGTGGAACCTGGAGTTTTTGGGTGATATGGGTGAGCTGGCCGGTGGAGTCGAGGGCAAAGAGTGCGTTATCCACCCAGTTATGAAAGGCCATTTGTCCCTGGGGAATAGTGGTAAGCTCTACATGGACGACAGCGTAGTCGATGGTAAAGACCATGAGGTTTGCTGCCCAAAAAATTTCGTAGTGATGCCAGTTTTCGTCGAGAGCAGGAAGCGGTTTTAAGAGAATTTTGTTCCCCTGAGTTCCGGGTAGAACGATCATCAACCAATTACCACTAAGCAGATAAGGATACCCCGAGGCATCGAGGCCTTCCATCTGCATAAACCAGGCAAAGGAATTTTGCCCGGGCACCACGTTGGTATTCCACAGGCCCCATCCGCGCGAACCATTGACCATGGAGCTTGCCTGGGCATCCCAGGCAAGGTGCATACCGGGCGATAAGGGCTGATTTAGATAGAGGTCGGTGATGTACTGATCAGCTTGGGTATCCATGGCCACAGGGTTGGGACTCAGTTTGACTAAATTATCGCTGAGATTCCAGGATGCAGCGCATTGGCTAAGAATCAGCGAGCGCTCCCATTCAGGCATGGGGGTAGTCAAGACGGCAGTAGGATAGCAGGGAGAATTATAGATCTCACTGTTTTGATAGGGGATGCAGAAACCCTGGCGACAGGTTTCTAGGGCTTGACAGGAGTTGTCGTTGCCGCATGCTTGATAAGAAGAATCTGCAGGAACAGGAATTACAAACCCTATTTCGCTACCTCGTGCTCCCGATTGGCCGTAGACATGGTGAGCAAGACTATCATGACGCCAATACCAGTGGGGTGAACGGTGGTTTTTGTCGTAGTCAAAGTTATCGTGGAAGAGCAGGGTTTCTGCCTCTGCAGAAAAAGTTAGCAAGGAAAGAAGAAGTGGGAAAAAATAGACTATCTTTGTACAAACAGAAAGCATGCTTATCTCCTCCTGGGATTAATTCCGATGATTTTAGCATGGCAGTTTTTTGCTAAGAGTTAGGTAAATGGATACCAGCGATGAGAATTTTATGATCGATATAAACTCGAACCTGTCGGTCGCTGCCAGAAAATTTCAAAGGCTGGTGATGGGCTTCTCCCTAGCTTTTTTCTGTTGGTCTGGACGAGGAATCCTCTGACCTAGAGCTTACGGGGGTGGCGAGAGAAGGTGCAGCAGGTTTTTGGTAACTCCCTGTGCAAGCGAAGAAAGCTAGCCAAAGAGCTGAGCGATTTCGCTTGAATACTTATGCAGCACAATATTGCGTTTTACTTTAAGGGTGGGAGTGAGCTCACCACTATCTTCGCCGAAATTTTGGGGAAGCACCTTGAATTTTTTTATGGTTTGCACATGAGCCATCCCCTGATTGACACGTTCGATTTCTTCTTTCAGATAGCTGGTAAGTTCGGGGCGGATAGCTAACTCAGCTGCGTTGCGGCAGGGAGTTCCCAGACGTTTTGCCAGGTTGATCACCGCATGGGGATCGAGGGTCAAGAGTAAGGCCAGATACTTTTGGCGATCACCGACTGCCACCACATGTTCCACCCCAGCAATTCCCTGAAATTTGCTTTCGATCATCTCGGTGGAGATATTCTCACCACCAGCGGTTATAATTAGATTTTTCTTGCGCCCATTGATGTGTAAGTAGCCCCCCCCGTTTTCAGCAAAGAAACCGAGATCTCCGGTATGCAAAAAACCCTGCTCGTCGATTAAAGCGGTGGTTTCTTGGGGGTTGTGGAGATAGCCCAAGCACACATGGGGCCCCTTAACCAAGATCTCCCCATCTGCGGCAATCTTCACCACGCTCCCAGGAATTTGCCGTCCCACCGAACCGATTTTAAAGGCGCTGGGCAAGGAGATGGTCGCCGGTCCGCTCGATTCGCTGAGCCCGTAAACCTCAAACAGGGGAATGCCGAGGCTGAAAAAATAGTCAAGGGTAGTGCGGCTAATGGGGGCTGCTGCGGTTACCTGTAAGCGACAGCGGTCGAGACCGAGAGCCTGTTGTACCTTGCTAAAAACAAGTTTGTGGGCCAGGGCAAAGCGGAGCCTCTGTAATAAAGTGGGGGAAACCGTGGCGCTGCTATAATAAGCAAGACCGACTTTCTTGGCCCAGGTAGCCAGATTTTTCTTCAGTCCCTCGGGAAGGCTGGCGGATTTTTCCTGCATTGCGCTGTGGATTTTTTCCCAGACGCGTGGCACTCCGAAGAACACCGTGGGGCGAACCTCACGGAGATTCTGAGCAAGATGTTCGAGGCTTTCAGCAAAATAAATATGATAGCCGCTATAAATCGCCGCATGAATGGTGATAATTTGCTCGGCAATATGGCTGAGCGGCAAATAGGAGAGAAACACATCCTCGTTGCTTAGAGCCAAGCTCTCCTCAGCCAGAGTCCGAGCAGCCCAGTTTAAATTAGTATGGCTGAGCATTACCCCCTTGGGGTGGGCGGTGGTCCCGGAGGTATAGACCAGGGTGGCTAAATCTTCGGGCTGTTGGCCATTCAGGCGTTCTTCCAGTAAGAGGGTGGAAGTACTCTTACCAAAGGTGGTAATTTGCTGCCAGGAATAAACTTTATCGAGGGAAGAAGTGCCGTTGATGAGAATGATGGCACGAATTTTCGGTAGAGTGATAATTTTTTCATAGACTTTACTGAGTTGTGCACTATTTTCCAGCACCAGCACCGAGGCGCAGCAATGCTCGAGAATATAGCTGGACTGTTCGCCTGAGGCACTGGGATAAATCCCCACGGGGACCCCCCCGGCGGCAATAGCCGCAAGGTCGGCAATGACCCATTGGTGGCAGTTGCTAGCAATAATTCCCAGGGCGTCGTGGGCTTGTAAGCCGAGTTTAATAAGCCCTTTGGCAAAGGTCATGACCTCTTGCCAGTAAGCTTCCCAGCTCAGGGAACGCCATTGTTTATGTTCTTTATAGTGGAGAGCAGGCTGGTGGGGAAATTTGCCGACCGTGGCCTTGAAAATATCAATGATTGTCTGTGCCATTGCTGATCCTCTCTTCGCAAATTATCTTCGCTAAATTAAACCGAGAAATCTCCTGCGACTAAGCCCGCTTAAGCAAAAAACTAAATTTATAAGCAAAAAATCCGTTATCTTGTTCTCTAAGCAGAGCCCCTTTCTAGGAGGTGTTTTTATGAGCGAGACCTCCATACGCCATAGCGAAAAAGCGCTGCGTTCCTCAGTAAAAAGCTTCGAAGTTGACGAGCTCTATACGGAATTACGTTACTATGGGCATCGCTTGATTAAGGATGTAGTCTACAATATGTTTCGTCGGGATGAAACACCCCTCGAGAATTTTTGGGAGAATGAAGGCGAGTTTTATCGTGATTATTTTCTGGTGTGGAAGGTGGCACGGGCGCTCAGTCGGGAGGATTTTAGCCGCTTGGTGGGTGAAAAAATAGTGCCAGCGGCGCTTTTGCTGAGCGAGCATGAACGACGCAGAATTAATGATAGCCAGGTATTTTACCGCACCTGTCATTGCCTGTATTTTTTCTTGGAGTCGCTTCCCGCATATTTTGACTATGAAGTGGTGCTTATTGCGGCGGGATATCCCTGCTCATCGGCAGCTTAAAGGGAGGGCGATGCAGTGGGGTAAAGCCCAGATTTTCTGCGCTGCTTAAGAGGCTGGCAATATCCAGGGAAATGGTGGCACCGGCTTTTTGGGTGACTTCATCTTCCAGGGGAATATCGAAGTCGTTGGCACCGTAAGTAAGAGCGGCAAAAGCGCCTTCGTTGCGGGTGAGAACGCTGGTGCGTATAGTAGAAAAATTCGTTAAATAAATACGGCAGATGGCTAACCAGCGGAGATATTCTTGTAACGAAATTTCGTTTCCACCTAAAGCGTTGTTCCAAGGTTTGTAGGTCCAACAAAGAAAACTCGGTAGAGCGCCGTGGTGTTCGTTTTGAAAATTTTTGAGACTCTCGAGATGTGCAAAGCGTTCGTCGAGACTTTCATCAAAACCGATCACCATGGTGGCAGTGGAACCAATACCAGCGCGGATTAGGGCTGATTGGGCTTGATAGTAATCGCTGACCCGATATTTGCCGGGGCTATGACGCTGACGAAAAGACTCACTGAGTACTTCGGCGCCGCCACCGGTCACCCACTGGGTACCCGCCTGTTTCAGTAGAGCAGCACCATGGCTATAGGAAAGCTTGCTGACTTTGCAGGAAAACATAAATTCAGCAACGGTCATTTCAAAAAAGGTTAATGCAGGGTAGCGCTGATGCAGCGTAGCAAAGAGCTCGGCATAGTCGCTGAGGCGCAGCTTAGGATTAAAGCCGCCGTTAAACGCCACTAAAGTACCGCCAAAGCTGGTAAGCGTAGCAATTTTTGCGGAGATTTCCTCAAGGGAAAGCTGGTAGGTACCCCTTTGGTGGGGTAGACGATAGAAGGAACAATAATCACATTTAGCTATGCAGATATTCGTGTAATTAATAATCGACATAATCAAGTAGGTAGCCTGCTGCGGGGGATGAAAACGCTGGCGCACCTCGCTGGCAAGAGCTTGGAGTTCGGCATCATCAGCTTCAAGAAACAGCCGGCGGGCTTCGTCAATGGATAAGGACATAGGAGGAATTTCCTCTAGAGGGGGAAGAGCCTTTGCTACAGAGGAGGTCCTTCGCTGCGCTCAGGATGACGAGCTTGCTTTGTTTCATCATCCTGAGTGGCAGTTTCATCATCCTGAGTGGCATCGTCATCCTGAGCGTAGCGAAGGACCTCCCCTTATCGAGGTTTTTTACCCAGGGGTCGAGGGTAAAATAGCGGCGAACTTAACGAAGAGGCTGGAGAAAAGACACGAGCTGCCCCTGCTTTCTTGCCAAAGCTTCGTTGGGGCTGGGCGCTAGGTTCAGGGACAGGAAAACGCTCATGAAGCTTGAGCAGTTGTTGGAGCAACTCTGCTAGCTGGCTTGCAAGGTGTTCCTTCTGCTTCGCCGCAGTCTGTTGGAGCTGCACCAGAGCCTGTTGTAGATAACAAAGGAGACTGCGCAGCTCCTCTAGCTGGGGGGCAAAGCCGGCGATTGTACTGAGGCTCTGCTGCACCTCCTTAACTTCGCTCTGTAAGCTAGTAAGTTGGCGTAGGCCAGTCTGATTTAACCGCTGCTGGCTTTGTTCGCGGCGTCGATGCTGGGCTTCACTAAGCGCTAACAGCTCGGCAAGTCTTAAACCCTGGCTACTGCCCAATTGTTTTTCGAGGCCGTGCAGTTGTCTGCTGAGGTGAGTGCTGAGCTTATGGTGGAGGTCGGCCAGCTGCTCGGCAAAGTCTCGGGACGAGAGCTCAAGTTTATGGGCTGCTTGTTCCAAGAGGGTGGAGGATTTGTGGTGGGTCGCTGTCGCGCGGGTCCATTTTTGATAGTCCTCAATATCGCAGGGGCGATACACCGGACGAATATAGCGATCGATGCGGGTTCGTCCCACCCGTAGTTCAGTGCCAGAAATCTGGGTAAGTCGACTGCGTTTGATGCCGAGCTCCTGCATCACCGCATCGGCATCGAGGCTGAATTCTCCACCGTAAGGCTCATCACCACGCAGCCATACCACCTGGGGTAAATCAGCGGTCCACGAGGGGTAAGCGGCGGTTCCGGGATGGGCAGAAGCGGCTTGACGAATGGGCTCGGCGGAGGGAATTTCGGCGGAGATAATTTCCATCGGGACTTTTACATACCTTAGTTCGTGACCAAGCGCTCTCCCAGCTGCCACTGATCGAGGGTGGAAAAACTCTGCAGGGTAGCCTGGTCGTAGTGGTTTTCAATAAAGAGACGCAGAAACATTTTATGCACGCCTTCCCGTAAATTAGCAAGGCTCATAGCTAAGGCTACATTTACCGGACTTCGTCCTAGGGGGGCTGCATTGCTGGGACGTGAAGCGATATCTTTACCGCTGGCATTTTCGGTAAAAAACGTGGGGATGTTTTTGTCTTCACGCATTTCGGGTGAGGTGATCATTTCGAGAAAGAACATAAAATGCTGCTGCCCGGCAGAGACCCAATAGCGTCCATCGGCTTTAACAAAGGCATCCGTAATTTTCCCAAAGGGATCGTCCCCCTGCTGGTAGGGAGGCATATTGGCATTAACTCCCAGGGTTCCCGGATTCTCCACCAGGGAGAAGCCATAGTAGAAAAGGCTGCCGCGGTTAAGAATTTTTTTGCTGTTCAGGGGATTTTCCACAATGGCAGGGAGGAGCACAGAATTCGCAAAGAAGGAAACTTCGGTGTACATCCCCAAATCAAGTTTTAACGTCAAAATATTGTAGTCGAAGTTAACGCGCGTAATCGCGCGAATTGGCCCAGTTTTGTAAGCTTCTAGAGAGCTTTTGATCGCCGATTGGTTGACGGAGATAGAGACAAAGAACTTAAAATCAGCTCGGAGGTAAAAAGTCGAGGAGTCAAGCAGGGGGTAGGGGGTGGTCCGTTCGTTAATGGCCACATCGCGTACCACCAAATAATTATCATGGTTAAAGCGATACGAGTATTTTCCCGTAACGACTTCAGCTTTGGCGAGATTAAAGCTGACATAATGGCGGGGAGAAAGGGCCGGAGGATCACGCTCAAAAATAGCGGCGTAGACCGCACCAGAGCGAGTACCAAGGCTCTCTTTGATTTCAACGACTCGACTTGGTTTTGTCCCTGGCCATTTCTTGGGAGGAAGCACCGGGCCCATATCCTCGCCCATAAAGGAGAGTTCGTCATCGTGATCAAAGACCTTGTTAGAAGCGCTCTGATTGGGTAAGCGCCCTTGGTCGAGGATAAAATCGGAGTACTTGTCTTTTTCATCAATTTGAAAGGGAATGATGCTGGCTATTCCCTGTGCATCGCTGGCAAAAAGAAAAATCGTCTGCAAAGGAGCGAACTGTAGTTCTTTAAGTTTGCTGGCGGGAATAACCACGGGGGCTGAATGAGTGGTCGAAGCGGCAAAGCTAGGCACCGCTCCAATGACTGCAGCTGATACGGCAGAAATCAAAAACCGAAGGTACTGCATGAAGCTACCACTCATAAAGTTGGTAAAGTGCTGAGTCGTACTATTTTTATAAGATAGCTTATACTGTAGCAGATTATGGTCGAATAGCCCAGGGCTTGGCGGGGGCTCGTTGCTAGGTGTTTTCACCTTCCGTCACGGCTAAAAAGTCGAGGGTGCCAAAGGGATCTGCTCCTTTTTTAGCTTTTGGCTTTGGCCTTGGCTTTGATGATTTTTTATCCTCATCATCAGGAATATCATCCAGGTAACTTCCCTTGGGAGCACTGGCGCTGGGCACTGCTTTTTTTGCAGAAGGGGCAGGAGGAGCAAGGATCGTTCCAGGTTTTTGTGCTGTTTTTGGTGCGGTGGAGGCAGGAATCGCTGCGCTTGGACGACTGATGGCCTCTTGCAGGGGCAGGGGCGGCAGCGTCTCGGTATCGGCAGCGGTACGTACGCTGCTTGCTTTGCAGCTCGTCGTTGCGGTGCTTATCCTTGTGGGTTGACTACCGCTAGGGGCATCCTGTAGCTGGCGACGACGTGCTTCATCGCTAAAGCTTATTAAACTGGGTATTTTGCCGTTGCGAATGTTAAGTCGAATAAAGGGTAAGCTCATAAAGACATTACGAATCCCGGTGGGGGTGGCGTGAAAGGCTGGGCAAATATGCCCTTGGCCATAGCTTAGCCACAGTAGGTGAGCGATCTCTTCGGCAGGGAGCAGTACCTTTTGCTGCTCGCCGATACTGGCAGCACCTTTTTCATTCTGAGGATTACGGAGGAGATCGATAAACTGCCGAAAAGCAGTCATCTCGGGGCTGGTGTTTTCTTTGTCGTCATAGCGCCAGTTGCCCTCTTCGATGGATTTGGCAGCGAGGACCACCGCAAGTACTTCAGCATCGCTGGGGGAGTAATCTCCAGTCCTGATCTTGTCTTCGCCATAGTGTTTATGCAGTTCCTGGTAACAGCGCAGCGGTACAGCTCCTGGTTCAGCAGCAAAAGAGCGAAGGCCCATACTGCCGAAAAGAGTGCTGGCGATGAAAAAAGAAAGACGACGGGTTTGGGTAAGCATTGGCACACCTCCGGCAGGCGGTTGGTACTGGTTTGTCAGTAGCCTCAGCGTAGGAGAGAGATGATGAAGATTTGGTGAGAATGCGCCAAATAAATTAGACGGGGAGTCCGAAATTTTGAGGAAGACTCCCCCCTGGCCTACGGTATAGGCAGCTCTTCATTGGGACTTCTAAGCCTACAAGGGGGTATATCCGCAGGGGCTGTGCCGGGAGGGGCGGGGTGGGACTTACAAAATGTTCTACAATCGTCAACGGCCTGGGTATACGGGGTTTCAGGATAGACGCCGGTACGGCTGGTGGGAGCATAACACTGTACACTTGGACGACTAAGAGGTGTTCCTTTGCTACAGTCGAACACAGGTGGACAAGGGGGAGGTGGTGGGTTAGGATCCGTATCACACATGCCATCGGGAATGCCAGCGGGATATATTTTTTTTCTCCCTGATCCACAAGCAGTGTATTTTCCGCCTTCGCAGGTGTCTCCATTAGAGCACGGAGTGCATTGGCCGTTTAAGAAATACCCTTTCTCACAGCTAGTAATTTTGGCATTAGTGCAAATATTATGCGCTGGGCATTCAGCACAATTCCCAACTGGGGAGAAATAATACGTATCTTTGCAGCCAGAAATTTTTGAGTTCGAACAAATGGTATGGCTTGGGCATTCAGCACAGAGGCGATTGTTATCCCAGAGATAGTACTGTTCTAGGCAATCACCTGTCAATATTCCATCTTTACAGACTCGACCTGCTGGACAGGGAGTGCATATACCTTGTGACAGGTACGTACCTGTCCCGCAGCTACTTATTGGTTGGTCACAACGGTGTGCAGTAGAATTTAATTGGTACGTATTCGCGCAGGTGATTGTTGTTGATCCATCGCAGGTCGCGTTTGCTGGGCAGAGTTTGCACTGACTACCGTCCAAAAAAGTTCTTTTCCCTGTGCAACCAACGATTCTTGAGTTCTCGCACTTTGTATCCTTAGGACAAGAAAACCTGCAGTCAGTGAGAATCCCTAGCCAGTTTACAACAGGAGTATAGTTTTGATCACATTCAATTTTGTTAGGAGTACGATGAGAGTGGGCTGGCAATTTACAGCTGCCATCCCGATCGAACCCCAGTAGGCAAGTCCTCTTAAAGATATTCCCTCCAAAGACAGCTTCAGAATGAGCTAAAACTATGATCAGTCCTACTATTTTGGCAATAATCAGCAAATATGCGCGTGTTTTCCAAAGCATATTTATCTCCTTTTATTGTCGCAACGGTTAGCAGAGCATTATAGTTTTAATGAGTATACTGTATTTTTTGTAACCACTCAGTTTTAAAGTTTGTGCTGGAAAATAAAGAGGGGGGCTAAGCAAGCCTAGTTAGGCCGTGGCGCGAAAGCGCCACGGCCGTGTCCTGAGCCGAAGGCGAAGGATCTGTCACGTGATATCCGGATGTTATGTGAAAGATCCTTCCTCACTGCGTTCGTCAGGACACGGCGCT
>JAHFAI010000114.1 GCA_023250635.1 Deltaproteobacteria bacterium | reverse complement strand
CGACTCTTTTTGTTTTGAGCACTACGCGGGTAACTCGTGACAGATCCATCGCTTCGCTCTGGACACGATTTTGCTGAAAAAGGGCGCCGGGAGGCGGCCCTTTTTCAGCAAAATCTAGTTACCTAATGCCTAACCATGCTTGACCCCAACACATAAGGCTTCAATTTTAGTCAGCAAGCCGAAGGCTTTATCAAAGGACAAGGTAAAACCATTGAGCAGCAGTTTTTTCGTTCCTAAATCGCAACTAATAAAAGTAGTCGTTGCAGGAAATGAACCATTGTAGGTAAGTGTGCCATCGCTTAGGATTTTTAGATCAGCCAACTGCCCGGTGGATTTTTGGAACAAATTAATGCAGGTTGGAGTCAAATCGCTAATATAGCCAAATGATGTAGCGGTAGAAAACCCAATTAACCCCTGGGTAAAATCACTTGCGGGTGGGCAATTAATTTCTTTGCTGGTATGGCCCGTTGTTATGGTGCGAGCCGCCATACCGGAGAACACCTCCGGAGAACTTCCAGCGGAATCAACGCAGGTTATAACTAACGCGCTAATGCCATGAAGTTGGGTAGCATCAAGATTCATATCCGTGGGATTCTGCTGGCCAATGCTGCTGATAAATTTACCGCTTGGACATGCTATGGTAACCGCAGTTTGATTGCCTGCTCCGTAATAAGGGCTTACGTAACCTCCTGCGGGAGGGCCACCACCATCAGCGCTTGATCCGCTCTGTATGCTGTCATATTTCACGCTACTGCCGCCACTAGATCCACTGCTACTAGATCCACTGCCACTAGATCCGCCGCCATTTTGTGAGCTTCGTGGGACACTGGTAGCGGTGGTCAAGCCTTGGCAGGTCACGTCATAGCGGCATTCGATGTCAGGGCAATGATAAAAGCCCCAGCTCATTTGTTCAGGATCGCCGAATAACCAGCGATTAAGATCGCCGGGAATAATTGAATGAGTAGCCCGTGGGGCGTTTTTGATGAACTGCGCGGTTTCCCTATTGAGGGCTTGTGCTCCAGGAATTGTTTGCATCGGTACTGAATGAGCCAAAAAACCGCTGAGGAAGTCTACCTGCTTATCCAAGAGTTTTGTTTGGTTGGCAACTAACGTATTGAGAATTACATTAAAGGCGGTAAAACCAAAAAACCGTAATTGACAGCTTGGACTATTGGTGGTTCCCATGCAGATTGATTTGCTAACTGGGGTAAGACTCCAATCAGAATCGTCAAAGATACCCCAGAACCAATTCCAGGCTTGTTCTGCTGCCCACATGGAGTAATGAGTAACAGGATTGGGATTCTTATTGTACAAGAAATCCCATGCATCTTGAAATTTAGTCAAACCGCCGGCAATGAGGAGGAGTGAATGAAGCACGTCGGGGCAGCTGGCGCTGCTTTTGCGAAAGGCGATGCCGCTGTCGCAGCTCACTTGTACATTACTGATCCATCCTCCCTGCTCACCCTCGGGGCCATCGTGGGTGCAATCGGCATATTTAGTGGAGCAGTTTGAATTTTTAAAACTTTCAAAACAGACCGTTTGCTTCCATGAGTGCACCCGGCTGGTGGAGGAATTGGTGGTGATGGGTTCACACTCAGGGGTGCCGTCTTTGCCGTTGCCTACCATAATGTAGTTTGCCGGACATTTTTGCGAGAAGGCCTGGCAGTTAGGCCCTTTTTGATTAGAGCTTCCAGAGGCTCGATAAGGAGGTCGGCAAGTGCAGATAAATTTGCCGTTGTGATCATAACCAGTGATGACCGCGCCAGTATTGCATTGTTCGGGCAAAAATTGGTTGAGGGGAATAGAATAAAATGAAAGGCTTTTGGGATAGCTGCCGAGATTGCCCGGTTGGGAGCGGCCTTGTTCATCGAAGAAAAAATGCTCAAGATGAATCCCCACCTGGATGTAATTCGCATAGGGACAATTTTGGGGAGAGCCCGTTCCGGCTGGATCTGTGCAGTTGGGCTTAAAAATAGCCTGTGCTTTGATGGGATAAGCCCTGCTAAAAATACCGACGGCTCCCTCGAGGTTGTAGCCTACATGGGTACCGGCAACGAGGCAGAGCGTGGTATCGAAGAGGGTGGGATCGGTGGTGCAGGGCCCCATTTCGGCTCGCGGTTGGACCAGATTAAAGGTGTAGTAGGCTTGACCCGCGGGAAGCTCCTGACAATTGTTGATGGTGGTAGGTGTGCCATCGCCGCCAGCACAGTAGTAATAGAGATTGTTTTGGTAGGAGGAGTTCTGAGCTCGATCGAGGCTAGGTTTATTATCAAATACTTTGCTAACCCGCAGGAATTCCGCGTTATTGACGTTGAGTTGTAGGGTCGCGGCGATTTGCGCAAGCTTAGCCCGTTGATTTTCGTGGCGAAGCTGCAAACGATAATTGGCGATAAACTGGAGCGAGACCGTCGCAAAAACGCTCATAAAAGCGAGAATGGCCATGACAAAGAGCAGTGAGCTACCACGTTGGTAAAGGGGGCGAGGCACCATAGAAGTAACTCTTTATTATGGTAATCAACGCAGGTATTTTTACTTAAGTATAGGGTATTTTTTCTAGAGAGGCGACTGGAGGTGAGCGATGTATATCATAGGCCTTGATATAGGTGGCACCAAGGTGGAAGCCATGCTCTTGGAATTTCGTCAGGAGGGAAATGAACAGTGGCAACGCTATTATTTGCCGGCTGCTCAGGGGGCCGCTGCCGCAGCGGGGTACTTCCGCATCGTCCAGCGGCAACGCCTCCCTACCCAGCGCTGCCGTAGTTATGCAGCTATTGTGGAGGATATGGCTGCCTTGATCCAACGGCTCATCGGAGAACAAGGAATCAAGGACGCAGAGGTGGTGGGTCTTGGTCTCGCGGCTCCTGGTTCCATTCATCCTGAACGCCAGGAGATGATGGCCGGCAGTTCGGGGGTGTTTATTGGGCAAGATCTGACGGGTGATCTGCAAAGGGCCTTGGCTTGGCAGGGGGTGGTTTCCCTTGAAAACGATGCGAATTGTTTTGCGTGGGCTGAGGCGGTGGCTGGTGTTGGTTTACGTTTTGGCGATACAATAGGTGATAAGACCATCTTGGGGATAATTCTCGGTACCGGGGTGGGCGGTGGGGTGGTGATTCGGGGGCGTCTGCTGAGCGGGAGACGTGGTGGGGCCGGAGAATGGGGGCACTGCCGTTTGTTTCCCGGCGGTGCCCCCTGCTACTGCGGGAATAACGGTTGCGTGGAGCGTTATCTTTCCGGGCCTGGGCTCGAAGCGCAGTATCATCAACAGTACTACCAGCAAAGTCCCGAGCGACCTGATGCCCTTGCTATTTTTAAGTTGGCAGAAGTATTCGAACCCATGGCTATTGCGGTGGTGAAACAGTATCAGCGCCATTTAGCCCAGTTTTTGGCCACGTTGAGTCAGTGTTTTGATCCCGATGTCATCGTCTTGGGCGGTGGGGTTAGTACCCAAGCCGTCCTCTATGAGGAGCTCGGGGATTTGCTCGGGCCTTATTTGTTTGTTAAGGAGGAGCCTCCGACCGTGGTGCGTCACCATCTGGGAGATTCCGCAGGGGGGATAGGCGCAGCCCTGCTTGCCGCAGCGCATTTTTATGCTATCCGCAACCGCTAATACCTAAGGAGCGCGTCGTGAAGCTGGCAACCCTGGGCTTAATGCCTCTGCTCTTTGCCTGCCAAGCGCATCAGCGAGAGCAGGCCTTATGGACTCCCCACTCTTTTACGCCCTATACGACGACGCGAGGATACGCACTCGCCGATCCTGATTGTACCAAGGAGAAAGCCCTTACTGACCTTGGCACGGTCTCGGTATGGGTGTGGAATACAACCTGGCCCGAAAAGGTGCACTTTAATTTGAGTGGTATCTCCGGTGCTTTGCAGTCGAGAGCCCTTGCAGGTGGCGTTATCAAAGCAGTGTATAGTAGAGCCAATCAAGCTTACCAGGAGGAGAATCCAGGAGAGCCCCTGTACCTCTGTCGACCAGGGGGGGATTATCCTCATGATTCCCTCGAAAATATTGCTTTAGGAGCGATGGTGAGCATCAAGCAGGTCTTTGACCAGCTCGAGCGTAATCCCATTCGCGCTCTTCCTCGTGTTTCCCTTTTTATCCATCCTCAGGTGACGAGTGACGACCCTAAAGAAAAGGGGGTCGATAATGCGGTCTATTTTGGCAATAAAATCTTTATTTATCCTCATTCTGAGGAGGTGTTGCAAAAAATCTACCAAGGCATTCCCCTGTGGGCGCAGCTCTCAGTTGTTTCCCATGAATATGGGCATCACCTGCTGGCTGCCCTGGCCGTACAAAACCAAACGGGTGCTTTGTTAAATCGTCGCGAAATGCTGCCCATAGAAGAGTCTTTTGCTGATTTAGTTTCTTATTATGCCTGGGGTGGAAAAACCGATGGTATCGGTAAACTCCGCTTTGGGGATGCTATTTACAATCGTGATGTAGCAACCTGTCAGTGTGATGACGGTAGCTTTAAAGTGCTGAATAATAATTATTTGTCGAGCTATTTTGCCTCCTTAGCCTTGCTTGGGGGAGCACCTAATCCGACGGATTGCCATTCTCTCGGAGCCATTATTGCCTTCGGCCTTGAAGGTCTGATAGCCCGCTATGATTCCCAGCTCAGCTGGGACCACAAATTTACTGCCCTGCTGCGTTGGGGGCGAAGTATGACCAGTAGATTGACGGTGCAGTATGCAGGGGAGGAGCAACTGCTCCAAGCTACTGGTCAGGGGGTGCGGGTTATTCGTCAGTCCTTTGGTACATTTTCGGAGCTTGCTTGTCAGCATTTGAAAACGACCTTTCCCCTTTATTATCATCGTTGGCTTTCCTTGCTTCCTGAATGCCACTAAAAGGAGTTTTGATGAGCGAAACAAAAATAGCCCAACGTACTTTGTTGCTTGCTGCGGGCCTGAGTATTTTTCTCGCGCTACTTAAACTAGGGGCCTACCTGCTCACCGGATCAGCAATTGTCTTGGCTTCCTTTCTTGATTCGCTTTTTGATAGTCTAACCTCTTTGATCAATCGTTTTATCAACAAAAAATCTCTGGAAGAAGCCGATAAAGAACACCCCTTTGGCCATGGGGGATTTGAGGTGGTTGGCAGCTTGATTCAAGGGCTTTTGCTGGTGTTTTTGGCGCTGAGCTTGTTGCGTGAGTCTTTGCACAAATTGTGGGCAGAGCATGTGGTAGTGCTCGATGGATTTTCATCCCTGGTGGCCATTGGCGTTTTGGTGTTTTCGGCTCTGGCTGGTTGGGCCATACACCTGTATTTTACCCGCCAAGAACGCAAGATGCGACGCGGCAATGTGCGTTCACTGAGCTTGCTCGCCGACCAGGCTCATTATAGTGGTGATGCGATTACCAATGGGGTTAGCGCCCTCGGTTTAGTTATTATCTATGTGAGTGAGTGGTGGGCCCTCGATGCCGTGTTTGGCTGTGTAGCAGCGCTGATGCTCGGGTGGGTAGCTTTTCCTATATTACGCAAAACCATCGATGACATTGTCCATAGTGAGGCGCCGCGCGAGTTGCAACAGGGAATTGTTGAAGTGGCGAGTGAGGTTGACACGAAAATTCGTGGGGTGCGGCGCTTGCGTTCGCGGCATTTTGGACCAAGCTTGTTTGTGGATTTTCATCTCTTGGTCGATGGCAATCTGCTCCTCCGTGAGGCGCATGCCATCAGTGCTAAGGTGAGCGCAGCAATCAAAGCCACCTATCCCCTTGCCGATGTGATTATTCACCTGGATCCAGCCGACTAACGAAGTCTTGTTAAAACCAGGGCTTGTATTTATCTCTCTATATAGTATATACCAGTATATACTATAGAGGTAGTTATGACGTTACTAGAAAAAATATGCAGATGCTTTGCTGAGAATCATATTAGCTATGCAATTGTAGGAGGTTATGCCGTAGCCCTGCACGGTGCTCCCCGCGGGACCATCGACATCGACTTTATTATTCCTCTTGAAGAATCCAGTTTTATTGCCACCGAGCAGGCCCTCAATTCCATCGGCATTGTCTCGCGTTTGCCGGTAAGTGCTCGCGAGGTATTTCAATTTCGCCAGGAATATATCA
>JAHFAI010000052.1 GCA_023250635.1 Deltaproteobacteria bacterium | reverse complement strand
CTTTGAAATTTTCTGGCAGCGACCAACAGGTTCGAGTTCAATAGCGGGGGGTTTCCACATCCGCTTCGATTTTGTATCGCTGTTTCGTGCTGCAATGCTTTTTGGGGCACGAGGGGAGAGCAGCTACTGAAAAAAAAGGCTCCCATATCAATGGGCCTATGCTATATTAGAAGCTATAATAAATTATAAAAAAATCACTATTTCGAGAAAAAAATGCTAAAATATTCTCTTATTTTAATGTTTTTTGTTCTCTTGACCAACTGTAGATTATTCAGCCGAAAAGCTGCTGAAGAGGATATTACCTCTTCAACCCGCCCTCATTCTAAGGCTCCCAAGGAGGCCTTTCTGCAGCTTTGTACAAGCCCCGAGGGTGAGGCTCAAAAGCACACCCTTAGCGCCTTATTACTGAGCGAAGAATCTTGTGAACAAGCCTATGAACGTCTTACCAGCAATGATCACCTCGACCTCAGCTATGATTTGCGCCATAAGCAGCTCCTTCTCATAGAACCCCAAAGTATTCTTCCTCATGTCTACCAGGTTGAAGATGTTAGTATCCTTGCGTTTTTGCCCCATCTTATCCATCTTGATCTAAAAGATAACGCCGTCAGTGATATTGCTCCCCTCTCCGCGCTGACCAACTTGCGAGTTCTGATTCTCTCGGGAAATCCTTTGAGTTCCCTGGGCGAGCATCTTAAGCCGATGGAGCAATTAACCCACCTGGATATTTCCCGCACTACTATTGTTGATCTTGCCGCACTTAATCATCTCCCCACACTTACTGAAGTGGTGGTCAGCGATCATCTTATCTCCAACAAAGTCCTCGATCAGGCCAAGATTGATCACCCCTCTATAAGGATTACTGTTGTTTCTCCTGTTGTCCCTAAGCAAAGCTGCCCCGTACCAAAGCCCCCAGCTCATCATCCTGTGGTTCCCCCAGCTCATCATCCTGTGGTTCCCCCAGCTCATCATCCTGTGGTTCCCCCAGCTCATCATCCTGTGGTTCCGCCGGTAACAGTCCTTACGCCAGCAGAGCTTGAAGAACAAGCAGTGGGAGCCGCCTGCTACATCCCGGGTCCGACAGACCATCTTACCCGTCCTAATCTACGAGAGCTGCAGAACTTCCCCGCCAATACCACTGCTATTGGTGGCAGCATGGATCTTCATAGTATTCCCCTTGCCACTGTTGAAGATTTTATAAAAGCCATTCAAACTCGTTGCAAGAATTTCTTCTCTGCGCCAATTCACGCCCAAGCGGCAGAGGCTCGCCAAGTAACTCGTGATCGTCTGCTTACTAACGATCTTTTCAATGAAATTAGAACGACGATACCCTGGTCAGCGCCAGGAGGACTCCAAGGATTCGCAACATATAGAATAGACGAGGTCCTGCACGATGGCACCGTCTATCCCGAATTAATCCAACCTTATATCGACTTCGATGCTGCGGTGATTAATTATATAATAACACTCCCGACACCGCAGAACCTATGGCAATCTACCAGAGTTACCTTTTACCAAGAACCTGGCATAGATCTAGGTGGCCTACGCCGACAGTTTATAACGGAGATGATTAAGAAATTTAAAAGCCAGGGTATATTTGCACAAATTCCTGATACGGATCGCTGGCAAATCAATCCTCATTTTGCAAATTTTAACTTCTGTACTCTGGCGAGCGAACCCCATGATGCCTCTCATTGCTTTACTAACATAGGAAAAGTTATCGCTAAAATATTAGTAGTCGAAAATGAGACCGTCGATATTAATTTCTCCAAAGTTATCCTCAATAGCATGGCTGGATATCACCCCAATTCCTTAGTTGATCTGCTCGCCCTCACCAAAATTGATGACCCTGATTTATTTCGCAGCATGATGCAAGTACTTTCCATGCCTGATCCATCTAGCCTGTACTTAGACTTTACGGACCTATTGCCGAACGGAAGCACCATTGACGTAAATGCTCATAATATCTACCAATATGTGCAACGCAATCTGGAGTACTCCCACTTTACCTCCCGCAAGATTCCTTTGGAGGCCTTTCTTGCTGGATTTAATGCTCTGGTACCTGAAGTAGCCATACAAGCGAGCAACCTGAATGCTGCGGATATGAATTTATTTCTACGAGGAATTGCTGATTTAAGTTTAGCTGATCTACGCGCTATCGTCAGCTTCGTTGATTTTTCCCCTGTTCCACCTTCGTATAAAGATCTTTTTTGGACTGCGGTGGAGGAACTAAACAATGAAATAACTACGGCAAATTTTATCGACCAATTGATGATATTCTGGACTGGAGGAACGGGCATACCGGCTAATCAAACTAGCGAACCTTTAAGAATACATTTGTTCAACCATAGCAATCGCTTGCCGGTGGCCCACACCTGCTTTAATATACTTGATCTGTGGCACTACCCCAGCCTAACCATTCTCAAAAACAAGCTTCGGCAAGCAGTAGAATTGAGTGCTGGTTTTGGTCTGTCTCAGCTTTCACCTCGTCAATATCCTAAACAAGTATCGTGTTTTGAAACTCTCAAGAGAGCTCATCTGCAGCCACCAGCGCCTGGCTATTTCTCCGAGTTCCAGAACTGTAAAAATGACGATTTTTCGGCCAGCACCTTGGCTATCCACTGAGGAATTTTGTCGAGATCTTCATGAGCAACGATCATATCAACGCTGTGGGCGAATGCCTCGGCCGAATTATCGCTTCCTATGGTTTCGGAAAGCAGAATTACCGTAGCGGCGAGCCGATGGTGTAGAGGCCAGTCATAGACAATTTGATGTAAGCGACTAAAGCTGCTGGCGCGCTCATCAAGTACCAGCAGCTTTGGTGATATAGCATGGGTTACCTTGCTGAGTAAGGCCTCATCAAGGCTGATATGCAAGGTAAGACCAGCACCTTCTGCATAGCTCGTTAGTTTTTTGAGCAGGGCTTTGTCTTGGCAACAAGCGAAGAGCAATTGCTCGGGATGTTCCAGAATTTTCTCGGGAACCACTATTTCAGCAAACACCTGGGGAGAACGTTTAAGAGGGGCAGTTTGGGTACTTGCTGCTGAGGGAGGCTCCGCTGGAGCGCTTTCCTGACTTGGAGGAGCTTCCGTTGCAAGCGCCGGCTGAAGGGCAAAAAGGTCCACCACGGGCACCTCAGGGGGGGCGATGACGATGCGAGGGGGGGGGGAGGCGAAGAGAACAGTTGAGCAAAAATATCGTCATCCGTTAATGGTTCAGTCGGTATTTTTGCCTTCGCGGACGAACTTGCCGGCTCTTGGGTAACGTTTGCCCATGCGCTGGCGAAATGGTTTTCCGCGCCGGGAAAGAACAATTCTAGGCCTTTTTCCCCTCCGTAATCGATGATGGAAATCACCCCTATGGTTGCTAGCCTCCATTCTCTCTTGGTTGGAGAGCTTGCTACATCATGGAGATGGGGAAACATAAAAGCCAGGGCCTGCTGCAGCCAGTCTTGGTCCAGGGGATCGACCTTGGCTCCACAGCTAATGGCCTGGTTCGTCTGTCCACGAAAACTAACGGGTTTTCCGGCAAGCAAAGAGATGATGCTTACCTTTTTTGCTACAGCCTCACTGATAATTTTCTTAAAGGAATCCATGCTTAGTAATCGCCTATGGTTTTAACCGCTTTGGATAATTAACATCTATGGTGAGTTCACCCATGGTGCTCGTCTGCTCGCCTTTCGAGCCTTTTACCCGGTCGATTTTTTGGCGCATCAAGCTGCGTCGCGTAGTATTAGCCAAGGCCGTCTCTTCACTAATCCGTCCTTCGCGATACAGACACACGAGGTAGTTCTCAAAAGTTTGCCAACCTAAGGGTTCGGAAGCTTCGATCACATCAGCAAAAGTTTTGCGCTCGTCCTCGCCCTTCAAAATAAGTTCGTTGGTGCGCAGGTTGTTACCCATAATTTCGTAAACGGCGAGACGATTGCCGTCGCTGTCAACTACCAAACGCTGGCAAATGACCCAGCGTAAGGTGCTGGCAAGGCGAATGCGGATCTGTTGCTCTTCATCTTTATCAAACATCCCAATAATACGAGAAATGGTTTGACCGGCATCGACGGTATGGAGCGTAGATATTACCAAATGCCCAGTTTCTGCTGCCGATAGACCTATTTCCATGGTGGTACGGTCGCGCATTTCACCCACGTGGATAATTTTCGGTGCTTGGCGCAAGGCGGCGCGCAGACCATTGGGAAAGGTATCAAAGTCCTTGCCCTGCTCGCGTTGATTGAAGGTTGCCTTCATGTTGGTATGGACATATTCGATGGGATCTTCGAGGGAGATGATGTGAATCGCGCGTTCTTCATTAATCTGGCGTAACATCGCCGCGAGGGTGGTGGACTTCCCCGAACCGGTGGCACCGGTCACCAAAATAAGCCCATTCGGTTCTTTGGCAATTTCCCTAAAAATTAGCGGAGATTTGAGTTCTTCGAGGCGAGGTATCTGCGATTCAAGTTTACGTAAAACGATGGACAGCAAACCCTGGGAGCGAAAAATATTCACCCGAAAACGCATCACCTCGGGAATAGCATAGGATAAATCAGCAGAACCGGAAGCATGCAACTGTTTTAGTGCGCGGAGATCGGTGTCAATAATGCGCCTAGCAACCCTAGCGATCTGAAAAGGCGAAAGGTAGCCAAACGCCAGTTCAGGAACTGCAGGAATTGCGCTGAGACTACCCCGAATTTCGGCCTGTATCGCTCTAAATGAGGTAAAGTTTAGATCGCTCAACCCCTTAGGATGGAGGCTGAGAATATGGCTGAGTAGCTTATCTAAGTCGCGACGTTTCATGATTGACCCTCAGGTGCAGTTTTCCTCGCGCCTTGCAAGGGGCAGATGTTGACAGGCCCTTAAGAAAAGATATCCGTGGGTCTTTTTGCAAGATGCTTGGCAAATTCTTCTTTGTTTTGTGCCTTTTCATAGGCTAATTCTGGCTTGATCAGTCTGGCTCTTAAGAGTTCGGCGATCGAATCATCGAGGGTTTTCATGCCGATTTTGCGGTTAATTTGCATCATGCTCATAATCTGATGGGTTTTATTCTCGCGAATTAAATTGGCTACTGCGGTGGTGCCGATTAGAATTTCGAGGGCAGCGACCCGCCCCCCGCCTTCTTTTTTAAAAAGTGCTTGGGCGATCACCCCTTTGAGCGCTTCGGACAGGGTCATGCGTACTTTTTCTTGTTCTTCGGCAGGAAACACATCGATAATGCGATCGATGGTTTTAGCGGCGCTTTGGGTATGTAAGGTGCCAAAAACCACGTGCCCGGTCGAAGCAGCTTCAAGTGCGAGGGAGATGGTTTCGAGATCGCGCATCTCGCCCACTAAAATCACATTGGGATCTTCTCGCAGCGCTCCCCGTAAGGCGGTAGAAAACGAGCGGGTGTGGGAGCCAACCTCGCGGTGATTGATCGAGCATAGTTTAGGTTCATGGACAAATTCCACCGGGTCCTCTACGGTCAGAATATGGCCCTTACGGGTGCGGTTGATATGATCGATAAGAGCCGCTAAGGTGGTTGATTTGCCGCTGCCGGTGGGCCCGGTGACCAGGACCAGGCCGCGTTCGATCGTACAAAAATTTTTGAGCAGTTCAGGAAGGCCGAGTTCCTCCATGGTGAGGATTTTGTTCGGAATCAAGCGAAATACAGCCCCCATCCCCCGCATTTGATTAAAAAAATTAACCCGAAAGCGACCTACTTGGAGCAACTCATAGGCAAAATCCACATCGCCGGTTTCTTCGAAGGTTTTGATTTTCTGTTCAGTCGATATTTCGTAGAGGCTTTTTTTCAAAAAATCCGCATCGAGTTTTTCGAATTCAATCCGTTCAATTTCCCCATTGATTCGCACCATCGGCTGTTGACCAGCAGTCAGATGCAAGTCGGAAGCGCCGCTTTTTTTCATGAGCGAAAGAAAGCCATCGATATAGGCCATAGGCTTACCCCCTTGCAACAAGGCTCGAGGAAAGAAATGTTCCTCATTGGCCAAGATACCAACTGCGTCTATAGTTTGCTATTCGCCAGGCAAAATCAAGGGGTCTTTTAATACTTGTTTTTGAGTGTTAAGAAATAAACGCGTGCTGTATCTAGTATATCAGATTGTTATATGAGCCTATCCCTCATTGTTTATTTCAAATAATGACCGGCGAGTTTGTGGCTTATTGGTAACTTATATTGACTTCCGTGGTGACCCTCTATACTCAAAGGTTTTTACCTCCTTTCTGCTAACCCCCATTTGGAAGCACCACGATGAAACAAGAATTTAACGGCAGAATCCTCCTCATTGGCTGTGGCAGTATCGGACAAGGGGTCTTACCCCTATTGTTTAGGCATTTTACCGTCACCCCCGAGCGAGTTAGCATAGTTACTGCTGATCAGCGCGGTGAAGCCGTTGCCCGCCAACACGGGGTGCGTTTTATCATCGATCCTCTTAAGCCGGATAATTTTGCGACTATTGTACGTTCCCATATCGGCCCTGGAGACTTCCTCCTCAACGTCTCGGTTGATGTAGCCTCGGCTGCTCTTATCGAGCTCTGTCAGCGCAGCAATATCCTCTATCTCGACACCTGTATCGAACCCTGGCCCGGCGCCTATACCGATCCCGAACGTTCTATCTCCGAGCGTTCCAATTATGCTCTACGCGATGCTGCTCTCCAGCTTCGCTCCCTCAGCGGTATCGAAGGTCCTCGCCCCACGGCGGTTCTCGCCCATGGTGCTAACCCCGGCCTGGTCTCTCACTTTGTCAAACAGGCCTTACTCAATATTGCTGCCGACTCTGGTGAAAGCCTCGCGAAAATTCCTGCCAATCAACAGGCCTGGGCTGAACTCAGCCATCGTCTCGGGGTGAAGGTCATTCACATTGCCGAACGTGATACCCAAACCTCAGCAGTACCCAAAAAAATCGGTGAATTCGTCAATACCTGGTCGATTGACGGGTTTTATTCTGAAGCCAGTCAACCCGCAGAAATGGGCTGGGGAACCCACGAAAAACGCCTTCCTGCCGATGGACGACACCATGAGTTTGGCTGCCAAAGTGCTATTTATCTCCAGCAAGCAAGTTTTATGACTAAGTGCCGCAGCTGGACTCCCACCGCTCAAGCTCAGCATGGCTGGATTGTCACCCATCATGAATCTATCGCCATTGCCGATTTTCTAACGCTGCGCGACGGTGATACTGTTACCTATCGTCCCACGGTACACTACGCCTATCGTCCCTGTGATGCTGCGGTGCTCTCCCTCGACGAGCTCGCCGGCAATAATAACCAGCTGCAAAGCGAGCAACGGCTCATTAGCGATGATATTCTCCCCGGGGGAGTCGATGAGCTCGGTGTGCTGCTGATGGGGCACCAAAAAAATGCGTATTGGTTTGGCTCGCAGTTATCCATCGATCAAACGCGAAAACTCGTTTCCTACAACAATGCCACCAGCCTACAAGTAACCGCCAGTATGATCGGAGCCATGGTGTGGGCGATGCAAAACCCTCAGAGCGGCATCGTTGATGCCGAGCAGGTTGATCACCGCTTAACCCTCGAAGTAGCCTATCCCTACCTCGGTGAAATTCTTGGCGTCTATAGCGATTGGAATCCCCTGCACGGACGAGGCAACAAGCTCTTTCCCGAGAGCTTGGACCACGAAGATCCCTGGCAGTTTAGCAACTTTAGAGTTTGTTAAGGCGTAGGATCTGTCACATAACACCCGGATATCACGTAACAGATCCATCGCTTCGCTCTGGACACGATTTTGCTGAAAAGGGCGCCTCCCGGCGCCCTTTTCAGCAAAATCTATCTAACAACTGTTTGAGCTCTTCTTCATTATAGGTAACGTACAAGCTTTCACTTTTAAGTAGTTCCCATTTACCTGGAGGCATACCGGCTCTTTTACGCAGATGCTGCCGCCTAGTCATATACACTTCTCCACCATAATTAGTACGTAAGCGCGAATTATGCAGCGCCAGTATCGCCGCTTGTTTTTTATTCGCCAAACTGAGCTGACCTCCGAGCAGAGATTTAAAAGGCACGATCACATGGGAGCCCTCACTGCCTAAAGCGTGAAACCACCAATCGTTAGCCCGAGCATACTTGCTGAGGAGATCGTTATCACGAGCAGATTTACCCACCAAGGCCTCGGCCCCATCCTCAAGGCGGTAGCGCCTGTAAGGTGTTCTCGACTCCTCAGCTTGCCCCCCGGGGAGAGGCGGTGGCGAGCGCTCGACTTTTAAACGAAATTTCGTTAGCAAAGCCTGTACCTGTATATCTTCGACTGTTTGCCCACGTAATATTTCGAGCCCCTGGGTCAATTCACGCTGTTGCTCGCGGAGTTTATCGAGGCGGGGTAGAGCCAACAAACGTTGTTTTTTAGCTTTCTTTACCGCAGAAAAAGCCGCAGCAATTTTTTCTCCGCCCTCTTTAAGCAGGTAAACAAACTCCTGGAGGCGCAAAGCCTGCTGGGCAAGGCCCGCAATACTCGCTTCGCTCGGCAAAAGTTTCTCTTCTTTACGCAAAGCAGCGCTGAGCGTTTTTAAACGTCGGGAAACGAGCTTTCGTGCCGCACTTTTCAGGCCAGTAACCGGCAGCGGCTCTTCGCGAGGTTTACGAGACTCTTCAGCAGCCAGGTTTGCCTCGCCTCCCAGCGCTTCAGCAAAAACCTCGGCAAAAATACTTCGCCACGAAGTATCTGTCTGCAGTGGCAGCGGCTCAGTAATGGACTTGCGCTTAGAAAAAGTGCCTCTTTGGCCAAAACGCACCAGGCTCGTCCCCGTGCTATCAATAAGTTGCAGGGCTGGAGGCTTATGCTGATCAAGCAGCAAGTACCAGCATGGCGATTCACCTCCGCTTTCTCGTCCTCGCTTTACCAGCAGACAGAGAGCAGCAGACTCTCCCCCCCTGAGAATATCGTGGATTTGGCAACGGGGTAAGTGGCGACGTACCAAGCTGGCAACGCCTCCTTGGGGAATCAGATCGAGAGGTTTTGCTCGCAGCACCTGCACAGCGCGAGCCGCCTGGGAGCAATCCACTTTAAGATAAAGTTTTTGTGACTGAACACGGGTGGCTGAGCGCAGAGAAAGCTCCCAGAGCAGATAGCAACTTTTACCCTGCCAACAACGCCCGAGTTCTACAAACATGTGATCGTACCAAACTTAAGCGTCTCTGCCTTCTGGCGAGCAAAGTGCTGCTTAAGGGCAACGAGAAATTGCTGCTTAAGAGCTAGGGAAGCCTGCTGAACAGGGCTTCCCTGAGGAGCGAGATGCACCTGTACCAGAGAAACATGCAAGCTCCCCGAGAGCGCTTCTCCTCCGCGGGAATCAAGCAGGATCTTTGGACTCAGGGGAAGAGCAATAAAGCCTCCAAATACTTGCGGGGAATTGCTGGCAAAGCTTTTTTGGCCGAGCTCCTCTTGATAGAAATTCTCAAAGGCCTGGCGTGAAAATGTAGCCGTGGTGCTGCTCTCCTTGACCTTGGCGCGTAAATGAGGGTTCGAGCATTGAAATAAATGTAATTTGCGACTATCGTAACACAGCGAAACGTGCAGCGGGGAACTGTGCTCACTGGGGTAACTTAAGCGGGGAGCTGAGGGGTCAATAAAGAAGGCCTGCGGGATTTTCCCCTGCTGTGTTTCCCCAGGGTCTACCAGGGGGAAGCCCCCTGGAATTGCTACTCCCTCGTTAAAAGCAGCGACCACTGTTTCGCCGATATTTCGTGCTTGAGAGTTTTCTACCTGTACCTGACAATAAGCTGCGTTTGCTTGATTAAGCGGTACTTTTACTGGTGGTTGCGGCGATCTCTGACTTTTGTGTGGTTTTTTTGGCGCACGGCGTTCCTCGCTCGTACTGCAGGCCATCACCAGGCAGCTCATCAATATGAACAGCATAAGTATAGGTTGATAAAAAAAACGAATTATCATGAATGCAATTCCTTCTTCACGAAAAATTCTCGTAATCCAGCTACGACAACTGGGAGATATCTTGCTGACCACCCCCTGTTTGCGCGCCATTAAGGCTGAAGAACCGGGCTGTCACCTTACTTTTTTAAGCCACCGCATGGGCAGGGCCGTCCTCAGCCACAACCCCCATATCGACGAGCTGCTTACCTATCATGAAAGCGACAGCTGGCGCGAGCACCTTCGCCGTTGGCGTTATCTTCGTCGTCAGCGCTTCGATCTGGTCCTTGATTTTATGAACAATCCGCGTAGTGCCCTTTTCTCCCTGGCCAGCAATGCTCCACGACGCGCTTCTTTTCGCCAGCGTCTTTTTGCCGCCTACAATACCCTTGTTCCCCGAGAAACAGGCTCTACCTATATCGTACGTTACAAATTTGCCTTACTCCAGCACCACGGGTTTAGCCCTCAAGACGAGGGGCTGGTTTTTGGCTGGCAGCCCAGCGACCTCGCACCAGTTGCCGCATTTTGTGCTCGTTACCCCCACTTTAAGCAAGGGCAGCTGCGGGTAATCTTGAGTCCCAGTCATCGCCGCCCCCTGCGTAAATGGCCAGGTGAACGCTTTAGCGCCCTCGCCGATCTCCTGGTACGGGAGTGGGGAGCACAGGTTACCTGGGCCTGGGGACCAGGCGGCGAAGAACAGGAAATTGATCGTCTCCAAGCTCTTTGTCAGGAAAAAACCTACAAGGCCCCAGCAAGCACCCTCAGTGAATTAGCTGCTTTTATTGCCCAGCACGATCTGTTTATCGGTAATTCCAATGGACCAAGTCATCTCGCCGTTGCCGTAGATATTTGCTCTCTCCAGCTTCATGGGCATACCGATGCCTTGGCATGGTGCCCGAACAATTCTCAGCATCAGTACTTGCAAAGCCCCGAATATGGCTTAACCGCGCATCCATCCCTTGCTCCCCTCAGTCTGGCCACTGTTTGGGAGAAACTGCTGAGTATGCGCCCGGTGATTGAACAACAGGCTGCCACTCGCCAGCTCATTGCTTGTAAGGAAGCTCCACGATGAACTCCGATCTTTCTCCTTGGTTAGTCGTCATCCCTGCTCGTCTTGGTTCCCAGCGTCTCCCCCGCAAGCCTCTGCTGCAGATTAATGGCAGACCTCTCATTCGCTGGGTGTGGGACAACCTTGCCCCTTTAGCAGAGGCCGGGGCAACCCTGGTGGTTGCCACCGATAGCGAAGAAGTCGCCACGGTCTGTAATCAAGAACAGATTAGCGTTACCCTCACCCGCGATGACCACCCCAGTGGCAGCGATCGCTGCAACGAAGTTGCCGCTCGTTATGCCTTGCCTTTTATTCTTAATGTGCAAGGAGACGAGCCCTTCGTCCGTTGTTTTGATTTATTCCAGCTGATGGCTATCCTTGCCGCAAGCACCGATAGCGAAATCGCCACCCTTGCCTACCGCTCGACCAACAAAGCCCTTATAAGCAATCCCAACGTGGTTAAGATCGTTACTGATTGCCAGCGCTATGCACGCTATTTCTCGCGCTTACCCATCCCCTATTGGCGCGATTTTCCCGCTAATGCCAACAGCAATGAGCATTGGCTGCATCTCGGGGTCTATGCCTTTCGTCGTGAATCTCTCGAGAATTTCTGTGCTTTGCCGGTCTCTCCCCTTGAAGCAGCGGAAAAACTTGAACAATTGCGCGCCCTCGAGAATAATCTCCGCATTATTGTGGTGGAAGCTTCTCATTTTAGCTGCGGTATTGATACCCCCGAAGATCTTGCACGAGCTGAGAAGATTCTTTAAGCTTGAAAGATCTCACTCACTCAGGGGATCTTTATGAATATTTTTTGCTTCTACGCAAGTTGTGCCTTTCTTGGCTTCGGCAGCTTACTTCGCGCTGGTGATCAACAGCAACGAGAAACCGAGACGCTCCACACCATCGCTACCGCCTCGCTGCTCCACAATATCCAGCACCTCACCTCAGGCGACTACCTCAGCGCTGGCGCTCACCAGTTCAAATCTCTCTGGACCCGAGATTTCGCCTACCGCGTACGCGCCCTCTTGTTGATCGGCCGTGGTGATATTGTTCGCCGGCAAATTGAATTAACCCTACGTTATCGTCGGCGAAGCGATGGGGCCTTACCCAAGGGCCTTGATAATTTTCCCCATAACGAACGCAGTATTTATTTTTCCTTAAAACGTCTCTTGCCTATTCATGCAACGCTTAAACTCGCTGAGCCCTTGACCGCTATTTATGAGGATCAAAATAACTCCCTAGCGATTGACTCCAATCTCCTGATTATTCATGCAGCTCTAGACTATCTTGCTTTTACCAAGGATTATCCATGGTGGGAATCGATCCAGCCCCAATTACTAGCAGCCTTCCGCTACTATGATCGTTTTATCTTCAATGGTTTAGTGAAGCAGGCTGAATATGCTGATTGGCAAGATACGGTAAAACGCCAGGGAACGGTACTGCTGACTAACCTGCTCTTTTACCACTGTCTCGAGCGCCTCCACGCTTTTCCTGCTTTTGCAGTAAGCACTGAACAGGTCCGCTCCCTGCGCCAAAAAATTATTGCGACCTTCCGTCCTTCCCCCGATAAACCCTTCTTTACCTTCAGTGAGAGCGGCTATGTTAATAGTGATGAAAATTTGCTCGCCCTTGATTTTGACTTTTATCCGCCTGCTTCTCGCGAAGCTGCCAAACTCTATCAGGCCTTCAAAAAACACCCCCTCTGGCGACAAAAGGGACACATGCCTGGGCGGGTGGCTTTTCCTAGCTATCCGCGAAATTGGCAGCCAATTTACGTAAGAATGGTGGGCCTCAAAAAATACCACGATGAATTTTACTGGTCATGGTTAATGGCCCTCGGCGCAAAAATAGCCTATAAAATGGGCGATATTGACGAAGGAAAACGCATTTTTTCCGAACTCAGCCGCATTGCCAAACGCGACCATTGGATCTACGAGGTCTACCAGAACAAGCACCATTTACCTATTTTTGAAGGCGTTTTGGTAAAATCTGAAGGCCCTTTTACCTGGGGAGCAAACTTTACCCTCGATCTTATCGATTTTACCTGCAGCAATCACCTCCGGAAATGCTAGCTCCCAAACCATTTTCCGGATATACTCACCCCAACACTTGCAATGTTGGGCACGTATGAACCTACGGTATACCGATCCAGATGTGTTGGTAATTGGTGATACCCCAGTAGCACGGGGCGAGGAAAAAACCCTCCGTCTGCACATATCAAAACATTTCGACGACACCGAATTTTCCATGGCAGTGCGGGTGATTCGAGGACCACTACCCGGTCCGGTGCTCTTTGTTTCGGGAGCGGTCCATGGTGACGAAATTATTGGCCCCGAAATAATTCGCCGGGTGCTTGCTGCTAAGCAATTTCGGCTATTATCAGGCACTCTCTTAGCCATCCCCATTGTCAATATTTTTGGCTATAACGCCGGCCTGCGCTACCTACCAGATCGTCGTGATCTCAATCGTTCATTTCCCGGTTCCAAATCAGGGTCACTTGCCGCTCAGGTAGCACATACGTTTTTGCAGGAAATTATCAAAAAAAGCCACTTCGGTATCGACCTGCATTCGGGAAGCCAACACCGTTACAATTTGCCGCAAATTCGCGCTCGTCTCGACGATCCTGAAACCGAAGAATTAGCCATGGCTTTTGGCGCTCCGGTGGTGCTCAACGCACGCCTACGTGACGGTTCTATCCGCGCTGAAGCCGATACCCTCGATATTAAAATAATGCTCTTTGAGGGTGGCGAAGCCCTCCGCTTTGACGAGCAGGCAATTCGTATCGGTAAGTCCGGGGTACTGCGGATCATGGAGCATATTGGTATGATCCCCCGGCTGCCCCCGAGCCTCCCAGTCAATACCTATCGAGCCAAATCAAGCTACTGGGTACGGGCACCGCAAAGCGGTGCCCTACGCGCCATGCGTTCCATCGGTGCCAGAGTAAGCGTCAACTCACGCTTAGGAGTGGTTACCGATGTTTTCGGAGATTTTTGCCAGCAGGTTACTTCACGCACCGAGGGCCTGATTATCGGGGAAAATCGTATTCCCTTAATCAATCGGGGCGATGCTTTGTTTCATATTGCTACCTTTGAAGATAGCGATACCATTCGTACGCTCTATCAGGAATTTACTGACTATCCCGAGCTAGTCCTTGAATAAGTGCTAAAAACTAGGCTGAGTAGCCTTAAATTGCCGGGGGTCAGTAATAACTATCTCGCCTCCAGGGAAGGAGGACTCCTCGTTGATCGCCCCTTTGTGCACATAAATAGAAAGGCTGCATCCTCCGTCCTCAGCAAAGGCCTTAGCAAAAAATTCATACAGATCTTCTTTACGAATAGAAGCAAGCGCCCGTAGGGCTTTAGCCATCTCTTCTGCTTCTCCCCCGAGACCAAGATTATAAAGCCGCACTCCTTGCAGAGCCTCAGCGATGCTGGCGTAGGGATGTTGCTCCTTAGCAATCAAAGCTTGCTTGTAGGAGGCAAACTGCTCATCCTCGAGGTTTGCTAGTTTCCTCAAAGCATTTTGTTGCCAGACAAGCACACACTGATGAAGATCGTGGGGCGAGGTGTGAGGCGATTGCACCACGAAGCTGAGGCCAAGGCTATGGTGCAGCAAGTGAGATTTCATCGCCACCTTGTAACCAAGCCGCTGATTGGTGCGCAATGATTCGTAGAAGAAAGGGTGTAGTATCGCTGTTCCCAGGTTGGCGTATGCGTGCAATTCCGGTGAACGTTTGCCCAACTGGAGGTAGCGAACCAAAGCATGATTATCGCGTGAAGGTCGTTCATAGGTACGCTGCCACGAAATGCCTGGGACTAAGTACAGGGCAGGAAAGGTGCGCCAGGCGCTCCGTTTGAGCAACTTGCTCGCCAACGGCTGCATAAATCGCCCAAGGGCATGATCGATTTCCGCCGCTGCCAGGCTACCATAAGCCGAGCCGGCAATGCCTATTTCAGCATACAAAGAAGCGATAAAAGCCTGCATTTCTTCACTACTTATCGACGAAATTTCGTCGAGATCTTTGTCTGGATTAAAATAATCAACCTGGGCGATAGAATTTTTACTCAACAGCGTATACAATTCCCCCTCACCCAATTGATACGCCTGAAGCAAGGCATTATTGCGAATTTTCTTCTTTAGGCGTTCTTTAATCCCTGCAAAAGACTTTTCTTCTAAGGAAATAGCCGTTAGTTTTTCTCCCAGAGCAGCGATAAGATCGGGTATTTTTTCGCTATAGCCAGAGATAACCAACTGGATCCCTTCATTGAGAATCTGGGGATGGACGGATAAACCGGCAATGGTAGCCATATACAGCCACTCGCTATATTGCTGCGAAAAGAGATAGAGGTAGAGCAATGCTTGCGCACGTTTCCGCGGACTTTCGCTGACCAGTGGAGTTACGATGGTTAGTTCGACCTTGGCAAGGGGAACAAAAAAATCATCATCAACCTGCAACCAAAAATTCGACCACTGAGGATCAAGTAATTGCTGGGGAATAGTCCTGCTCAACGAAGAAAAAATCTGCTCGTTTTTGGGAATAAAGGGATTGGCTTCGGGTAGGAAAAACAAATCATGGTCCAAGGGGTAGCGCCAGCGAACCATAGTCTTTTCATCCAAGCTCTGCACTTGGTAGGCAGTACCAAAGTGCGGCTCAACTCTGTCGGTAGCAACCTCGGGAGCAATTAATAGTAAATTAAGCTTGTCAGGACACAAGTGCGCCAAAACAGCCTGAAATTCCTCAGGTACATAACTATGATACAGGTAGTGATTTGCTTCGAGGAGCTCAGCAGGATGAATCTGCATCAAAGAAGCATATGATGAGGCAAGGGCACTCCCTTCTTCTTGATCGCGAAAGGCTACATTAAAACGAGCCATTTTTTTAAATTCACCATAGAGGTATGGTTTGAAACCTTCTTTCTTGAGCATAGCAATATAGGAGAAAAATAGCTCAACCACTCGCGAATAGTTTTGCCAGCCTTCCTCACTCAATTCAATCACCAGCGAAAATATCCCCGCGAAGGTATAATTCGTCACTTCGCTACGCACAGAGGTGGCAAGGTATTCCTTTTTTAACTGCGAGAGCAAGGAGCCCTTCCCTTGATGATCTAGCAAATGACTTAAGGCATCATGGGGCTTGCTGCGCCAATAGGCGTGGGCCGAGGGCAGCGCAAAATTAAGATGTAGCTGCCTTGTTTCCTTTACCGGTTTGATGGTAATCAAACGCGGAAGATCTTCTCCGGCATAGATATCGCCGGCAAAAATCGGCCGCTGTTTCTCGAGATTGGGCACCGCTCTAAATTTATCCTGAACCATGCTTTCTAGTTCATCGAGACTAAATTTACTAATAACCGCCAGTTTCATCAGATTAGCTGAATAATGCTGTTGGTAGAAGGCGAGCATTGCTTCGCGACTGATCTCCTTAAGGGTTGTGAGAGATCCGGTGGAGAACTTCCCATAGGGATGCCCTGGTTTACTTAAGGTTTTAAGTACCTGAAGAATGCGACGAGAATCCGTACTGAGATTATTTTGATGCTCGGCATCAACGACCTGCATTTCACGTTTGAGATAATCAGGATCAAATTTTGGTGCAATAAAAAACTGCGCAAAACGCTCCAGCCCCCCCTCAAATCCCTGATGATTACTTTCAAAATGAAAATTGGTATTTTCTGCACCGGTAAAAGCATTACAGCTTCCCTGATGGTGACTGATATAATGTTTGTAATCACTCTCCTGGGGAAATTTCTCTGAGCCTAAAAATAAAATATGTTCGAGGAAATGTGCCTGTCCTAGCTTGTCTTCTTGGTCGAGGAGGGAGCCAATTCCCACATCCATGGCCACCGCAGATTTTGCCACCGAAGGATCAGAAATAAGCAGCGCTTCTAATTTATTGGCCAGGACAATTCGTCGCTGCTGACGCTGGTTCTTGCGAGGATTTTGTGCGATAGTCTTTGCAAGCCAGACACTGTCGTCGTCATCTTCTCCAGCCGGCGAGAGATGATCAGTTGCTTTGGTTGAGGAGAACAAATGGTTCTGGGGAAAACAGCCGAAATTAAGCGCGATGAGGGTAATTACAAAGGTAATTACCCTTCCCTTAGTGCTTACACCGCCTACCATCAGCTTCCCTATACTACCCACTAATGGGTATAAAATCCCAAGCCAAGGAAATACCTGAAATAGTATGAAGTTGCAAATTTAATTGGCTGGTAGCGCCCATCTAATCGATGAAGGCTGGAGGCACTTGGGGCGGACGCATAGCGGGATTATAAGCCACCACCGCCGGATATTTCCACCACAGCACCTCATAGTCACGGCCCTCGAGGCCATGAATTTTAACCACTGCTCCTCGATTATCGAGACCACAATAATTCGCGGCTGAAAACACGGTCCACACTTCCTTGTCTTGGTCAGGATCACCGAGCTCAGCCAGGTGAGTTCTTCCAAAGCCATCCCTCTGCATTTGATGAGCGCGCAGCAAACGCAAACACCCGTAAGCATTGCAAGCTGCCACGGTTAAATTCCGCGACCAGCTTACCAAACCTTCACCCCGAGGATTACTACTGAGATTCTCGCCGCTGCCGGGATCAGACCACAGTAGATCAACGAAATAGGTGGGGGCTCGCTGAGCAAAAACATTCTCAAAAATTTTTAAGGTCGAATCCTGAAGCTTGCTTAAGGCTAGGGGCTGACCATTTTCAAAGGCTGGCCCCCCGTGACTGGCAAAATAACTGGTAGAGCCCAGCTGAAGCAGGGCAGCCACAGGCAATTGAGCAAATAGTTCCACCGCAATTCTGAATAAGGACTCTTTAGCCCTGATTACTGTAGTAATCTCTCTTACTGCGGGATAGTAACGACTACGAATCTCTGCTGCAAAACCATGCTCAGCACAAACAGCTTCACATTCGTGATTGCCTCGCACCAGCACCACCTGCTCGGGGAAGCGCAGTTTCAAGGCAACCAGTAAACTCAACACCTCCAAGGAATTGGGGCCACGATCAACGTAGTCTCCCAAGAATAACGCGCAGTGTCCTTCGTAGAGCTGGGTTAGTAAATCAATTGGCTTACTATGATGCTCGTCTGCATCTTCAATACTGAGCAAACAATAGCGAAGATCACCGAGCTGTCCGTGAATATCCCCAAAAACATACAAATGCTTACCTGGCGGCACCTGCACCTCAGCTAAGGGAGAAAGCGCTAGATGCTGGTCGCGAGCAGCGCTCCACAAAGTATGTACTTGTGCGTAAGAAGGCTGAGGATTTTCCTCCGTTAGTAAATAGAACATGATATCTTCAAGATTTTGCATAGCTTCCTGATCACCTTGTGGGCTAGGGAGAGCCTGACTTGCGCTGCAGGCAAGGATTGTCGTATTTAAAAAGCCCAAGAGCACCACCATCAAGACTCGGCGCCCGCTCATCTATTCTCCTTACCTTAAGAAATCGCTGCTAACTCAAGGGACGACCACAAGGAACCTGCAAATTTTTTATCTCGACGCCAGGAGGGCCAACGCTCAGGGTGGCAAAACGTACAAGACTCAATGAGAGAAATTCCTTCGGGACGTAGACCAAGGCTAAGGAGCATCATCGCCGCAGCAAGGGCTAAATCCACGTGGGAGCGATCGCCCGTCCCCCTACTGACTAGTAAAGCTCGTTCCTCAGGAGTAAAACCACAGCCCTCCGTCTCAAAAGCTGCAACCACCTCGGGTCCCACTTCAAAATGCTGACGACAAAGCGTCGGACCCAATACCCCATAAAAGTCTTCGCCGCACAGATTTCGTGTCTGCCAGATTCTGCTGGCTTCTTGGACGATACCTTCCGAAAGACTGCGCCAGCCCGCATGTAAGGCCATGATCAGAGGAGCGCCAGGGCACGCCAATAAGATCGGTAAGCAATCGGCACTGGCCACAGCGATTGTGCCTGGCTTAGCAAGGAACAAACCATCAGCGATCTGCTCGCTCCCCTCAGGATTACCTTCGACAATCTTCGTGCCATGGACTTGCCGCACCACCAAGGCGTCGCTGGGCTTATCTCGTCCCACTCTAAAACCCACAGATATCCCCAGGGGCTTCAGCACAGCACTGGCCCTCTCGGGATCCCGTAGACGATCAAGGCGCGCCAAGCGTTGGTTGAGAGTGGGCTTAGCCATGCTTAGTTGCTTGAGCGCAGGGAGATAAGAAAACGCTCTCGGCCTTTGACTCCTGAACGTCGATCACCGTACTCGCGCTCGACGAGCAGCAGAATCGTATCTTTTAATTCACCTTTACGGAATTTTTCCATCAGCTCTTTGTTGTGATTGTAACCATTAATGCCCAGAATCAAATCGCCCGGCTGCATCCCGGCGCGAGCCGCTGAGGATTTTGACGCCACTTGCTCAATTTTAAGAGCCCAACGCTCCTCGTATTTCACCAAGCTCATCTCTAGACCATAACCATTGGTGTCTTTGGCCTCGTCGCTTGCTGGTTCACTGGCAACTTCATTGCTTCCTGGCCAATCACCAATCGCTACGTTAATGCTTAGTTTTTTTCCCTCACGATAAAGCATCAGAGCTATCTTGGCTCCTGGCTTCGCCAGGCCAACAATATTAACTAACTCCTCGATGCTCTTAATCGCCTTACCATCCAGTTCGGTAATAACATCGTTGGCTTTAATTCCCGATTTTTCAGCAGGACCATGGGGGGCAATTTGTACAACCACCGCACCGGTTGTGCCTTTAGGGAGATTAAGGGACTCGGTCCATTCGGGGAGGAGTGGACGGAATTGTACGCCAATATAGCCGCGAGTTACTCGGCCTTCAGTAATCAGGCTCAAGGCCACATCACGAACCAGATTAATCGGCACCGCAAAACCAATTCCCTGAGAACCACCGGAACGAGAAAAGATTGCCGTATTCATACCAATTACTTTGCCGTTATAAGCCAAGACCATTGGACCACCGCTATTTCCAGGATTGATGGCGGTGTCGGTTTGTATGAAATTACCCAAGGGTGTTAACTGCATCGGTCCTCGACCCACCGCAGAAACAATACCGAGAGAAGCACTGGCATCGAGACCAAAGGGAGAACCAAGAGCCACCACCAGGGTTCCCGGAGTCAGAGCATCAGAATCACCAAAGGCAAGAGCCCCAAGACCTTCGCGCTTAAATTTGAGATCACTTAGTTGTACTACTGCCACATCGGTGTTGGGATCACGGCCGATAACTTTAGCAGCGAGAGATTCACCATTGGCTAGTTTGACAGAAATTTCATCAGCGCCTTCAATTACATGGTTATTGGTGATGATATAACCTTTATCTACATCCACAAAAAACCCAGACCCCAAGCCTTCCTGCTTTGGCTGCGGCATCTGCGGAAGTCCACCAAAGCCAAAAGGATCGAAAGGATCACTATAACCCCGTAAATTTTGGCTCACCTTGGAGACAGAGATCAACACTAAGGCCTTGCTGGTATTCATAGTGATTTCGGCGATACCCTTAGAAATTTCTTCGAGAGCCTGGGCACTTTTCGGCGAAACTACCTGGGCGCTAGTAGCGGGAAATTGATAGCTCGTCTTAAACGCCACCATAGCGAGAAGAGAGACGATCACAACTGCTCCGGCCACACGGTTATGGCGAAGAATCCGGGAAATCATAATAAGGTTCCTTGTGCAATAAAGAAAAGGCTGAAAGTTCTAAGACCTAACGTAAGCGTCAGGCTCGCATCACCGATGCTATATCAGAAGAAGGCATCGAAGGCAAATGTTGCATATAGTTGGTAAAGCGAGTCACCAAAAACCCGACCAAGCCCCAAACCAAGGTTAAAATGAACTCCTTTATTTTCAAAAAACACCGTGGTTTGGGCGCCGTGGGCAGCAAGCAGATGATCTTTGCGCTCACCCTCTCCTTGGGTCCAAGCTCCCCCGTAATTCGTAAAAGCCAAGAGGCTAAGCTCTTTAAAATAAAACAGCCAGCGCTGACGATCAATAGCAGGAATCAGCGGATATTGCACATTAGCAGCAAGCTGCCCCTTGGTATCGCCAAAAAGAGCAGAAAACAGTCGCCCCCGGCCAAGCAACCCAAAACTAGCCTGATTAAACCCCGTGGCTGTGCCAGGTATAAAAATACGCATCGGCGTATAATATTCTTGGAGCAAAAGGGATTTGCCCGGCACTCCAAAAGTATGCCCATACTCGAAGCGCAGGGAACCTTGGAGACTGCGCTCAGCAATCTTTATACTGCGTTGCAGGCTAGCATTAACGCCAGCAGAAGAAAAATCGAAGGCTCGGTTAAACCACCCCGGGGTGGTTTTGCCCACCAGTCCGAGGTTGAGTCCGTAGATGCTCCCCGTATACTGATAGGCCAGAGAAGCAGTGAGCTGATGGAGCCCACCGCTCGGCACCGCGGTCGATCCCAAATAGGGACTCAGCGCTGAAGAGCGCAGGGCAACGCTGGAAATAAGCTTTGAACGCCACCACTGCAGCGGCAAAGA
>JAHFAI010000002.1 GCA_023250635.1 Deltaproteobacteria bacterium | reverse complement strand
TGGGTGTCGGCAATCACTTGGTCGACCGTCTTGGCCAAGGCTTCCATACCATCGCCATTCATAAAGTTTACTTGGTCTTGCAAATAAGTGACCGGATAAAACAGCCAGGGATCGAGCTCGAGGATTTGTGCCAGTTCGATGACGGTGGCTTTATAGGCTTTAAAATGATCGCTCTTGCGACGCTGATGCCAGCCAAGCTGCGGGCTGGGAATAATTTTTTGCGTGATGTTTTGTAGCACCGGCGGAATCCCAGCCGAGAAATCGTTATTACTGATGATGAGATCGGGGACGGATTCTCCACAGGCCGCAAGCCGATCATCCTTGCGACAAATTTGGTGGAGCCGTAATCGACTGCCGCTGGGCAATTCAAATTCGGCCACGGACTGATCACCCGGTAAAGTCCATGTTCCGCAAATCACAAACACGCCCGCCTTCTCTAAAATGCCCTTAAGCGCCAGTACGTTTTCTAAATAGTAGAGATTGCGGGTATGCACCTCGGTAATAAGCAGGACCGATAGCGGATTGCCACCATACTGAGTGAGGTAAGCCTTGGCTGCCCCACTGGCCGAGTCGCGCACCGTCTCGCACAAATTGTTAAACCCCGCCGGAAACAAATTGGTATCGATAATAGAAATTTTGTAGCGGGCATTGCGGATGTCGGAGCTGGTGTAAAAGGGAACGCCGTGCTCCTGCCAAATGCTGTGGAGCCAAGCATCGACCTCGGGTTTGCATTCGAGTAAACGGGACTCGATGAGTTTGATCACAAAGCTTTAACCTTCTAGCACAGCCTCAACCGTGATATTGGTATTTAAAAGTTTAGACACCGGACAGTTGGCCTTGGCATCATTCACAAATTCTAAAAACTTGGCCTGGTCAAGCTTGGGCACCTTGGCTTTGAGCTGGAGATGGCTGCTGGTGATGGCACCATTTTCCAAAGTGACGGTCGCCGTAGTGTTTAACGACTCTGCTGTGAATCCGCCCGCCACCAACACAAAACTCAGCTTCATATTGAAACAACCCGCATGGGCTGCTGCGATTAATTCTTCGGGATTAGTGCCCGGTGCTTCTTCAAAACGCATCACGTAGTTGTAGGGTGTGCTCTTAAGCGTGCCGCTGCCCGTGCTCAATGTTCCCTTACCCTCTTTACCAGTTCCCTGCCAAATGGCGTTTGCTGTACGTTTCATAGCGTCCTCCTCAAATTTTCAAGACTTCATACTTCAGTCTTCAGCTTCCACCTTGTGAGCGGAGCGAGCTGGAGCCGGCGATGGGGGTCGAACCCGCGACCTACTGATTACAAATCAGTTGCTCTACCACTGAGCTACACCGGCGCGAAGCCCTCGCTCTTCGAAATATCGATCTTCGGTCTTGATCCATGGCGGAGGAGGAGAGATTCGAACTCTCGCAAGGCGTGAGCCCTCTACAGGTTTAGCAAACCCGCCCCTTCAGCCACTTGGGTACTCCTCCGCTGAAATTACCGAACCCGAAAACTTGCCCAAATATTACCATACCGAATAACAGGTCCTGCGTCATTAATTTTTGTAGAAAAGACCCCGCGCCTGCTGCTTAAATAGAGAGTAGCGGTATGAGACTGACTGATAAACTTTTTCTAAAACTGGCTATATCCAGCCTACTGCTGTTGCTCCTGGGTTGCGCAGCCAGTAACAACGTACCTGTCATCAGTAGCGTCACGATTTCACCCTCGAGCTTAGGAGTCGGTGAAGTCGCCCAATTGGTGGTCTTGGCCACCGATGCCGATGGCGAAGATAGCTTAAGCTACACCTGGTCCAGCACCAGCGACATTGGTACCTTTTCTGACGCAGCAGCCCGCATTACAAACCTTAGCGCCAGCGTCTCAGGCGATTTTGAAATTACCATCACCGTGGGCGACGGCAGGGGCTCGGCCACGGCCACAGCCAGCATCAGTATCAGCGACACTTCCGCTGGCAGTAGTCCGACTACGGTTAATAGCAGTACGCCCAGCCCGGTCTCGCAGCTCAAAGCCGTCGATCAAAATGGCACCTCGGGCACA
>JAHFAI010000113.1 GCA_023250635.1 Deltaproteobacteria bacterium | reverse complement strand
CGATAATGATCTCGGCCTCCTGTTTTGTTTTACCGTGGCAAGCTGGCAAGAGACGGTGTTGGTTTTTCTCGCTGAGACGAGGAGCAAGCTTACCCGCGACGCAGAGGCTGATTTTTCCTGCGGCAAGATCGGCAAGCACTGCGGGAAAACGAGAGCAGATTCCTGCTAGCTGGCAACGCAGGTAGCTTTCTGCCTTGCTAAACCCGAGAACGGTGACGCAATAATCGAACAAGCTGTTTCTCCTTCACGCTTGTCACAGCTTGTTCGATTATTGCGTCACCGTTCTCGGGTTTAGCAAGTGTCTTGCTCAGATCTTGTATACTGCAGGTTTCCATAGTGCCTCCTGTGTTCTAACTCCAGTATACACGGGTTTTTGCCGCGAAAACCGTTGATGGAGAGGGAAGCGCTGCGAGCAAAAGAGCATTTTGGTCTCGTTTTTTTTAAAAAGCTTCCTCCCTTGCTAAAAACAGCATTGGTTAAGAGGAAAAAAGATGACCCTCCTTGAGGGAAAAATAGGCTGCTTTTTTGCTTGAGCCAACGACTTCGACGAGCCGCCCCCTGCCATGCTGGGGGTGGCGAGGAGCGAAATCCACAAGGCTGGTGATGGGCTTCTCCCTAGCTTTTGAAATTTTCTGCCATGGCCATCGTCAAAGCTATAAGACGAGAATGATCGTGCTTCGGGCAGGAATATAACTACTTTCGTGCTGTTCCGTTAAAAAGAGACTATCGTGGAGAATCAGCCTCTTTAAAGAGCTCTGCAAAAAATCCTCCTAGACTTTTTGACATAAAGATTTTGGTGTAGTAGTTCGCCCGTCTCTCTTGGTAACCGCTGCGCTCAACTGACTCCATAAAGGCGGGAGCGGTAATTAACATCTTAAACCTTGGTAAAAATACGCTGATCTTTGCTTGGAGGGCTTTTCGGGGACTTTCTCCGCTCTCTGGTGTGTACAGTTCGGTGGCAAAGGTGACAAAATCAAATAAATCCCAGCAAAATTGAGCTGCAGCTGCAGACTTACTCATTTTAGAGGGAGCAAATTCACGTTCAAAATCCTCAGCCGCAATTTTGATCTTCACCACCAATTCATAGGCCCGTTCTTTGCTTGCCAATAATTCAAATTGGGGAGCTTGTTCCGTGGTATAGGTGTTGAAGTCCGTCAGCAAATGCTGAATTCGAGGAACGAGTTTCTCGCAAGCAGAATCCGTCGCCAATTCGCTCAATCGGGAGAGGCAGCTGTGAAGGTCGTCGGGAGATCGAGCACTGCTAAAAAAGTGGGCGATCACCTCAGCCAACCTATCAAGCGCTTTGATCGCTGTGGCAGTTGCTCGAGCTGGCCTACAAATTAAGCGTAGTTTTTCGGTAAGCTTCTCGATAGCTGTATCTTGAGACTCTAGGCCCCCACAGGCCTTGAAGAATTCTTCGAGTGCACCTTCAGTACAAGCCGGAATCAAAGCGCTAAGCGCAGAGTGTTGGCCGGAGCACTCTTTCAGTGCAGCCATTAAATGCGGACAGCGACTACTCTCATAGCCCCCTTCAGCAAAAAGGATGACGACCTCTTCCAAGGCTTCTTCAAATTGCAAGTCGTCTTCATTTTTGCTGTCTTCTTTCATCGGAGCTGGGTTCTTACTCGGCTCAGCTCTGGCGGGAATAGAAAGTGAAGGATTCGGCGCCGACGCCTCTGGCGCATAGGCATGTGTCGTGGCAGCTATAAGGGATGCTGCTACATCTTGAGGAGGGAGCGCCGCAGCAACACCCCGGGCATATTTAAAGTGATCCAAGCGTATCCAGCCAATAAAAGGATCCATAACATAGGCATACCCACGAGTTTTTAGGTTTTCCAGGCCATGAAAATTTTCAAGGACCCAGAGGGGAGTAAAGCGAAGGGGATGATCAAAAGCACGGGTGGCATCTTTGCCTTCATAGGACAGGAAAGAGTATCGTGCGTCTTCATAGCGCTTCATATCGTTGGTTACGAAAAATCGGTAACGATTATCTTCAAATCTTACTGTGGTATTAGCTTGGCAGCTAGGGGAAGGTAAGAGGGAAACACCCGGAAAGGCATACATAAACCTACCTGGGCGAGGTACCTTCGCAGTAATTTTACCTGAACTGCGGGCTTGCACCTCGAGTTGAAAAAGCCGAGTAGCAGCAATGACCAAAGTGTTAAGAACAAATGCATCGCAATCACCACTTAAAAATTCTTCAGGGGTGAAGAGGTCTTCTTGAGAAATTTTCAAAAAATTCTTCGCAATTTGAAGAAATTTACGAATTCGGTCATCGCTGGCTATGGGCATTCTCTCAATGTTAATGCGGGGACCGTGAGAATTAACGCAGTCGGAGCCACTCACCAAGCGCGCTAAGGCATCCCCGTTTTTCAAGAAAGAAAGCCCGGTTTCACGCACATTATTTAAATATTTTTCATGAAATTCTCCTGCGCCAGGTCCTGCCTCATTAAACCAAGCAGCCACGGTCTGAGCTTTTACATAGAAGGCAAAGTGTAATTTAATACTCTCCATCAAGGCTTGTTTTTCTGCTAAAGTGCCAGAACTTGCTTCCACCCCTAGCAAAGCCTCCTCATAAAAGTGCTGAGCGTTGCTGGAATTGACTGATCTTAGCTTCAATTCAGCCACATATTTATGTGGCGTTTTTCCATAGGATTTTGACTTGGCGACTATGCCATCAATAACCTGTTCAGGAGATAGGCCTACAGATCCGCTCGCCATATAGGTACTATAGTAACTCCAAAGATCTTCACTAAAGAGAGGATTTCTTTGTAGGGTCTGAGCATACGATTTCTCTTCGACTCTTCCTGTGTCTATAATTTTAGTAGCTCTCTTAAGCAGATCGTACATTAAGGAAATAAAATAGGGATGAATATTTTTTTCGTTTGCTGCAACTTTCTCGTCGAGAATGCTGATTAAGGTGGCGATTTCCTCTTTAAGGTTCTCGCTGCTTTCCTGAGGTAAAAAACCATGGGGATTATCTAATTCGCCCAAGAGCCATAAGGTTACGGCAACAAAACTGGTCAATTGCTTTACATACACTAAGGGGCATTCTTTATGGCTACGTTCTAAGTTGGTAGGACTGGTAATTTTCAGGAGGGGACCACGTTCTTTTCCCACTTTATTTTTATCAAGTACTAGGTACATTTCATTTTTGCGAACCCCACCGAGAACCATTCCTAAGGAATTGAGTTGCTCTGCACCTGAGAGCAAGCCTGCAAGTACTATTCGGGCAAGTCCTGCTCGATCGAAGGCGGTCATTGCGGGGGAGTGCATTTTAACAAATCGCCATAAAGGCCAGTGGGTTGAATCCAGTGGGTGAATTACCAGGGTCTGACCCACATACTGGCTTTGGTCGGGATGGCTAAATCTCGGTAGGGCTTGTTCAGTGAGGCTTATGGCATCCTCAATGGGCAGAATAAAAGAACTTTTTTTCAAGAGCGTCAAGAATTCGCCCTGGTACCCTTGCTGGGGGACTATGGTGGGTTCAAAAGTTTTACCGAGATCGTCCAGAGAATATTTGCGAGGAATAAGCTTAAAAAAAGCATCCCAAATCAAGGAATCATTAACGGTAATCGGCCCTGCAGCGTAAGAGGGTAAGGTGAAAACACACGTAGCGACAATAAGAAAACAAATAAATTTTTTCATGAATTCACCTGGTTACCTGGATTTGAATCCCTGAGGTTGTTTGGCTAAAATCGCCAAGCTGAAAAAGGGAAATAGCTGAAGCGAGATATCATTTCTAGGGAATTTGAGTCAATTGAATAAATCCCCAAAGCCTCTAAAGTCCTAATCAACAACATTTTATACGGTATAACCTGACGAGCAACACCGTTGCAAACCAAAATCCGATGGGTATTTTTCCCAGCTTGAAGCTTATGGTGCACCTATATATGATTACTCTGCATATACAATGGGGAGGTCCTTCGCTGCGCTCAGGATGACGAAACCATAGACAATGAAGGGAGAGATAGATGAAACGAACTTTCGTAGTACTAAGTTTTTTATCATTTGCAGCATTAACTGCACAAGCCGCCCATCATCAGGACAACTTTGAAGACTCTCCCCCGTTTATTATGGGAGCCCTCGGCGATTCGATCACCACTGCAGTGAATGCCAATGGCTGGGGAGCTATAATTGAAGAAAGCTGGGCCACCGGCAAGAGCCCTTCCCAGCAGGTCAAAAGCCACTGGCAACGCCTCGGTACCGTTCTTGCTCGCCCGATTGAACCCCATAACGTCGCTCAGGGTGGAGCCACTGCGGCGAGCTTGGATGGGCAGCTCAATCAACTGCTTACGGTAACACCCGATTATGTTACCGTGCTGATGGGCGCCAATGATGTCTGTTCATGGAATGATGGCTATGACGAAAAAATAGCTACCTACTTGCAACGAATGCGCAAAGCGGTGGAACGAATGATCGCTGCTAACCATGAAGTGAAGATTTATTTAAGCCCGATCCCTAACCTTTTCAAGGTTTGGCAAGTGGGCAATCAGCACGGTTGCCAGTGGTTTTGGGATTTAACCAATATCTGTGCGGGAATGTTTCATTCCCAGCGTACTCCAGCGCAACGCGACGATTTTGTTGCGCTGATTTATCAGACCAACGCCGGTCTTGAATCTTTGGCAGCAGAGTATCCGCTCAATATTAAATTTGATGCTTCCTTGGTTGATCTACCGATTGCGTGGGCACACATCTCGAGCTACGACTGTTTTCATCCCTCACTCGCAGGACAGAATATGCTTGCCGAAAAAACCTGGCAAACAGGTTGGTACGCGCCTTGATCAGTGAATAGTTCGCTCCTCTCCATGTAGTAGATTGCTCACCCACGTTTTATCTACGATGTCTCTGACAAGACATTCTTGCCTTCTTGTCTGCCTGTGATATAAAAGATTCATTACCGGCGCTTATGAATGGTTTCTTTTTCTCTGTATACTCATCGGGTTTGGGTTTGCAACGGTGTTGCTCGTCAAAAACGCTCCTCATTGGCCAAAATGCCAACTGGGTCGCGTTTTCTTCCTCGCGCCTTGTTGCAAAGCAAAACCCGATGGGTATATAAAGCTTCCCTGCTTGCAGGGGGGGTAAATGTCTGGTACATCAAAATCGATGGATTTTGCCCGCAGGAACATGTGCTTAAATAATTTTTTGTAAAGGAATGGGAAATGGATAATCATCAACAGGATCATTCGTTGAAGGCAACGGTCAGTAATCCAGTCGTCGGTTTAAGAGAAGTAAAGAGTAAGGTCGAAGGTACAAATTTCCCCCCAGAGCACGTTGCTCCAAAGGGCTATCTTTCGTTTGTGGAAGCACGAAAATTTGCAGTTAGTTTACAGTTAAAAACGCGTAAAGACTGGCGTCAGTATATTAAAGGGGAGCTTGTCGGAGTAGCACAAAAACCAGAGAATATTCCTGCTCATCCTGATGGAATCTACAAAGTTAAGGGCTGGCAGGGTTGGAAATTCTGGTTAGGCACCATTGGTGGTCTTGAAGGCTAAGGTTGACAGACAAGAGAGTTGGGGAATTGAAATTCAAACTTCGCCGCTCCCATCATTCCTTGAGGTAGGGGGAGATAGTTAATCACCACCTGAAGGCTACAGCGAGTAGACTTTACTAGGTAACCTTCCCTAGTGCGGGCGATCGAGACGATGCCTCGCCCACTGCCAAAAATTCCCTGTAAATCACCGTTCTCTATGAGGCGGCTTATTTCCCGTGTGCTTTGATATAAGGGCGGTAGTGCTGCCGTAGCCATGGCAGCGGGATAAAACAAGGCGGCGGCAATCAACAAATTTTTTGCATGCATAGGCATACCCCTTTATGGTGTCTTGCTTGGTGTGTAATGAGATTCTCATGTGACTATAGGCGAGGAAGGCAGGGAATTAAAGGGGGCACATTTTTCTAGGAATTTTCGGATAGGACCTTAGTGATTGCTATGGGCAAAGAGGCTGATGACGGAGCGTAACCATTTACTTTCGCACAGGCGTTGCCATTGACCGGAACACAGGGGGGGGAATTCGGGAGAATCGTTTAACTCGTACTCACGCAACAAATCGCGATACTGTTGGTGGCTAGGGAAAAATTCTTCCCCCAATTTAGTGGCGGAAATCTCCTCGCCAAACCGTTCCCCGCGCATGGCTATATGTTCTCCCCCAAACCGTGGCACTACGACCGATTGCTTGACGCAGGGCACCAGGGAGAGAAGGTGGAAACCATTAAGATAGATTGCAACGGCATGATAACTGCGCATCAATTTATCCCGAATAGACTGTTCTTTATTGAAGCTATCTCATAAAAACAATCTATGAGATGGTTT
>JAHFAI010000051.1 GCA_023250635.1 Deltaproteobacteria bacterium | reverse complement strand
AGCAGAGTCTGCTTTATCGGGTGGTAGCGGAACATTTCAAGATCTGAGCAAGACACTTGCTACACTTGATGATCTCGAACTGTGGCAGAGAACCACAGCCGCAGCTCAACAAGAAAAACACCGCTGTGCCGTAGTCATTGCCCATATAGCTGAGGTGCGGAAACGCAAGCTGTTTCTCCTTCACGCTTGCCACAGCTTGTTCGATTATTGCGTCACCGTTCTCGGGTTTAGCGAGGCAGAAAGCTACCTGCGTTGCCAGGTGGCAAGAATCTGCTCTCGTTTTCCCGCAGTGCTTGCCGATCTCGGGGCAGGAAAAATCAGCCTCTGCGTCGCCGGTAAGCTTGCTCCTCGTCTCAGCGAAAAAAACCAACACCGTCTCTTGCCAGCTTGCCACGGTAAAACAAAACAGGAGGCCGAGATCATTATCGCCAAAGAAAACCCCGCTTCCCTGGGGAAATCTCCCGCTAACAAAACGGTGATCCTTCCCTTAAACGAGGATTTTTTTGCAGTGCGTCTGCCCATGCATAAAAATCTGCTCGCCAAACTGCAGCGCTGTGCCGAATTATTGGGCGTGGCCTCTATGCAAGCCCAATTGCCTGAGCTTCTAGAAAAAATAACTGATATAGCTCTGGCAGCAAAAGACCCCGCCCCCTCCTCCTCGATTAAAATTTAGATGGGTACGATAAAATCATTCGGACCAGAGATCGCTGCTTTTGGCTTAGTTAGAAAGGTCATATTAATCTCCATTTTAAGTATTTTTCTCCATTTTATGCAGAATTCCTCTATATTTGGTAGAGCTTTTTCAGCGTCTGGAGGTGAAAAAATCTCTTCTGCCTCAGGTGAAATTGGGGTTTTTTTAAGCGCAAGTTTGCTCTTATAAAATTCGCTGGCAACCTGAATATCTAAAGTAGGAGGAGAGCTCTCTGAGCGGGTAAAAATATCTTCAATATCTTTACCCAAATTTTCAGGAAAAAGAGTAGTTGGTGTTCCTTTAACCCTAACGCTAGAATCAGAAATTTTTCCACTTCCGTTCAAAACCGCTTGTAATTCGGCTTGAAAATCCTTCCATTGAGCCAATGAAAAACCAAGAGGTCTTTCTCGATTCAGCATCGAGTTATACTCGGTTCTATTAATACCTGCTAAATGTAAAGCTTTCTCTAACTTAAATGGATTCTTTCTGATCTGCTCGATTTCAGCTCTCCTAGTCAGCACAGCGAGTTGCGCTGCATCTGAACTTGATGCTGTCCTATCCGTCAGAGCTTTTTCCACACTAGTCTTGTTTACCAAGTAAAATGGATTAGGTATCCAACGGTAAAATTTATCATCCACAGTGAAGCGGATATCAAGAAGTGTAGAAACATCATAATTACGATCACGATTATAGACGTCGGCCTTCCAAACACCACGGATATTGCTGCCATTGACATGACCAAGAATGGCAATTTCTTTCTCCTCGGGATGTATAGTACCTGTAACAGCTGTATCTAAGCCCTTATTATCCGGTGTATCGATCTCCCATAAATAGCTCGGATGCATAAAATCATGGTTATTCATAAAAGCAATCGCTTGTTTGGCAGATGTAGAAGTGGAAACAAAGGCACTGCCATAAGAAGTCCTGGTGTGTACAAATGGATCAATATTGAGAGGTACAGTGCTGCCCTCCTCATAGAAGGCTGGGGCCTTTAAGCCATTTAAAAAAATATCAGTGACTGATTTTATCCCTTGATAGCCGGTGCCTCTATATACCTCCATCGGCTCTCTAACTATTGCATTATCTGGAAAATTAAGTTCTGGAAAGGTTTGTTGTAGCTCCTGAAGAGTCATGTTTTGAAGATCTTTAAATTGATCTTTCGTTCCTCGAGGAGCCCTAGGTCCTCCAGTTACTCCAGTGAGCTCTCTTGAAAATTTTCCGCGATTCACTTCTTTTAAATCGCGGTAACCATACAGCGTTTTTTCTACCGCTTCGTCCTTTGGGAAGGTCGTTTTTTTGCGTTTAAAAAAACCCAATTTATCTAGAAGCGTTTTTAAAGTACCAGGCCCACCAGAGAGACCGAGTCTATCTGAGTCCTCTATAGATAGATCTGAAAAAGCGGAACTATTGCTCGAGGATTTATCATATTCAACGAGGAAGAAATCACCACTATTTCGAGTAGTTTTTTCATCATCGGTCTGTGGAGATTGAGACGTGGCTGTTGGCGTAAAAAGCGCAAAATATCCTATTTTCTCGGGACCATTCAAGGAAGATGTTGCCAAATAAAATTCAGGGTAGTAATGCTTTTGGGCAACGGGTTGATCGGCCTGTTCCTCAGTAATCGCGGTTTTATGATTTCTCAAAGTTTTGCAATTAATTGAGAATACAGCAATTAATATACTTATTGTTTTAAACATTGCCTTGTTTACCTTTGATTATCGTAACTACTCAGGTCTCGGCCCATCTTTGCCTGAGAAAGAGATTCAATAGAATCAATGGAGTACTTCGGTAAGTTTGCAGTGAAACTGTAGGGTTTATTTTGTGTCGTGCATTTTGGGGACACCTGCCGAAACCTTTATGGGTAATTTCTCATTGGAAAAACCATCCGTTTCGATTACAGTGGGTGCCATTATGATCGTCAAATTTGACGACTCAGGAAAGATAATGCATTGACAGAAAAGCCAATCAAGGAAAAAGACGCATCAAGACCTGAGTCGTTCCTATTTTTTAATTATTAGATTCAGACCATCACGTACCGTCAGCATCACATTGCTTACGCGTTCATCGCGAGCAACAAAGGAGTTAAATTCACTAATCGCGAGAGAATCAGCATCCCTCGGATGCAGCACCTTACCGGACCATAGACAATTATCCACTACCAGAACTCCACCCCGACGAACTTTAGGGAGAACCGCCGAGTAGTAGGCTTGATAGCTGACCTTATCAGCATCGATAAAGACAAAATCAAGCTCGTGGGTAATCTCCTCTATGGTTTTTCGTGCATCTTGAATACGTACATCGATTTTGTGACCAACAGGGCTCTGCTCAAAATAACCCTGGGCGGTTTTAGCAAACTCGCTACTGATATCACAGGTAATAAGCTTGCCCTCGGGGAGCAGGCCTTCGGCGATACTCAAAGCTGAATAGCCCGTGAACATCCCGATTTCCAGGGCGAAGCGTGCCCCCATTATTTGACAGAGACTGGTAAGTAAGCGCCCACTACAGCGACTGCTTATCATCTGGGGAGAATGCATCTCTTGCCAGGTAAAAGCGCTGAGCTCTGCAAGTAAAGCAGGCTCGCCAGAAGTGTGGCGCTCAGCATAACCCTCGATTTCCTCGTTAAGCAAAAACCTCATAACCAACCCTTTTTTATATATGTGAGTTTTTCTTTAGGTAATCACGCAGACGAAATCGCACCATTTCCCGACCGATCAATGCCATACTCGCTGCTAGGGGAGGCGAATCGGGACGACCACTGATAATCAAACGAACCGGCATAAAATAATCCTTAGATTTCCAACTAAGCTTGGCCCGATGGTTTTCCATAAGAGTATGCAGCTCGGCCTCCGACCAAAGATAGAGATCATCGAGTAGCAGCAGTAATTCAGCCATTCCCTCGTTAAATTCCCCAGCCTCTTTGCCCTTGGGGACAATCACCAGGGCACTATAGTCGAGGGCACCGTTAAAGAAAAAACTGTTGCGATCCACAAATTGCTCAAAAACTTCGAGGCGATCTTTAACCAGAGGATGCAAGCTCTTGAGGAAATCAGTGGAGAATATCTCGGCCCGCACAAACTCTGCAAACTCATCCGGGCTGAGCTGCTGCAAATAATGCTGATTGAGACGGCCTAGTTTCACCAAGTCAAAAACCGGCCCCCCCAAGTGAATATCTCTTAGCTGGAATTTTTCTATCATCTGCTCAAGGGTAAAAATCTCATTGTCAGCACTATAAGACCAACCCATAAGGGCCAGAAAATTAAGCATGGTCTTGGGGAGTATCCCCTTGCGGCGATAATAATTGAGTGACACCGGATTTTTGCGTTTAGAAATCTTCGATTTGTCTTCATTGCGTAAAATTGGCATGTGAATAAACTGCGGTTCTTGCCAGCCAAAAGCTTGATACAGTAACTTATGCTTGGCAGTTGAGGAAATCCATTCTTCGGCGCGGATCACGTGGGTGATCTCCATAAGGTGATCATCCACTACATTAGCCAGGTGGTAGGTGGGCATACCATCTGATTTGAGGAGAATTTGATCGTCAATCATCTCATTGGTAAATTCGATCGGGCCACGCAATTCATCACGAATCGTCGTTGAGCCACCAAGAGGAACCGCAAGACGAATAGTATAAGCAGTGCTTTGCCCAAGCAGCGCTGCCCGTTCTCCTTCCTTGAGGGCGCGGCAATGACGATCATAGCCGGTGGTCAACCCCTTAGCACGCTGCTCCTGACGCACTTCGCTGAGGCGAGCATTGCTGCAAAAACAGGGATAGGCTTTGCCGCTACTAAGCAGTTTATCTACGTAGGTTCGGTAAATAGCTTTACGTTCAGATTGCTTGTAAGGACCAAAAGGCCCCCCCACATCAGGACCTTCGTCCCAAGACAGACCCAGCCAGCGCAAGCTCTCCATAATCAACTCTTCGCTGCTGGCTTTTGAACGTTCCTGGTCGGTATCTTCTATCCGTAGAATCAGCTTACCGCCGAATTTCTTTGCGAGTACATAGTTGAAGAGGGTAATATACGCCAAGCCCACATGGGGATCTCCCGTTGGCGAAGGGGCAATGCGAAGACGAGGAGCAGAAACAGTGCTAAGCATGAGCGATCCTTTAAGAGGATTTAAAAAATCTTGCAAAATTAATTCACCATAATAGTACTAACTTTTTATGACTATTTTGACCATATCTTCCTCATCTTCTTTTGAGCCTGCTGCTGGTTTTAGCCAGAAGGTTCGGCAATTTTCTGCAGCAGAACCCCTCTTTTATAATCCTCAAGAGATTTTATTGCCGGAGGTTTTTCCTTTCTTCGCTATAAAACGTCAGGCAGAGTTTATTGCCGGACGGCTTGCCGCCCAGGAAGCCCTACGAGATATAGGGGTTGAGGATCTAATCGGCTGGGATCCGCTCTATAAAATACCCCAGTGGCCAGAGGGGACCATCGGCTCCATAACCCATACTCGAGGTTTCGCCCGAGCGGCGGTGGCGCGACGGGGAAGATGGACCGGCCTAGGGATAGACTCGGAGCAGGTAGTTCTCCGGGGACTTACTGCGAAGTTTGCTGCAAGGATCCTCAGCGAGGAAGAACGCGAGGCTTTTTTAGCAACTAAGACCCTCAGCGAAGCCGAGTATCTCAGCCTGGTTTTTTCCGCTAAAGAAAGCCTCTTTAAATGTCTATTTCCCCTTGTCCGCAAGAAATTTTATTTCAAATCTGCAAAAATCACCGTGGAACAGCCAGGAATATTTACCGGTGAATTACGTGATGATCTTGCCGCTGGCTTTACCCAGGGAAGGAAGCTGTCAGGATTCTATCACTTCAGTGGGGGGATGGTGCATACCCTCCTTGGGATTTAACAGGAGAGAAGCTGGGTAGACAAGCGCTCCGCTTCTTCTCGTTGATGGGTAACCGCGAGGATCGTCAGCTGCCTTTCTTTTTGCAATTTTTTTAACAGATCACCCAGTTCAGTTCGCAAACTCTCATTAAGCGCAGCAAAGGGTTCATCGAGGAGGAGAATTTTTTTTTCTCGGAGCAGAGCCCCTGCGAGATTGCAGCGGGCGAGCTCCCCACCGGACAATTCATCAGGATAACGGCGCAGAAACTCCTTCGCTAAGCTCAGCATAGCCAGATGTTCTGCAATTTTTTGCTGCTTCTCTCCTCGCCCTAGACGGCTGTCGTGGAGCGCAAGCAGCAAACTCTTGCCAACGGTAAGATGCCCGAGCAACATAGAATGCTGGAAAACTATGCTCATTTCCCGTTTATGGGGAGCCAAGCCAAGTACATTTCCTCCTTCGACCAGAACCCTTCCCCCCAGCGGCGGAAGCAAGCCTACTAAGGTATGCAGCAAAGAGCTTTTGCCTATACCGCTAGGCCCCACAATACCAAGCCATTCACCCGCAGTAAGCGTAAAAGAATAGGACCTGTCTCGCTCAGGCCGCATTAACACTAATTCATCCACCAGCAAGCTGGGAAAACTATTCATTATCTATGGCCTTACCTATATTTAGGGGCAAGCTGCCGTTTAAAAATTCTTTCCTGCCCTATGCCCATTAGCACCAATACCACAATCAAGGCCAAACAGATTACCGCTGCTTCTTCGTAACGATAGACCCCCATTAAACCATAGATCGTTAGGGGGATAGTCTCTACCCCTGCCTGGGAGAACATCGCCACAATCGCGATGCCGCCAAGAGAAAGCGCAAAGCTCGAGGAAAGGGCCACCATAAAGATGGGTAGCAATTGGGGCAGTTCAATATGCAAAAAACCCTGCCAGTAAGAGATCCCTAGGGTCAGCTCAAAACAGCGATTCCGAGCTTTGAGCTGTAAGACCACCGGCAAGAGGGTTTTAAGCACCAGAGGAATCGCGGCAATACTGTGAATACTAATTATTATGGCCAAGGCCCACTGCTGCAGATCAAGCAAATCGCGCCAAAACAAATAATATCCCAGGGACAAAGCCACGGGAGAGATTCCCATCAAAAGATAAATAGCGCGATCTACCAGCACACTCAGGCGGGGCACACACTGCCCGAGATGAAAAATTCCCACTGCCGTACTCAGCCCTAATAAGCAGGAACACAGTGAACTGAGTCCCGATATAAGCAGGGAGTTCAGCAGGGATGGCCATAACAATTCCCCCAAGGCTCCCAGGGAAAAACTTGAGGAAAAACAGGAAGCGAGCCCATCCATAAGCAGGGCCAGCAGGGGCAGATACAGGAACAAACCGTAGATGAGCAAAAGGATTCTTAACGCTATTCCCTGAGGATCTTTAGCCAGCAAGGGGAGGTTTTCCTCCCTCCCCCCTACTGCCGCCAAGGGAGAAGCATTTGGGCGAGCAGAAAAGCTCGCTAGAGAATAAAAACAGGAAGCGAGCAAGGTCAGCAGCAACTGTACCACCGCGAGAACCAGAGCCTGGGGAAGATCAAACTCCCCGTGCAAAAACTGATAGATCCCCACCTCAGCAGTTGTACTACGGATACCACCGCCAAGAACCATGACTATTGCAAAGGAATTTAAACAGAGCACAAAGACGAGCAAAGCTCCATTGAGTAGGGGACGACGCAAATAAACCCAATCGACCAAGCGGAATCTCTGCCAAGCACTTAGCCCCAGTACCCGGCCCCAATAGCGCTGTTCCTCAGGAATCCCTGCCCAGGCCACCACGAGAGAACGTGCCAAAAACGATAGATTAAAAAAAACATGAGCGGCAATAATAGCCCAGGGATTGTAGAGAAAAGCCAGGGGTTCCTCCACTCCAAGGACGCCGAGAAGACGGTTTATAAAACCGTGTTGCCCATACACTTGGATAAAGGCCAAACTTACCACGATACTGGGAAGAAAAAACGGAATTTGCCCAAGACTGAGCAGGAGGATTTTGCCACGAAACCTATTGCGGGCACAAATCAATGCCAACACAAAAGCTGCAATGACCGTCACCAGCGTTGAAACGCTGGCCTGCCAAAGGGTAAAACGAACGATCATCAGGAGATAACTGTAATGCAGATGCTCCGCCCAGCCCGAACCTATTACCCGCGTAAACGCCACCCCTAGCTGGACAAAAGGCAGCAGCACCCCAAGCCCTAGGCAGAGCAGGGGAAAAAACAGAGTAAGCGCAGCGGCTATTTGCTGGTGGCGAGATCGATCCACTGGCGAGTCCATTGGCTGCGAAAGTCCTGAGGAAATTTATCAGCGAAAGCGGTTATAATAAGCTGGGGGATCTTAACTTCCTTTGCCGCCGGGGAGAGTTCTGCAGCGCTGATCACTGGATAAACCGACTCTTGGGCTGCAAGTATCTTTTGGCTTGCCAGCGAGAGCATATGATCGATAAACTTCTTCCCCAACTCAAGATTTTTGCTTGCTTTAAGCAGGCCCATGGTCTCTATTTGCGCTAAATGACCTTCTTTAAACTCCATATAACGGTAAGGAGACTTATCCTTAAGCTCAGCCCGATGATAGGCCTCACTGAGGGTATAACTAAGCACCATCGGCGCCTCCCCCTTGAGAAAAAGCCCATAGGCTTCCGACCATCCCTTGCTGATGGTTAGGGTTTTATCCTGAAGTTTTTTAACCGCTTCAGGGTACTTATCTCCGTAGATTTCCCGCAACCACACCATTAGGCCAAACCCCACACTGGAGGTCCGGGGATCTTCAAGAATTAATTTTTTATGGGCCCCCGGATCTGCCAGTAAAGCCTCCCACGAGGCGTAAGGTTTTATCTTCCGCATATCATACATAAGGGCAAAATAACCGAGACTATAAGGGGTAAGAAGATCATCTTCGGCAAAGAGCGCCGACTTAACTATTGTATCCCTGGCTTGGGGGCGATACGGTTCGAGCAAGGCAGACTTGCGTAATTCAGGAGCCAACAAACTATCGAGACCAAGCACCACATCAGCATCAAGCTTCGCTCCTTCCAGCAGAAGGCGCGCATATAAACTCATCGCATCGGCGCTAGTCACCCACTTAAGAGTACAAGCATGAGTTTTTTCGAATGATTTTTTAATTTCCTCACCCGCTCCCCATTTTGATATAAAGCCCTGGTAGGTATATACTTGCAAAATGGGCGGCTTCGCAGCAGCTTTAGTGCTCCCTATTTGCGGCATTGCTGCAGAGAGAACGCCGCCCAAGACAAACAAGAGAGCAGAAGCTAAAATTAACCTAAGCATAAGTTTTTCCCCTAAAATCCCTTACGGATAGAGCACCAGCGAGCCATGAGCATATTATTTGATTGCAAGAACCTAACAAAAACCTGGTCCAGTTCGCCTATTTTTACCGAGGTTAGCTTTGCTGCTTTTGCCGGCGATCACCTCGGCATTATTGGTCCGAACGGAGCTGGTAAGTCAACTCTTTTAAAAATTATTGCCGGTGAAGTCAGTAGCGATGCAGGCGAAATAACTCGGCGTCGTGGTCTTAGCATGCATTACGTCCCACAGATGCCGAGCTTCCCCCCCCACTGCCGGATAAGTGAACTGCTTGCTCGTCTTGACCAGGGTGCTGCCCATGAAACCAGTGCTGCCCGCATTCAGGCCGAAAGCCTGCTCATGCAAGCCGGACTCTACGACCTCGAACAAGAAATAGGCTCACTCTCCGGAGGTTGGCACAAGCGTGTGGCTCTGGCGCTGGGTTTTGCCGCCGAAGCGGAATTATTGCTCCTCGATGAACCCACCAACCATCTCGATCTCGCAGGTATTCTCTGGCTTGAAAAGCTGCTCCTAAAAAACCGCAACGCTTGGATTATGGTCAGCCACGATCGTTCCTTGCTAAGCTCTACCGTCAAAAAAATTATAGAAATCAACAAGGTTTTTCCTGGCAATAGCCTGCTGAGCGAAGGTAACTACGAACGCCATCTGCTGCATCGCAGCGACTTGCTTGCCGGTCTGGCGAGTCAGCAAGAAAGCCTCCAGAACAAGCTGCGCCGCGAAAAAGAATGGCTTCGCCAAGGGGTAAAAGCCCGGACTACTAAATCAAAATTTCGTATGGATCAGGCCTATGAACTAGAAGAAACGGTGAGTAAGCTGAGCAATAAAGCCCGCATCACTAACGTCGATTTTTCCTTTAGTGCCAACGAGGGAAAAAGCCGGATTTTGATGAAGCTTAACGAGGTGAGTTGCCAGCTGGGCGAACAGAAAATTATCAATAAGTTCTCCTGTACCATTCAAAACAAACAAATTCTCGGAATTCTCGGCAGCAATGGTTCGGGAAAATCCACCATGCTTAATATTTTTACTGGCGCGATTAAGCCCCAGGAAGGGACCATTACCTTTCCTCCCCAAATTCGCAGCGTGTATTTTACCCAAGATCGCCGTAGCCTCGACCCCGAGCTTACCCTTAAGCAAGCAGTAGCCCCAGACTCCGACTCAGTAAAATATCGCGAGCAATTAATTCATTTTGCCAGTTGGTTGCGACGTTTTGGCTTTACTAGTGAACACCATCACACCAAAGTAGGGAAGCTCTCCGGGGGCGAACAAGCGCGCCTGCTCATCGCCCAGCTGATGTTACAACCTGCTGACCTCCTCTTACTGGATGAGCCAACCAACGATCTCGATATTCAAACTCTCGAAGCCTTGGAACAAAGTTTACGAGAATTTGAGGGGGCCGTGGTTATTGTCTCCCACGACCGTTATCTGATGGAGCGCCTTTGTCAAAGCTACCTAGGTTTTGTGGAGAATACACGCGGCGAAAAAACCATCCTGCCTTTTGCCAGCGTTCAGCAATGGCAAAATTATAGCAGTGGGCTCATCTCCGGAAAAATCCTCCCCCTTGCTTCAGCAAGCACCAGCGGGGAAAATCCCCTAGGGGCGAGCATAATCAACGGACAAAAATCCACTAAAAAATTGTCGTATCTCGAACAACGAGAATACGATGGAATGGAAAAAACCATAGCTACCTACGAGACGGAGCTCAAAAAAGCCCACGAAGATCTTGCCGCTGCTGCCAGCACCGGCGATAGCAAGCTCCTCCAACAAAAATCTGCCCAGCTCAACCAGCTTCAGGAAAAAACAGATGCCCTCTACCTTCGCTGGGAGGAACTAGAAGGCAAAAGGTCAGCTGAGACAGATAAATAATGACCTTAGCCCACCTTTTGCTGTAAGACTATTATGTATACCCATCGTGTTTTGGTCTGCAATAAGATGAAGTGGGAACGTCTGTAATGCCATGGTCAGCAAAGTTGCATACGCTGAGAGAACTTGAAGCGGAGGTTTTAGCCAGTTTTCACCGGGCAAATACCGCTCAGCCCCCGCCCTCTGCCCAAATTAACCAGCTTGATAAAAGACTGCAGCTCCTTACTCCCGTAGAGTTCCAGAATTTACTCGCCGCTGCTTCTGCTCTCCAACTGAGCGATCCCACCCTGAGTGCTCTTGCAAGGAATGTGAGTGAATCGCTCAATCAGTGGTATGAAATTAATCAGCCCTTACAGGAAAAGCTCAATCAAAAAATTATTGCCAAACAAATATTTTTGCTTGAACGCTCCATGGCTATACTTGACAAAAAATATTCTGGTCTCTCGAGTTCAGGGCAAAACGAAAAAAGGCCCTTGTTTTTAGCTCTAGAAGGCCAATATTCCCGCTGGCAGCGCTATCGTCACTGCATCGGTGATGTCTGTGCTAAGGCCCAGCGAGAACGTCTCTATGCCTTCTATGAATTTTTTGATCGGGCCGAAATTTTTATGGAAAGTCTCGGCTTTAGCCCGGAACGACGGCCGGTCAACAAAAAAAATGGCCTGCTGCTCAAAATAGCCAGAAAAATCCCCCTACTTTTTGCCAAAAACCCCGGGGACACCAAGTTCTTTGCCTTCGTTGAACATCTGGCACGCACAGTCTGGGCAGCCAATAATTACGCCGTTACCATCAGCGGCGAAGAGAATTTACTCTCCCCTGCTCACCACAAAAAAGTGCGGCTTTATTTACCCTCCCATCGCACCAATATTGCCGATAATTTGCTGATGGCAAAACTCAACTTGCCTCATTATATTTTCTTTATTAACAGCCGGGTAGTTGCCGAGTTTATCAACCACACCTATGCCAAGCCCATTGGCAACTGGCTTGCAGATCGCAATGGGATCGTAGCGGTGGGGGATCTACGCGGCAAAAACAACAGCCGTCCCGGCCCCCGCTTACTTGAAAATCTAGATAAGGGTGTTAGTCACAACGTGGTTAATTATCCGCAAGGATTTACCGCCCTTTTTAATGAAATTTTGCCCACCAATCGTAATTTTACTGCGAAACTCCTCAAGCCTGCCCTCGCTGCCGGCTATCAGCTGGAGGTGGTACCGATTACCATCGACATAGCCAGTGCTTTTTTGGAAAGCGATTGGTATTCTCTCGAACAAGGCTCCGAGTTAAAAATCCATCAAGGGCTTTCTCCCCGCTTGCTTACCCTGATTACCACCCTCGAGTTACACCCGAGCAAACGCTTTCAGTTTTTCTTTAGCTTGATTATGCGTTCCTTTTGGTTGGACCATACTGCCCGCTTCCCCGAACTAAGTCTTGAGGAAATAAACGAACGCCTCAAACGAAAAATCGGTATAGATATTTTGCAACCAACCTAGCCTGGGCAATGCTCCGTCGCTAGTAGCAAGCTACGAATATATTAGCTATACAAAGCTAATATAATTGCTATATTTAATTAAATTTAGCTATTTTCCTACTCTACCGATCAGTATTGTCAGCGCTAGCAACTACTCAGCACTTCGCCAACTACTCAAGGCTTGGTGCAGTTTTGCTGCTTTCGAGGAGCGAGCAGCGGAGCAGCCGTCTGGCTGTGAGCACGCGCAGCAACGAAGAAAGCGGCGAAGATGCACCAAGACCTGAGTAGTTAGCTTTTCTGTAGGATAAACGTATGAATACCCCTAAGGCAATAAAACTGCTGCTGATTAGCGATCTTTCTCTGGCTACTCACCTTGAACGCAGCAACCTGCAGCAACTCGGTATCCGCGCAGTGGTAAGTCAAGATATTGGCGCAGCACTTGAGCAAATAAAAAAACAGAGAATTCAAGTGGTGATGGTCAACCTTGACTACCTAGGCCTTGAAAATACCCGCACCTTTTGTGCTCATCTTCGTGCCCATAGCCAATTATTACATTTCCCCCTCGTCGTTAATAGCGCCCAGGTTGACCATCAAACTCAGGAGCTGCTCCATCAGGCAGGAGCTAATTTAGTTATCGAGCAGCCCCTGCCTAAGCACTATTTAATTACTCTGCTTAAAAAGTTGCTCAAGCTGGAAACTCGGCAAAGCGAACGCAGTAAATCCTTTGTTTATTTTAAAGCTGCCTTGAATAATGGCACTCGCACCTACCCCCTCACCATTGCCGACATTTCCCTCAGGGGGATGCTTGCTGAAGTTGACGAAGCACTTACCACTGACAAGCTCTGCCAAATTGCGATCACTGTTACCAATACCTCTCGCCCGCTCCTGGTCACTGGCAAGGTAACGAGAATTCATGCTGCCCCCCAAGGGCAAAAGAACAAAAACGAGCAAAAATTTCTCATCGGGATTAATTTCCAATCATTTGCCGGTAAAGACGAGGAACTCTTGCATAAATATTTGGAGAAGTACCTGAGTGAGGAAAGCAATATGCTTTACTATCTCTAGACGATAATTGAGACCTATCAGTTCTGGTTAATCTGGCAGGTATTGTACGCTCATTTTTGCTTCAAATTCCTGACCAAGGGAGCGAAGCGATTCGGGAAGAATTAAGATTTTTTGCTTAGAAAGCTTCTTTGGAGGAAAAATGATCAATGTATCCAAACTCTTTGCGCGATGCAAATCAAATACTGGCAGTGAGACATTAATTCTTAACTCGGTGAGTTGTGCAAGTTCAGAAAAATTAGCCGCAGCGATTTCGGCATAAATACCGCTTATTTCGCTAACTCCTGCCGGGAAAAATACTTCCCCAAAAGAGCAATGATCCCCCAAGTCAATGGAAGTAAGAAAAGATGAAGCACGTAGATCGAGGACATCAACACTGCTACCAAGCTCTAACTCGCTCAATTTCTGAGAGTTTGGGGTAAATAATCTTCCCGCAATTTTTGTTGAACCCATCCTTCCTTCGTGGGCAATAGAAATAATTCTGTGGAGATTTTTGGCAGCACGCAGATCAACGTCATGCTCGATTGTCCAAAATTTTTTATCTTTTCCCCCAGCAGAAACCGGGGATTTTAGCGAGCCAACAATAAATACATAAGCTGTCTTGCTAAGCTCAAGACCTACTAAAGCTTGGGCCTGGGATTCTGTCTCCAGCCAGTGAATATAGCCGCCAGCATGAAGAAAGCTCCTCAGCTTTGGATTTTGTAAAGCAGAGAGTCTGTCGAGCAGGTTTTCTTGATGTATCTGCTTACCAAAGCTATCTATTAGAAAATAGCTGAAATTTTTCCAGAGATCAAAGTCTGGCTTTGCAGCTAAAATTTCAGCAAGCTGGTCAGGGTTATCATTAATCACCACCACTGGAAAAAGCTGCTCAACCGCTACAAGCTTGGCGGTTATTAAATAATCAGCAATTCTTGGGGCAGTAGCCAACAAAATAAGCGGCGCAATCTCAGGAGCTGAGCCCTTTTCTGTCAAGGGATTTTTTATCACTTTCAATAAATCGAAACTGGGATTTTTACGAAGAATACGTTGTATCCCTTCCACATTATCTTCCAACAAAAACTTCCCATACAACTCTTCATAATTACCTTTAAGGGCATACTGCTTGCCCTGGGCCTGCTCTTGGTGACGAAATACTTTTTGTAAAGGGGGAAGAGGGCTTTCTTGGGCCAGAACAGAGGGGTTTTCCAAAGTATTTGCTGCTAAGGGTTGATGACTCGTTAGCCAGAGACGCAAATCCTCGCGCACCAAGGCCCTGAGTTCACTAAGGTATACTGCCTCATTGAAAGCAGATTTAGTATAACGACGAATTTGCACCTTATCCGCGTCGGTCATCAACTCAGGTTTCATAAAAATTCGCGCTTGCACCCGGTCAATCCCCTCCCCATGAGCCTCCTCTGCATAATTCAAATGGAGCCCACTAAGTTTCTTAGCTGCGGCTCCAGGGTTTGTGCGCAGTAAGCGCAAAAAGGCACTCGCTAGCAGCTCCTGTTTATGCTCAGCGTAGCGTTCATAGGCCCCCTTACCCAAGGAACCCGATAAATACACCATGCTATCGACCACCCCAGGAGCGATAAAAATCTGCAATAAGTGATTATCTTTAGAGAAATATTTCTGTTCAAGCTTTTGATATTTTTTTAAATTGACAATACCGAACTCCAACAGAAAATTGTGCAACAGGTTCGCACTCGGTGCTTCAAAGGTCTTATTGGTATAGAAAAAATCAAAGGTGGAACAACTTTTTGAATAAGGATTACCCCAAAGATACATATTAGTGGAAAGACCAAGGTTTTTGAAGCTCCCATGATAGTTATGTATCTCTTTAAAATCAGTTTTATTTTGCTTAAGCATCTCCTCGGCGATAAAAGCATCCACATCGGCTAAGTGGCTAAAAGCCTTGTCTACCGCCCGCAGCGAGTGAAGGCCGGCACTAGCCTCCAGCCTGAGTATATTTCTAAATTCGCTAAATACGTCATAGTAGAAGGAGAGAACCCCAGGAAGAGCATGATAAAAAACAAACCAGTCCCGCCAACGACGTTCTTCGTCCATAGCCTTGAGCATTGCGCAACTAAAACTCATCGTTCCTGAGCAGGGGGATATCTCTGGCGAGAATTCCTGGAAATATGCTGTACTTGTCGCGGGAACCTCATAAGGATTCTTCGCTTCATCAACATTATGAGTGCGTAAAAACTCGAAGACATTATGTTGATCATCACCTTTTTTGTATCTTTCCTGTAAAGAGAGCTCCAGGTAGGCATCTGTCGCGGTGAGGCTCGGCAAAGGCTCACCGCCAAGACCCTTTGCCTGCTGAGCTTTAGCTTTATTTTTGGCTTTTAGCTCGCTCAATAGATCCATATGGCTGGTGGTGGTGAAATATATTCTTTGTAACTGTTCTGCTCGCGGATCAAGTATTTCTGCTTGCGGGTAGGGCAGATCATCAAGAACATTCCCCGGGAAAAGCGGATCTTCTCTGTGCAGCTTGTGTGCGCCGATACTTCCTAGAGTATGAATTGCGCGAAGGGGCTTCTGTCGTGCCAAAGCCTGCAAACAGGCAAGCACCGGCTCCTGGCGTAGCATATCCATCAAGGGGTGATGAATAGCTAAGCCTTTGAGCAAGTATTGCTGCTCATTGCTGGGTATATTGGTCGTTTTAAGGTTAGCTTCCACCAGCTTAAGAAGATCACTGACCGCTAACCAGGTAAATTCGCTATACTCGAGAGCATGAGTGTCCTGTTGCGAGACGAGGCTCTTATGTAAGACCGCAGGATCAAGGTATCGCGCGGTTTTTACATACATGCGATGGAGTGCATCGGGGTTTATTCCCCCCCTAAGCAAATCGTGGGAGGGGGCTGCCAGCAGCTCTTTTTGGGAAAAAGAATAGTGCTCCATACTTTCTTCTTCGACTTCTCGCCGCGCGGTATCGCTAAGGGTCGTATCCTCAGGGTCTGCAGTTCCACCCAAGTTACCCCACCACTGGTGGCGAGCTCGTTTACCCAAGAGCACCAGGATTTTTCCCTTAGCTTCTGCTGCTGGCGCCTGGGCGACGATCAGCACACTTGCCGAAGAGGTGCCAGGAATGCTCAGCGCGAAGGGATGAGCCAATTGGTAGACACTTACCGGATAAGCCGCATCATAGGCATAGGCAAGCAACGAGTCCATTCGCGTAATCAAGTTGGAGCGCAGTTCCTCATAATTTTCCAGTTTTAAGCGCCTTTGCCAAAGGTCTGCTGTTGCCAGAATAGCTTCTTTAACCTGGCTCAGATGTTTAATTTGCGTAATAATTTTGCCTTGATCAACATGAGCATAAAGGGTTTTTCCTCCTAAGCTGCTCACCAAACTCTGCTGCTGCGGGCAGGATAATCCCCGCAAGGTGAAGAGATCACACCTTGCCGATGAAAAATCGTACCCATTAGTTGCCTTTAGTTCACCCTTGGCACGATAACGCAGTGCCCCCCCGTTATCGAGGCGATATACCTTATCAGCGCTTAGCAGCAAATTACGATTATTGAGCGCTATATCCCAATTAGCCATATAAGCATCCACCACAAAGCCCGCAGCAATCTCTTGGTTGTAAGCCGTTTGAGCTACGAAATCCAGGGTCGTACCGTGCAGATATCTGCTAATTCGTTGTATCTTTTCCTTGCTAACAATAATTTTAAAAGCTGGTATATAAAGTCTATTTTGGGGCAAAGCATGGGCAATCGCTTGATAGAGGGCATCAGCAAGAATTTCTTCTTTAAACTGATTCCCTTGCCCTTCCTTGAGAACTAAACGCCTTCCCTCTGCATCTGCTAAGATAGATACCGCACGATTACCACCAAGGCCCGCTTCAACTACGCTATACTGTTCGATCGTGTCCGGAAGACTCTTATCTCCATAGGTTTCCCCCAAAGACAGCTGAGCATAACATAATAAAAGCAGAAGAAATTTCATCGACTCAATCCTTACTTAATCGTTATTAGGCGCTGGCGCGAAAGCGCCAGCGCCGTGTCCCGTTAAGGATACGTATAGCGCAGGATCACAACCCCAGAGCCGCCATTACCACCCCTCACATTGGTAGCAGAATTGAATACCGCAGAACCACCACCACCGCAGCCTTTGTTTGCAGCAGCATCTCCACCATTGGTGTTAGAATTTGCAGGACCATCACCAGCACAGGAGTTACCTCCAGTACCACCAGGATTGGTGTAGTAGTAGTTATCACCACCACCACCACCACCAGCAGCATAGATTACCGAAGATCCGGTAATGCTGCTCGCACTCCCCGAACCACCGTTACCACCTGCCGAGCTAGACGCAGCACCACCCACCGCTCCTGCACCACCACCACCACCACCAACAGCACCCGCTTCGGAACCAGCGCCCCCAGCGTTACCCGCGGTAGCGGTACCTCCAGCTCCGTCACCAGCATATTGAGAGCCACCACCACCGGAGGCACCGCTTATACCATCTCTTATGCCACCGGCTGCACAACCACCACCACCACCACCGCCAGCTGCTGTTACCGTCGTAAATCCTGATCCCGCAATTGAAGAGCTACTACCGCTATTTCCTTTTACCCCGTTGCCACCGGCTGCGGTAACCGCTACCCCGGTACCGCCAGCACCCACCGTAATCGTGTAACTTCCTGCGCTGAGCGTAACCGCAGAAGCTGATAAAAACCTTCCTGCACCACCACCACCGCCACGATCAGATCCTCCAGCTCCACCGCCACCTACCACGAGATAATCAACGGTAAGAGAGCCGTCCGAGACGGTAAAAGTGCCGTTACTGGTAAAGGAGTGAACCTTGTAGCCACTTGGCGTGGTAATGGTACCCCCGGTTGCAGTACCAACCACAAGAGTACAGCCGCTTGCCGTTAAAGCTGAACCGTTGGTGCAAGTTGCAGATAAGGTTCCCGTGCCGGTGTATCCACTGGCGTTACAGGACATAGAGGTGGCGTTGTAAGCAACCGTTGAGTTTGAGGCAATACCGGTCCCGGTAACCGGGCAGGTAATCGCCGTACAAGATCCCGACGAAACCGTCAGAGTCGCTCCGTTGGTGGTACAAGCAGGCACGGTTACGGAGCCGCTGTATCCTGCCGCATTACAACTGACTGAAGCGTTACTGGTGTTGTAATGAGTGGTGGCACTCGAAAGACCGGTCACGTTATTGATGTTACAGGTTATCGCATTATCGTCAACACACCCGGTAGCCGTGAGGTTTTGACCATTGCTGGTACAGGTTGCGGAAAGCGTTCCGGTACCATGATAGCCGCTTGCATTGCAGCCTTTGGTCACCGTGTTGTAAGGAACCGTGGTACTTGACGCAATACCCGTTCCTGTGACGTTACAGTTTATAGAGGCGGTGCTGACACAGCTGACAACAATATTGGTGATACTAGTGGAGCTTGTGGTCCCTGATGCGCTTGCGGGAGTACAAATATAGTTGCTCGGCTGGGTTAATACCGTTACCGCATAGGAAGCATTAGGAGCCAGTGCTGTGGCAAAGGTAAAGGTTGAAGCCCCAGAGGCCAGGCTCAGGTTATCACCCCCGTTATTTCGCAACACTAAGCCGCTGCTAACCAAACCACTGATGCTACCACCAATAGTAAGGCCGGGAACACAACTTATGGCAACATTGCTAATATTTGCAGCACCAACAGTCCCAGACCCGTTCGTTACGCTGCAAGCGTAGCCGACCGGCTGGGAAAAGACCGTCACCGCATAGGTGCTACCCAAAGCTACGGCCGTTGAGAAAACAAACTGCGTAGCATTGGCGGAGACAGTCAGGGCGTCACCTGCGTTGTTTTTCAGCTGGAGGCCAGCAGCTACAGCACCGCTGATCGTTCCGCCGATGGTGCGCGCGGTTGAGGCACAGACAACTACTACGTTAGCAATAGCACTTGCTGCAACGGTACCGACGCCCGAAGCGATACTACAAATATAGCCCGTTGGTTGAGTTGCCACGCTGACTGAGTAAGGACTGCCGCTCTGCACCGCCGCAGCAAAAGCAAAGCTGCTTGCACCCGAGGCTACGGTGAGGCTGTCAGTTAGGTTATTCTGCAATACCAAACCACTGACCTCTAAGCCGCTTATGGTGCCGCTGATGGTGTAGCTCTTGGGATTACAAGTAACAGCGAAACCGTCCACATTGCCTACTGCAATCACCGCTGCCGAGCTGTCAAGAGCGCAGGTATAACCCCTTGGTTGGGTGATGATCGAGAGGAGGTCTTTGCTTACACTAATCACTGAAGTAGTAAAGGTAAAACTGCTTGCTCCAGAGTCAATTTGAAGTGTATCACCAGTGGAAATCCCCAGAACAAGTCCGCTGGCGCCCAAACCACTAATGCTTCCCTTGATGGTAAAAGGCCCCCCGAGTTTCGGCAGTGCGGGGACGGTAAATTTTGCAAGATTACTGTCTCCGCTGGCATCGCTGGCGCTAAATCCGGAAGGATCAGGGGTTTTACTGGAATCTACCGCATAAGAGCTCGCTGTCGCACTCAGGGCGAAACATTGCTGGGCTGTCAAAGGCCCGCTTTCAGCACTGCTATAATAGTTATTAAAAGTACTGTTACTACCCTGGGGAATGTACCATTTCGCTACCTTTCCGCTGGGAAGAACTTTGATTTTAAAGGTCCCGTCACTATCATCACTCATAGCATCTGGTGTACTCATCAGGGGGTGCCAAAAGGCCACCGGGGCTAAAGCTAGATTATTTGCCGCCTCTTTCTTATTAAGAAAGCGGCGAATACTTATGCCCTTATTTAAATCAGTAGAAGCAGATCCAGAGCCAACACACCCCGTTTCATCACCTGCAGCAGAGGTAGCACCGAGCGCAATAGTAAATCCACGCGCATTTTCGTAGTAGTCACCCCCAGAATTTTTCCAATACGCAAGCCTTCCTTCATTGGTGTCAGGATTAAGAGAAAAAGAGAAGAGAGTAATATTTTCCATGGCTTCGCTAGCCTTGCTATAGTTGGTATAAGCACCATAGCCCTCATCTTCGAAGGTCGCCGAGGCAACATTGCTGCCGGCATTAAAATCGAGAACTCCAGCGCTGGTGATCGCTGAAGCCGCGACGGATGCTGCTACTTGCGCCGAACGAAGTTCGGCACTCAGCGTGGGGATGGGGAGACTCGCACTCGCATCAATCGTTCGTGCATAGGTGATACTAAACACCTGATATTTTTGCTCCCCCACCCCATTGTCGGAGCCGAACAAAGCCGGTATTCCCTCAATTAATGAATTAATCGTACCAGTAAACTCAGAATTGGTTCCGCTACGAGGAGAGTGGGTCACCGCGATGGTTCGTTTGAAACCATCAGTCAAAGCTACCTCCATGCTAATAGCATATACGGGGAAGGCATCTTTATCGGCAAGGCGTTCTAGAGAAGCATGGCTAACGCTCCCCCCCGATCCGAGGATGGAACTCAAAGAATCTCTGAGATCGAAAGGGGCATTAAATGCCGGCAATATCGCCTTGGGGTGGTCTTTTTTGTATTGGCAGAGAGCAGCCATCCCTAGACCTAGGGTCTGATCCAGAAGAGTATTAACGGTAGCGGCTTGCGCACGCGTAAATGCAACCAGACAGGCTTCACCGGCGCTATTTTTACCGTTCTTTGTTCCCAACCACTTTATGGGTGTTTCGGCGATATCTTTGGTTCCATAAAGCATATCTTGATCAAAATCATAACAGGTCTCGACCACCACGTTTGCATTTTCGGCAAGCGCTGCGGGAAGACAACTTGCTGCTGTTCCTGCTAACAAGGCATTCTGGTCTGCTATTTTAGCTTTAAGGGATTTGCCATTAGGATTAAAGCCTTCATCGGCTAGTTCGACTACCGGCTGCTCATTTTTGGCAAGCCGCAGAGATGCGGCATCAGATTTTGGAAAGACCGAAATGGCCAAAGATCCTGGAAAGGCATTGGCTAAATTATTCTTGGGATCGAGAATCCCAAGATTTTCAGCAATCGTGGCTTTTTCAGAAGTTTTAAGGATCGAATTGAGAGAATTGCAGCCACTGTTAATAACAGCGCAACATAATAAAACGAGAGACAACTTGCACTTAAAAAGCTGACCATAATTGTTACTCTTCACACGCCCCCACTTTCGTCTCACTTGGTCTGAAAGTTTGTCGAAAAAACTCTGCATTGGCTAACATGCCAACTGGCTTCAATGTTAACGTATATTCGTTTTATGAGCAATGCTTGCATTGCAACTAATGGTGACGCGCGAGTCTTTGACGAAGAAGAAAAAACGGGATAATCCGAGTTTTACGGGTAATTGCGGGGAACAATTCTTTACCCCTGAGGCTTTGTTTTCAAAATTATCACCGGGGATTGTGAGTGTAAATACCCAAGACTATTGGCATACCCATCTGATTTTTGTTTGCAACAAGGCGCGAGAAAAAAAAAATACGACACCGTGCAGCACTAAGCAGCGATACAAAATCGCAGCGGATGCGAAAAATCCCCGCTATTGAACTCGAATCTACCGGTAGTTGCCAAAAAATTTCAAAGGCTAGGAAGAAGCCCATCACCAGCCTTGTGGATTTCGCTCCTCGCCACCCCCAGCATGGCAGGAGGCTTACGGTGGCATAAAATTCCATCCGCTCGAAGCGGATAAAATTTGACACCACCTCAGCCCCCTGCCCTTGCAAAGAGGTGAGCGAAGGACGAAAAACGAGCTCTCCCAAAAAACACAGGTCAGGGTATGGTTTATCGAAGTCGCGGCGCATAGCTCGATGCATCGGAGGCGCTCACTCACTGCCTGCTTACTCTTCATTGGTCAGGGGGCGGCTCGTCGAAGTCGTTGGCTCAAGCAAAAAAACAGCCTGTTTTTCCCTCAAGGAGGGTCATCTTTTTTCCTCTTAACCAATGCTGTTTTTAGCAAGCGAGGAAGCTTTTTAAAAAAAACGAGACCGAAATGCTCTTTTGCTCGCACCGCTTCCCTCTCCATCAACGGTTTTCGCGGCAAAAACCCGTGTATACTCGAGTTAGAACACGGGAGGTACTATGGAAACCTACAGTATACAAGATCTGAGCAAGACACTTGCTACACTTGATGATCTCGAACTGTGGCAGAGAACCACAGCCGCAGCCCAACAAGAAAAACACTGCTGTGC
>JAHFAI010000050.1 GCA_023250635.1 Deltaproteobacteria bacterium | reverse complement strand
GACCTTTCTCCATATAGATCATATTACCTCGTTCGCTAAAGATGGTTCCCACGAGAGCGCTAACTTACAAGTGTATTGCCAGGCTCATAATCACTTAAAGGGTGCATTGGAGTTCGGCTTAGGGTGGAGGGGCGGGGAGTCTTGAGAAATGGCGAGAGCAAGAACTCGTGCAATTCAGCCGCTGACCTGTGTTTTTTGGGAGAGCTCGTTTTTCGTCCTTCGCTCACCTCTTTGCAAGGGCAGGGGGCTTAGGTGGGGTCAAATTTTATCCCCTTCGAGGGGATGGAATTTGACCCCACCTAAGCCTCCTGCCATGCTGGGGGTGGCGAGGAGCGAAATCCACAAGGCTGGTGATGGGCTTCTCCCTAGCCTTTGAAATTTTCTGGCAGCGACCGACAGGTTCGAGTTCAATAGCGGGGGGTTTCCACATCCCCTTCGATTTTGTATCGCTGCTTAGTGCTGCAATGCTTTTGAATTATGAGACACCTCTACTGGGTATGCTCTCTTAGCTTAGAGATTCTTCGTAAAATAGGCAAGAAAATGGGCTCCATATTTGTTGAATCTTGACTGTTCCAAGGTTGTTTCTAAAGAACGAGACCAGGCCAGCAATTGAGTTGGTAAAAAATCAGGGATGAACGTAAAAAAATGAAGTTCTGAACTCCATGATGCCTGCTTAATGTTAGGTAAATTTCTTGCATCCAACCATAGCTCTGTCCCCTCATCTATGCGTTTTAAAAGAGGAAACAAATAATTAATATAAAAGCGAAATACTGGATTAATCATATTCATTTCATGAAGAAAGAACACGCCCCCCGGTTTCAATACACGAGTGATCTCATTAAAAGCTGATTGCTGCAATTGAGGAGCAAGAATGTGGTGTAAAACATTGATGCTGTATACAAAATCAAACGAATTGTCTGCGTAGGGCAAGTTCGTGGCAGAAGCTACTTGCAACTCATATCCCTCGATTTTTTGTTTTTGTACATACTCCCTAGCATAGCGTATCTGTTCCTCCGAGTTGTCGCAACCATGCATAGTCATCCCTTGTTCCCTCATTGCTTGAACATACCAGCCTTGTCCGCAACCTAGATCTAATCCGCTTAACGTCTGTTGCGGGAATAGATCTCGCAATTTAGAAATCATAAGAGTAGTTTTTTTGGTGATTAAAACCTTTTGGATGTCTTCTGAGATTTCAGAACGATATGATGAAGCAAGTTGATTGAAATGTTCGACACCCCCCCAAGTTGACAAATGCTCGTGATGAGTCGGTCTCTGCTTGCGTTTACTCCAGAATGCGATAAAACTGATGGAAAGTAAAAACCATAGCGTCGTAGTTCTAAAGAGAATAATAAAGACAATTAATAATGATGATTGTTTTGTAAAATGAAAAACTGTTTCGCCGAAAACACCGATGCCAAATGGTAAAAATGATGCATCTGCAATCAATGTCGACTTAATAAATGTAATAGCACTAAGTTGGTAATCATCAATTTCAGCAATTAGCTTTCCGCCAATAACAAAAATTCCAGTTGGTATAAGCCAGATAATAAAACTTAAAATAAGAGAAAATAAATCTGGAAAACGGCGTAATGAAAACATATCAGAACTACATAGTAGGCTTATGATAGTCAAACAAATGACACTTAAATCAAACAATGATAACAATGTAATCCAATGAAAATTGAACAAAAAAAACAACGTAGCAAGAGCCGTGACGTCAAGTGTAAAATCAAAAAACCAAAGCTTGATGGCTGTGCGTGTGGGATGGTACACGCCAAGTTTTTTAAAAAAGTGGCTTCGCAAAACTTCACCTAAAAATAGTGGTGTTCCGCGTAAAAGGAAGGTTTCTGTATAGAGATGAAGGCTTTTTCTAACCGGAATTTTCTGATTAAACAGGCGTAAATGGTGATGCCAACGCAACCATCTTGCAAATAGATAGCATCCTGTGGATGCTAAACTGATGACCGCAAATCCAACAATGGTAGAAATAGATAGGTGCAATGTATCAAAAACTACTTTAGTCACGAGGCTTGCAGTGGCGATACAACCTGCAAAAAAAGTAATAATGTAGAATATAAGCAACATATTTTGTCTCTTATACTTTTGGAATTTGCTGATCGTCGTGCCATTGTTTTAAAATCGTTCCTGGGAGTTCGTATTCAGGAAACATACGTGGCTGATATCCATCAAAAAAATAGTTGGTGCTGCTAAGGTTGAGAAAAACTATCATCCAAGCGATATATGTTGTTCTTTTTCTTACAATAACATGAATTTCAAGCAGAGAAATTATAGTCAATAAACTTAAAAATACGGCCATAGTGCTGATCGCGTGAAAACGATGAAAATCATAGGCTAAAATATCTAATAAGACAGGTGATGTGCAAGATAAAATCATGATAACTGCGATTAAGGTTAGATGCAGACGAGAAAAAAATTTTGCTTGCTGAAGAAGTTGTAAGCCGCTAAAAATAAGCATGATTGTGCTAGGAAAAAAACAAAATGCCGATTTTAAGACCAGCCATTTATACTCGGAAAGTTTCCAATATTCTTTGAGAAGATTTGTATAATCTAAAAACGAATTCTGGTAGATGGCGAAGACATCCTGGCGTGGCTCAAACATAGCGTGATGACGTACAGATTTAGAAATAATATTTGATAGATCATCACTTTTAGGTAAAACGAGTGCAAAACAAAGTAATCCGATGCTAGCAACAAGAAACAATCCACAAACGGAGAGCAATTCTTTGGTTGATTTAGCCTTTACAAGGCTTAGCAACAAGAAGCAGGGGGCGATCATCACCACAGCTGCTTCATGAACGTTGGCCGTAAAACCATAGCAAATCAATGAAACTATGACCAAGCAGCGGAAACTCAATTCGCGAGCAATGCAGAGCAGAAAAACCACCATAAAAATCATGATCTGTTCGCTGTATCCAACTTCATGAAAATAAAAAACAAAACCAGGTGAGGTGAAAAAGACCAACGCTAGTACGTTGGTTAGGTACTTATGCGAGACCCAGAAAAGTAGAGTAACTGACCCAAAAAGAATTAAATATGCAAGTGTAGCCAGACTCCAATACGACCATTGTTCCGCAAAGAAACGCAAAATTGAACCAATCAGTCCTCTCTTGATGTAGCCATGTTCATAGGAAAGAAGATAGTGAGTCATGGTCCAGTTGTTAGGAAAGCGAATTCCGCGACAAAACGACAAGAAAACTGCAAAATACATTAATTGAGAAATATTTTTTTGATCATTCATAATATACTCCGCGTTTTTTTGTCTATAACGGCGGTTACTCGTCACAAACGGTTTCCCTGGTAAAGATACCAACTTGGTTGCATTTTTGACGAGCAATACCGTTGCAGGTAAAAACAAGATGGGTATAAATAGGATAGCGTTGTAGGCATCAATAGGACATCGGTTTTTGCCGAAATAGATTTAGTACTGCCCCTAGGTTAGAGCGGAAGCATCAGCTTCTAACCAAAATCGAGTCGAGCAGCGGTACAGTCCATGACTATGCGTGCATTCCGGGGGAGTTCGGCCACCCCCAGGGAGCTTCTTGCCGGGGGATGCTCGGGGAAATAGCGGTTGATCACCGCATTCACCCCAGGAAAATCTTCCTGCATTGCTACAAAGTAAATGGTGAGCTTGAGAATGCGCTTGAGATCGCTGTTGCTTTGACGGAGAACCGTTTGCAAATTTTTCAAAACTTGCTCGGCTTGCTCAGCGGCATCGCTGCTAGGAAAATCAAAGGTCCCCGGAATAAAACCCTGAATACAGGAAACATGGACGAGCCCCTGATAGCTGCTGGCATGGGAGAAAATAGGCAGGGGCTTGGTTATCTGTTCGGCAGTGAGATAGGTAATGCTGTTGCTTGCTGGTTCAGCAAGATCGATCCATTGTCCCTGGCTGTGGTACAAGGCTTGGAGGATTCTTTGGACCTGCGCGCCAGTTTTGATGGGGACTAAATTCCAGCGTGAGGGAGTATCGCGCCGGTGGAGGATCGCTTGAGCCATTTCCTCTACCACAAAAGCGCTGCTCATCAGTTGATTAGGGGCGATTTTGTTGGTCTCGTCGTAGAGACGGAGATCCTCATTGTTCTTTGCTACTAAGAGGGTCTGAAAATCTACGAGAGAGATGGTCCCTTGGGTTCCGTGGGCGGTAAGTTCAACGGTCTCGGCGAGAGAAGGAAGATCGGATAAGAGATCGACCTGAACGAAGCCCCCTGAGCCTAAGGCGATGCTGCCGAGAACGCTGGTCTCCGCAGCTTGCTGGGTGGGATCAGCTGGGTAGTGAACATGGGCATTGACTCTGCTGAGGGCATCGTGGCCAGCGAGAAGGGAAAGCAGCGCAAAAAAGAAGTGGGAGCCGATTTCTCGCAGGGGGCCGCCTTGTTCTCGGCAATTGATCCAGTCGGTTCTTTGGTAGTTCTGCCAGGCGCGGGGCCAGTGGGGAAAATGCAGCTTGAGGTTGATCCGCCGTAACTCTCCCGCATAGCCTGCTGCTAAGAGCTGTTTGAATTGCGCGAGAGCTTTAACATAGTGCAAGGGGTAATTTATGGCAGTGACGATACCTCGGGAGCTAGCCTCCTCGGCAACTCTCGTCATGGTAGCGGCTTCCTCGTTGCTAAGGCAAAGGGGTTTCTCACATAAGACGTGTTTACCTGCTTCCACCGCTGCCCTGAAAAAATCACTATGATATTTGGGGGGAATACCGAGGTAGATGAGCTGGATATCGGTTCGTTGGAGGAGCTCCTCATAGGAAGAATAGGCTTCAGCCTGGAATTTATGAGCTAGGCTTGTGGCTCGTTGGGGGTTAGCGTCGCAAACCGCAAGGACCTTATAAGCACCATGGAGGGTAAAAGCCTGGCAAAAGGTTTCGCCAATTACTCCTGCACCGATTATACCAAGGCCGATGGTTGAGCTGGTCATTGTTCTATTCCTCGTTCTACTTCTCAAGATGATCGTAGGGATCTTGGTCTAATAAGCAAAGGTGTAGCCGCCGCATGGTAACTTTGAAATCCTCCACACAGTTCTCCCGCAATTCAGTTTCGGGGTCATTGTCGATTCGTCGTTTATAGTTAGCAAGTTGTTGCTCAGGAGTAAGCCCCTCACATAAGAGGATCCATTCATAACCGAATTTATCTATATAAGGCTTGTTGCAGGCTATCAACTCGGCAGCAATTTCTTTTGTCGCTGCTATGGTTAATTGATCTTCGATGGCGCACCATAAATCTTTTTTGAAACTTTCCATATCGCCGATTAGAGGTCTGCCGTTGAAGGCCTCGATCCAATCCTCCTTGTTGCATCGTTGCCACCACACCTCGCTTGCCGCCAAAAACAAGGCTTCGGGATGAGCAAAGGGCCGGAATTTGGCCAGCTCTTTCACCCAGCGCGATGAGCAAGAAAGGCGGGAGAATTTTTCTATAAATAACCCAGCAGACAAGGAGTTAATAAGCTCTATTTGATAAGAGGCTGTGCGCTTCATAAGACTCCTTTCACCGTGCAGGCAAAGTGTAGCAAGGAAGAGTCATGATGACGACGGGCAAGTAAGGATAAGCCTAGGGGAGCCGCAGAACCCTCCTCGTGCTCAGAGAGTTCGACCCCAGGAATTGAGAGTTCCGGTGCACTGCTCAGGCTGGCAAGCGAGGTTAGGGCCAGGGTACTGTGATGATAGTGGATGCTTTCCGTCGTGGTATGGCTAAGGTGGAGAGCTGGAGCAGGAGTGCTGGGAATGCACAGTAGGGTTCCTGCGCCTTGGCTGGCAAACCACCTATCGAGAGAGCTGCTGAGAAGAGTTTTGAGCTTGAGTGCGGGAACGAGCAGTTCTGGTCTTTTGCTTGCCGCCTGTGCGAGCTTAAAATTAGCGGTGGCATAAGCTCCTAGATCCGGCTTGGCGCTTTCCAACCAAGAACCAAGAGAATTCCAAATTTCATACAGCTGTATCGTCAGGTAGGAGTCCTGCCAGTAAGCCAGGGGGCGAGCAGCGTCCGGCTGCTGTAGCTGTCGGTCGATGCTGGCCAAGGATACCTTAACTAAGGGTACCTGGGCTGCACGTGCAAGCTCTTCGGCAAAAGAAAGCAGTTTTGCTCTGCCCTCCTCTGCTTCGCAGTAATGAAACGCCTCGTCGAGAATACAAATTTGTTGCAGAGGTACTTGGTGCTCGTGAGGTGTATCCCAGGCGAAGAGGCTTGCCCCAACCCGGGACAAGACCTCAGGATCGCGAGCACACCAGCCCACGGTATCAAACGAGGGAGCAAAGGGCATCACTCCGGCTACGGAGATTAGGCCGTGGCTTGGTCTAAAACCATAGATACCACAATTACTCGCGGGTACGCGCACCGATCCCCCCGTATCGGTACCGAGGGCAAAGTCGACGATTCCGCAGGCAACGGCGCTGGCTGAGCCCGAGGAGCTGCCTCCAGCAAGACGTGTGGGGGCTCGCGGATTAAGCGGTTGCCCATAAAAGTAGTTATCGCCGATAAGACCAAAGGCGAATTGATCGCTGATGGTTTTTCCCCGTAGGCAAGCTCCATTCTCAAGGAGGGCTTGCACGCAGAGAGCATGGGCTGCCGCTGGTGGATGGCTGCTACCCCACAGGGGATTGCCACAAGCGCTGATTGTTCCAGCAATGTCGATAAGATCTTTGACCGCAAAGGTAAGACCAGCAAGCGGCGCTCGCGGCGAGCTATTGCCGTCGATTGCTATCCAGGGATCCATAAAAGCTCGCGAGCGAGCATGTTGTGCTGCTGAACCGTTCATCGAGGAACTCTCTTACCTGATTAAGGTGTTTTTATGGCTACTGAGGTGGCAATGATGGGTGGTGAATCTACTTTTTTTGGGGCCAAGAAGTAGTTGTACCAACTCTGGATCGAGACCCGCCTGTTCAAGATCATCCGGGTGAAGCTGGTTGTGTCTGGCAAGAGAAGCGAGGAGACAATGGCCTGGAGGATGGCTCTGCAGTGGTCTTATAAAGGGACTCGTATTGGAAAATTGCTCATTAAAGGAGGTGAACTCGCAGTGAAACCACTGCTGAAATTCTCTGTTGCTTGCCATCCAGTGGACGAGATCATCAGCGTCCAGTTGTAGGGAATTAAGAATATCAAGGCGATTGTCGCAGAGAGCCAAGGGCTCGAACCCGGCGCGAAAGAGTTCCTTGGGTGAGAAGCCGAGAGCGAGCAGGGGCTCTGCCATAAGTCCAGCTTTTTGTAGGTCGGCCAAAGAGAATTCTCTGCTTAAGTATAAAGGAGAAATTTCTCGAATCAATTGCGGCAAAGTAAAAACTTTTTTCAGTTGAGCGAGAGGGAAATAGCCCCGCAGACTATAGAGACTGCACCCGGCCTGCTGAAGGAGCTCGAGGGAATAGCCCTCGGCGAGGAGAGCGCGGAAATAGCCAGCGTAGGCGCGCTCTTTGAGAGCTTGACCGCTCAGGGGTAAGCTCGTTACTGCTGGTACTTGGCTAGCGAAGAGGGGAACGAGGCTAACGGTGTATAAAAAGAGGAGTATCCATTTCACTTGTGACGACTCCTTCGTATACAGAGGATCCTTGCTCAGCTATATAAAATATGGTTCGAGCAGAGCGAAAGTTAGGCTACTGTAGGTTAATATATGGTTAATGGCAAGATCGGGAAAAGCCTCGAAAGGACTGTCTATGTTTCTTATTGAGTTGACCTACCAGCTTCCCTGGGAAGAAGTACAAAAGTATGTGGTTGAGCACCGGGCGTTTCTTGGCCGCTACTATGAGGCGAGGGAACTCCTTGTTTCAGGGCCTAAGGCGAATAAAACAGGGGGGATTATCCTCTCACTGCAGACCAATAGAGCCGCCGTTGATGAGTTGATTCATCACGATCCTTTTTATGTTAAGGGAGTGGCGAAGTATACGGTCAGCGAGTTTGCGGCGGTGAAATTTCAACCAGAAATTCAAGAGTTGTTAGGGAACTGAGGAGATATATTGCAAACAATGAAACGCTGAAACAAAATCGTAGCCGTAGTCTTGTTCTAAATTTGCAAAGGTTTGCTGGGCAAAGGCAATTTCCTCGGGGGCCAGAGCTTTGACATCCTTGTTAGCATAAGCAAGGATAATTTTGTAGTTACGTTCAATCACCGTTTTCTTAAGGGCAAAAAAATGCTCTTTGATCAGGGAGAGGTAGTCTTGAAAGACCTCCCCGACATCGATGAGCCGATCAGGATTCTCTAGTTTGCTCGCCGCGATGCGACTGAGCAAGGATTGACGGTAGAGAGTTTTGTTCTCTCCTACCTGAAGAATTCGTTCCATCTCCGTCATAATCGCTTCGCTGGGGGCCTGGTAATTATTGGTTGCTGCGTCCCAAATTTTTTCTCTTTTTATTTCCGCAACAACCTGATCGATATAGCGTTTGAGCAGGCCCTGATATTCATTGGGGTCAGCCATAGACATAGCCTGGATTGTTTGTTCGGTAAAGGTTTTGCGAAACTGTTGCTCAATATTGGCGATAAACAAATTGATATCGTGAAATTGGCCGCGTGGTTCGAATTGCAAAAATTCATAGATACTGCGATTTTTTACCAAAATTTTTAGTTCTGCAAAAATACTCATGGGGGTAATAGTTGCATAGTTCTGATTTTGCGTAGCACGATAAAGCACCGCTCGCACCACCCGGGGTGAAGCTCCAAAACGTCCCTCGTAAACCACCGAATTATGGGATTCGCTCCACAGTGCTTGGCGCACTTCGCGCAGGGCATTTTCCTCCTCGGTGGTAAAGCGTGGTTGCAGTTTTTCTCCTTCGTAGAGGCGCAACTTGCTGAGGGGGTCGAGACGGCTAATGAGAGGACGCAATTTGGCAGGGTAATTTTCTCCATCAGGTTGTTTGAGGCGGGTTAGCACCGCCCAGGTGCTGAGGAGCTCTAAGCTTTGGGGAGCTATTTTTTTAATCTTCTGAATATCGCTCAAATCTTGTTGGTAGATCTTAATTTCTTGACTGGGGAGGAGGAGGAAAGGGGCGGTAACTAACTCGATGCGATCTTTAAATGAGCTAAAATCAGGGATGGTTTTGAAAGCATCAAGATGTTTATCGTTAGAAGTAGCAAAGAATACCAAATCAAGGGCCGCCGTACCTGAGGGGAGATTAATTCCTTCCTGTTCGATGGTGGTGAGTAGATATTTGAAGGCTTCTACTGGACGTTTGAGGAGGTCGGAAAATTCTAAAATACCACGATTCGCTTCGACGATTTCTCCCGAAGCGTGATAGAAATTTATGGTTTGCAAGATTGCCGGAAGATTTGCATAGTTTTGATCCATGGTCAGTTGCTTTTCGCGGGCATCAATCGCCATCTGTGGTTCGATAGTTGAAATTCCAAGGCGATATTGTTTTGAGAACGTAAAACGTTCTACCTGAACATGGTTAAAGACACTGGCAAGATTGCCGTTATAGCCGTTGAGCAAATTATTAAAGATCAATTGATTTTGCTTTGACAGACCGGCGGCATAAATATGGGGTGGAACCACGATCTCGTCGGGACTACAGTTTTTTTCGAGAGCAAGCCAGCTACGTACGAAGCGTTCGCGGTAGGCAAGGGGGAGGAGGAAAAGTGGATTCTCCTTAAAGTCAGAAATAAGCTTTGCGGCAATTTTTGTTTCTTCAAGCAAAGCATAGGATTCATGGTTGCTCGTCAGGGAAGAATTTACTGGAGCCCCAAAGCCTATGGGAGCGGTCTCGCCTCGTCGTGAAGGCAGCAAGGTCTTGTCCTGGGGGAAGATCCAGTTAAAGCGATAGATTGCTCCATCTTCGCTGTTGCTGTATTTTTCCATCCCATTGGCAATGGTGTTGATGGTCGAGGTTTTTGCCGAACCGTTAGGGCCGTGGAGCATGATAAGTTTGGTGTTATAGCCGCTGCGGGCAAAATTATTGAGGATATGATAGATTTCTTTTTGGCAGGTTTCTCCCCCAATTATAGCAGGGCATTTATGGGTGCCCTGATCAAAGATAAGTAAGCGGTTTTTTTCACCGAGATAGTCAGCAGTCAAGCGCTTACGTCCAAAGTAATTAAACATATCAACCAGGTAGTGGCTTGAATTACGAACGTAGTGGGTGGGTGACTTCTGGACCAGGGCGATATACTGGTCAAAAGTAAGAATGACCTTGCTTGCCAGGTAGCTTTGTTGGAATTGATCAGAGATGCCCCTGATAAACTCCGGGGAGGAAAAATCTTGCATGGATCCTCGCCTGACAGAGGGAATTTTATAAAGTGATGGATATATGATTATGCTATTATAAGACTGGCTTAATACCAAGAAGATTCTTATCCTAAAAGGAGTCTCTAGAAGCTGTCTCTTAACAATTTATCGTAATTGACCTAAGGAGCGCCGGGGAGTGAAAAAAGTATTTATTTTGGACACCAATATTTTACTGAGTAACCCCAACAGCATTTTTAAGTTTGAAGATAACGATGTGGTAATCCCGATCTCGGTAATCGAGGAAGTTGATCATTTCAAAAAACACCAGGACGAAACCGGCAGAAACGCGCGCGAGGTTTCGCGTATTCTCGATAACCTCAGAAAAAAAGGCACCCTCTCCTCTGGGATTCCACTCAGCGACGACGGCAAATCGGGTCTGCTTTTCGTCTATCTTGGCCGTAACCTCGAAAATCTTCCCAATCATCTCGAAGACACCACCGATAATCATATCCTTGCGATCAGTCTGACCTTGCAAAAAAAATTGGGGAACACCCGCCGGGTTTCATTGATTACCAAAGATTCTAATTTGCGCATTAAAGCAGACGCTTTTGGCATTCCTTCGGAGGATTTTGAGGCCGACAAGGTTGATATCTCCCATCTTTATACGGGGCATAAAAAACTACAGGTCTCGGCAGCGGTGCTCAAGGACTTCTATAATCACCGACAGATTTCCCTGCCTGATGTCCAGTTTCGCGCTAATGAGTTTGTTATCTTTGAGCGGGAAGGGGAGGAGCGGGGTGATTATGTTTGCGGTATCTATGATATGAATTTGCAAAAAGTTAAACTCATCGACCCGTACAGCGAAAGCGTCTGGGGGGTTTTCCCCCGTAATCTCGAGCAAACCTTTGCCCTGTTTGCCCTGCTCGATGATCGTATCAAATTAGTCACCCTGACCGGGGCGGCGGGGACGGGTAAGACCCTGATGGCCATCGCTTCAGGTTTGGCAAAGACCACTGATGAGGATGTCTACCAGAAGCTTATGGTGGCCCGGCCGATCTTTGCCTTTGGTAAGGACATCGGTTATCTGCCAGGGAGTGTCGAGGAAAAGCTCAATCCATGGATGCAGCCCATCTACGACAGCCTTGATTTTCTTTTAAGCGGGGGTACGAGCAGCCGCCAGAAACGCCTCAGTAAGAGCTATCAAGAGTTGATCGAACAGGGAATGTTGGCCATCGAACCCCTAACCTATATCCGCGGGCGTTCTTTGCCGAATTCCTACTTTGTGGTTGATGAGTCGCAAAACCTAACCCCTCGAGAAATTAAAACAATTTTGACTCGCGCGGGCGAGGGAACCAAGGTGGTACTCACCGGCGATCCCTACCAAATCGATAATCCTTATATCGATTCCACCAACAATGGGTTAACCTACGTGGTCGAGAAATTCAAGAATGCTCCCATAGCCGCTCATGTCACTCTCACCCAAGGGGAGCGTAGCGAGCTGGCGACCTTAGCTGCCCAGTATCTTTAGGGTCTTTTTGGCGCTATTCTCTCTTGGCACCCCCTGCGCTTTAGGGTATGAGTAGGAGAATTGGCTCGGGAGGCCCTTTGTTCGGCGAAGCTCTTCGCCCGACGAAGCAGTGGCCGGCCTCTGTTTTAATCAATTTTTGAAAGGATTGTTTTTTTGGAGATTCTTAATCGCGTTTCAGCCCGTAAGTTAAATCAGGTGCGGATGGTAGGAGAGGGGGTCAACGAAGTCATCTCAATCATGGACGCTTTGAAACGAGCCGAAGAGATTGGTTTGGATTTGGTGTTGGTCTCGGGAGATGCCAAACCCCCGGTGGTGCGCATTCAGGATTTTAAGAAAATTGAGTACGAAAAGAAAAAAGCCAAAAAAGCTAACAAGTCCTCGTCGAGCCTGAAAGAGATTCAATTTAAGATCAATATTTCAGAGCACGATCTCAATACCAAGATTTCAAAAATTGATAAATTTCTTAAACGCGGCGATAAAGTTAAAATTTCTGTACGCTTGAAGGGACGGGAACGCGAAACCCCCGAGCGGGCTTTTAATTTACTTGAACGAGTCGAAAAAGCGGTTGAATGCAAGGTAACCAAAGTTGGTGGGCCTATCGCCATGTCGATTCTCGAACCGGTAAAAGTAGTTGGTAAAGCGCTGGCGAAAGCTAGCGTCTAAGTTTTAAAATCTTTTTTTAAACTCTTTGTAGTTCCCCGGAAGCTCATTCCGGGGAAGTCGGTTTCTTGCCTCTTTGCTATCCTCTCAAGACCATACGATTATTTTCTCCCTGTTGACGTTACACTTAATTTCGTTTGTAATAGTAGAGAGAGTATCCATTAAAAATTAGACAAGAAAAGCCAAAGCGGAATGCCTCTGCAGGTAAGAGAGTGTTTCTAAGCCGATTTTTCTGCAGAATCGTTTGCTTCCACTTGGGGTTTAACCTTGAGGAAAGGACGGGAAGATGAAAAAAACCGCCGAGAATCGTTATCCCCATTCAGCTACCTTGTTTAAGTTTTGTAAAGAAGCTCTGGAGATCAAGTACGAAGGAAATGTTAAGGTCATCGACCAGGATGTTGGGGCAATTTTGGGTTATGATCCCGCTGATTGCAGCCACTGGAAGAAAGGCAAAAAAAACATCCGTTCCCTCGGTACTATTCGCAATATTGCCGAGCATCTTAACATCGATGAACGTCTGTTAATTGATATTACTTCGGGGCAAATTGGTCTTGCCGAAGCGGTGTTTGAATACACGGGCTATGGTAGCTTTTCTTTGCAGGGACAGCGGCTTGAACTTTTCAAAAAAGAATACTTTCGCAATCCCCAGAAATGGCAAGCTGAAGGGGCAAATCGCTCGTTTGAAGAGCTTTTTGCCATCAATCGTCAGCATATTGCCCAATTGGTAGGGGAAATATTACAGCGCGGGAATTTTCGTGAGGCGCCGATTTATATTCCCGAAGTATTCAATCTCTTTCCTCATATCAGTCTGGAAGCCAAGGAAGATCTACCTGAAGCGGTTAAGGTCATAAGCTCTGCTCATCACGAGCAAGCATTTCGTACCGTTTATTTTAGAGGCAGTGAAATTCGCCCTTATTTACGCTTTTTAGTGGCAAAAGAACTCTTTCGTTTTCTCTGTGATTCTCATGACCCACTCGCTCGTAATTTTACCCATCTACCTGGGGAAGTCCAGGAGATCGCTAGCAATATCTTTGCTAGTATGTTACTGGTGCCGCGAGAGCTCCTCCGTCAGGAAGTGGAAAAAATCGACAGCTCTCTCGATATTGTCATACAGTTAGCAGAGATTTTTTGGACCTCCAAGGCGCTGATGAATCAACGCCTTCGCGATTATATGGAGAATTTTGATTAAAGTTGACCAACCGCTCGCCGATTATATCCGCCCTACTTCCTTTGACCAGGTCTTCGGCCAAGAAAAACTCTGTAGCTCCGGTATGTTGTTGCGCACCTTGGTGGAGCAAGACAAGTTCTCGGCGTTTATTTTTTGGGGACCGCCGGGTACCGGCAAAACCTCAGTGGCTACGGTAATTGCTACGCGCAGTGTCCGCCGGGTTATTTTTTTATCCGCCGTTAACGCTGGGGTGCAAGAGCTGCGTGCTGCTATTGGGAGTTCAGAGCGCAATTGGCGTGAGAAGGGTAAAAGTCATCTGCTCTTTGTGGATGAGATTCATCGCTTGAGTAAAAACCAGCAAGATGTGCTGTTGCCCGCCCTGGAAAAAGGCAGCATTAAGTTTATTGGTGCGACTACGGACAATCCTTCTTTTGAGGTTAATCGGGCGCTTTTATCGCGGAGCCTGGTTTTTCAGTTTGCTTTGATTGGCGAAGAAGCTTTGATCCAGTTATTTAGGCGAGCTCTGGAGATGGCTGCACCCGAGGTGGAAGTTGCCGATGAGGTTTTAGCTGTTTTAGCGCGCAGTTCCTACGGTGATGGGCGACGGGGGGTCAATCTGCTTGAGGCGTTGTTGAGCTGTGCTCAGGGGCCAAGGCTTGACCTGGAGGATATCGCTCGCCTTCACGAGTCTCAGCCCCTGGCCTACGACAAAAAAGGTGATAACCACTACGATATTGCTTCAGCGCTGATTAAATCAGTACGGGCGAGTGATCCTGATGCCGCAGTATATTATTTGGCACGAATGATTGACGCGGGGGAGGACCCGCGCTTTATAATGCGTCGTTTGGTAATTCTGGCTGCAGAAGATATAGGCAATGCCAACCCTCATGCCCTGAATTTTGCCGTATCTGCCATGCAGGCGGTCCAGATGCTGGGGATGCCAGAGGCGCGGATTGTGTTGGGGCAGATCTGCTGTTTGCTGGCAGCCTCACCAAAGTCGAATCGATCCTATGTGGCTATAGATAAAGCACTTTCAGCAGTGAAGGACTACGGAGCGGTCGAGGTCCCCCTGCATTTGCGCAATGCCGCAACTCCCTTGATGAAGAGCTTTGACTACGGCAAGGGCTATCGCTACCCTCATGATGATCCCCAGGGGGCCCGCAAGCTGACCTACCTGCCGAAGGAACTCGCGGGAGCGAAGTTTTACGAGCCCACAGAGAATGGCTATGAAACACAAATCAAAGCGGCTTTAGAGCGGTGGCAACGCTAAAAAAAAGGAGGTCCTTGGCTTCGCTCCCAGGCATCGTCATCCTGAGCGAAGCGAAGGACCCCCCTTCTACTCATTCGCCATGTCGGCATCATACTCTAAATACAAGCTATCATCGTTCTCTTGGGCTTGGTTTTGAGCATTGCCACTAGCATCTGAGGTTGCTTTGGGCTCTTCTTTAGTTACGGGCGTGGTGGTGGTGCTTGCAGCGTTAGGGGTGGTGGGCGTTGCGGTAGAAGCATTGTCTTTTTTAGCTTCAGGAGCTGGCTCTTTCTTGGCTTCTTTTGCTTTCTCATGATGTTTCTTGCCATGGTGTTTTTTACTGCCATCATGGTGTTTCTTGTCCCCTGCCTTAGGCTCCGTCATCTTATGGTCACCCTGTTTTACTTCGGGAGCAGCAACCGTGGTTCCTGTGTGTGGTGTGGTGGTAGTTGCAGCAGTTGGCGCAGTTGTTGGTGTGGTAGTAGCAGTTGCAGTGGTGGCGGGGGGATTAGCGAGACCGAGTGATCCGCCGGTGAAGGCAAAACCTAATACAGCAGTATATACGACCCTTTTCATTTCTCACTCTCCTTGTTTTGATCTGTGTACACTTTGATTTGTTGGGCCGATTATAGCACCATGCCTAGAAAAAAATAGTGCATTATTTTTTAGGCCATTTGGTCGGAGAAAAACCTTTTTATTCCCTGGTAAAAACACCAGCTAGTTCCTTATTCCGATGCTTGCCTTGGCTCACTGCGCCCGTGTCCAGCGCTTTGGTAATTTGTCGCAAAAACGTTCCGCACTATAGATATCGCAGCTTATTTGCGCGTAGAGCCAAAATTGCGGCGTGGTGCCGAAGGTAGCGGCGAGTTTGATCGCCATCAGGGCTTTGATACTGGACTTGCCCTTGATAATTTTATTGATGATCCTGATATCTTCACCAATATGGTCAGCCAATTGCTTTTGGGTCATTCCAAAAGGCGTTAGGTATTCGGTTTGGAGGATTGCTCCTGGGCTGTTTGGTTGGCGCATAGCTTTTGCTCACCTCAATGTAACTACTCAGGTCTCGGCCCATCTTTGCGCCTTTCTTCGTCACTGCGCGTGCTCACGGCCAGACGGCCGCTCCGCTGCTCGTTCCTTGAAAGCCCCAAAACTGAGCCAAGCCTTGAGTCGTTGATAAAGTGCTGAGTACTTACGTTCATTTATTTATCCTGAGGACTTAAGGCTAGGAAGTGATTTGTTCAAGGGGCTGCTCCGTCTCAAGAATTGACAGCCTCGAGCATCTAAGCTAAGTTCCCCCGCAATTAATGAGGAGTCCCCGTGAAGATTACTAAAAACCGTGCTGTGACTATGCAATACATTCTAAAAAACAGTAAAAACAAAGTATTAGATTCATCGCAAGAAGACTCCCCTTTGGTGTACATCCATGGGGTTGGCAGTTTGATTCCCGGGCTTGAAAAGGCCTTGGAAGGACGGACAGCCGGTGATTCTCTTAGGGTAAGCGTCAAGCCTGAAGATGCTTACGGGGTGCGTAGCGAAGAATTGGTACGCACCATCCCCAAAAGCGAATTCCGGGATGCAGATAAAATTGAAGTTAGTGAGCAATTTGAAGTGGATACCGATAATGGTCCTCTGGTTTTGACCGTTATCGCAGTAAAAGCGCAAGAAATTGTCGTGGATGGTAATCATCCCTTAGCTGGCGAAACCCTCCATTTTGAGGTTATCGTCGCAGAGGTACGGGAAGCAACTGAGGAAGAACTGGCTCACGGGCATGTTCATGGGCCCCACGGGCACGATCATGGACATGACCACGATCATGGGCATGAGCATGGAGCAGGCTGTTCTCACTAAAAAAAAATGGTCGGGGTGGCGGGATTCGAACCCACGACCTTACGCCCCCCAGACGTACGCGCTACCAAACTGCGCTACACCCCGATATTTTTTCGCAGAAAAGAATCTTTTCTAGCTCAAGTGCTCAGCTGGAGCTACATAGCATGTCAAGTTAAGCGCCGTCAATAAAAAGTAAATTTCCCAAAGTCGAGTTAGGGGTGACATAATAGATGACACTACCACTGAACCAGGGTATTTTCCCCCCCTTTGTCGGACCCCCCCTGTACCATGCCCAGGCTTAGGTGAATTGAAAAGGGACGAAATGCTTACTGATTCGCTACTCATCTTTGCTTATCTTCTGGTTCAAGTGATTGTCGGGAGCTGGGCAGGCAGAAAAATCCGCAGCGAATCTGATTTTTTGCTGGGCGGGCGCAGTATTGGCTACGTGTTTTCGGTGTTTACTATTTTTGCTACCTGGTTTGGCGCTGAGGCCTGTATCGGTTCTTCGGCAAATGTCTTTGCCAATGGCTTGGCCGGTGCACGGATCGAGCCCCTGGGTTACACCCTTGCTTTAATTCTCTGTGCCACCCTCTTGGCTAAGCGCCTGCGGGAAAAATCTTATACCACCCTGGCAGATTTCTTTAGCGAACGCTACGGCCAGCAGGTTGAGTCGCTTTCTGTACTTATTCTCGTCCCCTCTACCTTGATCTGGACCTCAGCTCAGATCCTTGCCTTTGGGCAAATCCTCCACTCCATTACCCCGCTTACCTTTCAAAATGCCGTAATTGTAGCGGTGTGTGTGGTGGTCTTCTATTCCATGGTGGGTGGCTTTCTCGGCAGCGTCTATGCCGATATTCTTCAGGGAACGGTAGTAATTGCTGGACTGTGTATGCTCTTTGTGATGACTGTGGCCTACCATGGCTTTGATATATCTTCGGCTTTTGTACTGAGCTCTGTTCGTGAGTCTCTTAATATTCCCCAGGACGAGATCCTCGGGCGAATAGATATGTGGGCTATTCCCATTCTCGGTTCTCTTGCTTCCCAGGAATTGATCGGTCGTCTTCTCGCTACCCGTACCCCAAAAATCGCCAAGCAGGCGAGTTTAGCCGCTGCTGGTCTCTACTTATTGGTTGGTTCTCTGCCGGTGCTGCTGGGCTTAATGGGGCCCCTGTTCCCCCTGCAGATCAACCGAGCTGATGAGTTTCTACCTTCTTTAGCCAAATTTATTCTCCCCGGTAGTCTTCATGTTATTTTTATTGCGGCGATTCTCTCGGCTATTTTGTCGACGGCAAATAGTTCCTTGATTACGGTAACGGGGCTGCTCAGCCATAACCTCTTTAAACCCATTGCCCGCACCATGCGTCCCTGGCAGGTACTGTGGTTAAATCGGGTGGTGCTGTTTTGTTGTGGAATTGTAATTCTGCTCTTGGCTCTTTCGGCCGACCGGATTTTTGATTTGCTCTTGCTGGCCTCTTCGGTGGGAACCGCCGGAGTTTTGGTTATTACCCTGATGGGGCTGTGGTCAAGCTGGGGTGATCATCGCGCCGCGATCTTTACTCTGGTTATTGGTCTGGTTTGTCCCTTTATTTATGAGCACCTCCTTGAGGTGCAAGCTCCCTTTCTCTCTTCCATTGCTACCTGCCTCGTTGCTTTTGCACTGCTCTGCCCTAAAAATTCTCCTTTGCGCTCGCTTCTCTGATCGGTATTTTGGGGGTGCCAATATTGTGCGCCTTTTTAAATATGGGGATGCTATGGGAAATTCGCGGGTGGCTACCAAGCCAGCACAGGTACAAAAACTCTACGAAGTGATGGCAAAGAAAATAGCAGCTTTGCGCCAGGAGTGTGGAAAACCCTTAACTCTAACCGAAAAAATCCTCGCCAGTCACCTGCATAGGGGGGAGAATCTCGCTCAGGCAGAGCGGGGTAAAAGTTTTATTCTCCTGCATCCCGATCGGGTTGCCTTGCAAGATGCCACAGCTCAGATGGCTATCCTCCAGTTTATTCAGTCTCAGCGTCAGCAAGTGGCCTTGCCCACCTCGGTACATTGTGACCACCTTATTCGTGCTCACCTCGGGGTAAGCAACGATATGGAAGTCTCGTCCAAGGAAAACGCGGCGGTTTTTGATTTTTTGCAATCAAGCTGTCAAAAATATGGCCTTGGTTTTTGGCAACCAGGGGCCGGAATTATTCATCAGGTGGTCTTTGAAAACTATGCCTTTCCTGGTGGCTTGATGATCGGTACGGATTCTCATACCCCCAATGCAGGCGGTCTCGGCATGCTGGCGATCGGGGTGGGGGGAGCGGATGCGGTCGAAGTTATGGCTGGCCTCCCCTGGGAACTGCTGAACCCTAAAATTGTCGCCGTCAAGCTGAGGGGTAAGCTCAGCGGCTGGAGCTCGCCTAAGGACGTGATTCTCAAAGTGCTAGATATTCTCACCGTTAAGGGTGGTACCAACAAAATCATCGAATATATCGGCGAAGGAGCAGCCAGCATTAGCTGTACCGGTAAGGGCACCATTACCAATATGGGGGCCGAACTGGGGGCCACGACTTCGGTCTTTCCCTTCGATAAAAAAATTGGCGATTATTTGCGGGCAACGAAACGCCAAGAGCTTGCTAGCTTGGCTGAACAGTACGCCGAGCACCTGGTTCCTGATCAGGAGGTGGTTGATCATCCTGAACGCTACTACGATGAAGTTATCGAAATCGATCTGTCGACGCTCGAGCCCCATATTGTTGGTCCCCATTCTCCAGATCTTGCGCGACCGGTAGCAAAACTTGCTCAGGAAGTAACGGAAAAATCCTATCCGGCTCGGATCAGTTCGTGCTTGATCGGCAGCTGCACCAATTCTTCTTACGAGGATATTTATAAGGCCGCAGCGGTGGCTAAAGAAGCCCTCAAAGTAGGGCTCCGTGCCAAGGTTCCCCTGTTGATCTCTCCGGGATCCATGCAGATTTTCTCGACCATTAAGCGTGATGGCTTGCTTAAAATTCTTGAAGATTTTGGTGGGGTAGTGCTGGCGAACGCCTGTGGCCCGTGTATTGGGCAGTGGAAACGCGATGATATTAAACCGGGGGAGGCCAATTCCATCGTCACCTCGTTTAACCGTAATTTTCGCGGTCGAAACGACGGTAATGCCGAAACCCTTGGCTTTATTACCAGTCCGGAAATGGTCATCGCGTATGCAGCCTCCGGCAGTCTTATGTTTAACCCCCTGCGGGATACCCTTACTAACCATAAGGGGCAAAAAGTCTCCTTGACTGCTCCCGAAGCACCGGAGCTCCCCCCCCAGGGCTTTGCCTTTAACGAAACGGGCTATGTTGAGCCGCCGCTTTCGGGGAAAGACCTCAAGGTGCTCATCGAGCCGGGCAGCGATCGTCTGGAGCTGCTCGCGCCTTTTGCCCCGTGGAATGGCGAGGATTTTATCGATAATTTGTTGCTGGTTAAAGTCCAGGGTAAGTGCACCACCGATCATATCTCCCCTGCGGGTAAGTGGCTGCGCTATCGCGGGCACCTTACGAACATCAGCAAGAATATGCTCCTTGGGGCAACTAACGCGTTCTATCCCCAGCAGCCTGGTTGCGGCTTAAATCAGCTCACTAAGAAGCAGGGGGAGAACCTGGCGGAGGTTGCCACGGCCTATAAAGCTGCGGGTAAGCCTTGGATGATAGTTGGGGACGAGAACTACGGTGAGGGTTCGAGCCGGGAGCACGCGGCCATGTGTCCGCGGTTTTTGGGAGCAAGCACGGTTCTGGTCAAGAGCTTTGCCCGGATCCACGAGACCAACCTTAAAAAGCAGGGTATTTTGGCTCTTACCTTTAGCAAGGGCAGCGACTATGACTTGATCGGCGAAACCGATCAGCTTTTGGTCTTGGGGCTTAAGGACTTTAGCCCTGGCAAAGCCCTCAAGCTTGCCATTAAGAAGGCGACGGGAAAGGTTGAGACCATCGCGGTGCTGCATTCGTATAACCAGGAGCAGATCAAGTGGTTTAAAGCGGGCTCCTGTTTGAATTCGATGGAGTAACGGCGAGGAGATAAATCCTTGACAATAGAGGTGGCTACCTCTATAACCCTGAATACTATCGCGGGGTGGAGAAGTCTGGTATCTCGTCGGGCTCATAACCCGAAGACCGGGGGTTCAAATCCCTCCCCCGCAACCAATCGCATAGTAAAGCCTGGAGTCACTTCCGGGCTTTTTTTATGTCTGTTGTTTGCATCCCTACAAAACTTCTGTTGCCGTCATGTTGCCGTAACTCATCAGGAACCGTCAGCAAAGCATCGACTGCCTGTTGCCCAATTTCAGGCGATGAATGGTAAGTGCCCCATCAATACGCGTCTTTACGTCTAGGTTGAGATTTGTTTTACTGTAAAAAAGCTGGCGATTCGATGAGGGAGAAGATTTTCAAACTCTTTGAGAGTCTTCGTTTTAGGTAGCTCTTTGAAAATTAGCTTTAGATAAGAATATGGGTCGAGATTATTTACCTTAGCAGATTGCACGAGGCTATAGAGTATAGCGCTGCATTCCGCGCCATCAGTAGATACTGAAAAAACCCAATTGTTCCTTCCTACGGTAAAGGGGCGGATATGCGCCTCAAGAAAATTATGAGATAACTCTAATATCTATATTGCCAACCTTCTGAATCAGAATTGGGAAAATGTTCATGGGCTACCGGTATAGGTCAAGAGCGCAAATTGTCGTTGACTAAAGATCCTTCCTATCTCAACAGCAATTTTCCTCACGAAATTTGGCAAGGGAGCTATCAAGAAACGATTCACGATGGGCAGGTTGATATCAATGTACGATACAATACTAACCCTGAATGGTCGCCGATTGGTGCAGTTATCGCGATAACCTGGGAAGGCATGACAGCGGCTTCTTCAGGAGGCGCGCGCGTTCATTCATCTCTAAGAGATAAACAACATGGGGTGGGATTTTTGTGCCACTCTTTCTTGGTGAGTAAACCCTAAAATAGTGTGCTGCAAGATTAAGGCCTATTTTCGTGGCATCCAAACAGTGCAGATTGAGGGTATGCCGCAGGTACATTGGGAAATATCGCCCCGTATCAACTCTTTGCTTGACAGCAGTTGTTCAGGAAGCTACTTTAAAGACAACTAACTAATAGACTATAGCAACTAATAAGTTGACATATGATCTACTCGGTGGTTATTTCCAAAAATGCCGCTAAGATCTTGACCAAAGTCCCAGCCCATCTGGTTGATAAACTGAGGTTTTGGATTGATGGGGTTGAAATTAAAGGACTTTCAGCTATGCAGCAGATCGCCGGATATCGCGATCACAAGCTTAAGGGAGAGCGGGCCCATCAGCGGTCAATTTCCTTGAATATGCTTTGGCGGGCTATCTATACCGTCGATGTTAACGGTGAGCTAACCTTGGTCTCCATTGAAGAAGTCACCCCACACCGGTATTAGGAGGGTGTTATGAGTAAAAACCGAAAGTTACAGAAATATATTCAGCAAGGGACGACGACGAGCCAAGAGACTGCCGATTTTTTTGAGCTATTGGCCGGAGGCCCGCTAGACCTCTTTCGGGCTATAAAATCCCATCGCCAATGTGCTGAATGGTCTCAGCAAGAGCTAGCTGAGCGTTTGGGGATATCCAAACAGGCGGTCTCAAAATTTGAAAAGGGTATCTTGGTTCCCTCGCTCGAAATGGTGGTAAAGATTGCCGATGCCTTTGAAGTTGATCGTGAGACTTTTGTTAGGCTGTTATTTCAAGAGATGGTCGGGCGTGCTGGTCTTGATTACGAAGTGCACGTTGAAGAACGAAAAGTGAGCTGAGTTGAAAAAACAGTACCCCAACGAAAAATCGGCATATTTTCTGTTGCCGTCATGTTGCCGTAAAATGTTTTGTCAGGGTATGGCTTATCGAAGTCGCGGCGCATAGCTCGATGCATCGGAGGCGCTCACTCACTGCCTGCTTACTCTTCATTGGTCATGGGGCGGCTCGTCGAAGTCGTTGGCTCAAGCAAAAAAACAGCCTGTTTTTCCCTCAAGGAGGGTCCTCTTTTTTCCTCTTAACCAATGCTGTTTTTAGCAAGCAAGGAAGCTTTTTAA
>JAHFAI010000049.1 GCA_023250635.1 Deltaproteobacteria bacterium | reverse complement strand
AAACTGACCTCGAGAAAAGCTTACGGTTATCGGAGTCCTAAAGTGCATAAAATAGCGCTCTATCATACGTTAGGCGCACTGCCTACACCGGATTGGACCCACAAATTCTGCTGACGAGGCGATATTTTTTACAAATGCAGCGCTATCAATTGTGGGATAGATCCCCGGCAGCGGCCCCGCGCAGGGGTGGAGGAGGAGGCAAGCCTTTTCTTATGCTGCCTAAGGCTTCCCCAAGGTGGTGCAGCCAACGCTGGCGCTCTTCAGCATTTTCAGAAGCAAAGAGCAATTGTTTACCGTTACTGTCTTGCATTAGGGCAAAACCCGTTGCCTTGGTATAAGAGCAGTATTTCTCCTCTAAAGGAAAGACATCATCAAAATCAGCAAGCAATTTTCTAATAACCAGTGCTTGACTGGTATTTGATAACTCATCTCTGCTCAATGGATTCAGGGAAAGAACAATTTCCAGCTTGCCTTCGAGATTTTTCCAAAGAGTAAGCCAACGGCTTTTCCATTGGCCTTCGCTGTAATGTAATTTCATTATTTTGCTACTAAAAATTTCGCCCCCCAGGGCTATTTGCGAATAATCTACGGAGAATTTGCGGTTGGTAAGATCCTCCTCATATCGTAGCCGTTTTAAGGTAGAGACTACCTCATGGTGTATCATTCTTTTTTCATCTGCTGATACGAGAGAGGTCGCACCACATATATTTTCTAAAAAGGTCGCAGAGGTAAATTTCATATACGGTGACATTAACAGGGTTGCTGTATTTGGTCGGCGATGAGGTTCACGATCAATAAGGCTTTGCACTAGGGCATGCATCGAATCGGAAATGGTTTCTGATTCGGGGTGGTTTAGTCCTAATCTATCATTTCTATGGAACAAGCTCTCTGGTAATTGGGCATAATCACCGTTAACTGACTTATCCCTAATTTGATTATAAGTACTACCTTCATAAGGTCTTTTTAAAGCCAGCATTTCGAAAGCAACGATTCCCATGGCATAGAGATCCGCTTTTTTACCCCGTGGGCGCTTCAACCAGACTTCGGGGGCCATATAATAGGGGGTGCCACAGGAAGCACTGGAAGTTGGTTCGGCTACAGTTTGAGGAAATTTCTCAGCAAAACCAAAATCGCCAAGCTTGACCAGGCCTCGACTGTTCAAAAATATATTTGCCGCCTTAATATCTTGATGTAAAATATTTCTTTCGTGAAGGTAATGCAGGGCAAATACCAATTGGGTCATCATCAAGCCAACTTCAATCTCTCTAAAAAATTTTCCTGAACTTTCTCGATTTTTAATTTCTGAGCGGAGATCACCGGCATTAGCCCAATCCATCGCATAAGCGCTAAGCCTTGGAACGATTTTATCGCTATCACTATCGCTATCGCTATCACTATCACTATCACTATCGGCATCGCTGGGATGTGCAACTTTTTCTGCCGTATAGCTGGAATAAATCCGTGGTACAAAAACACTGTCGAGAGATTTAAGTATAGCAATTTCATTTAAAATCGAGGGATCTTGAGAAAATTTTATCGCATATAATTGGGGCAAAGAATCACTGACAAATTTGGGTATCGCACGAGCAAAGACCACGAGCCCCCCAGCTCCCTCGCCACATTTTCTGATTAATTCATAAGGGGCTTTTCGACAGTTTTTATGGTGATTTGTGCACACATACCCTGGAGTTCCGTTGGCGAGGACTTTCAGAGCTTCCTCCCGTTTAACGAAGGGCAATTGGCTACTGGCAAGGCCAGTATTGGCCAAAATGACTGAAATAATTAAGATAATTTTTGAGATCGCCTCTAAATATCTTTTCACGGAATACCTCATGGGCTGATTTTTCGTTGTTCCTTCTAAGCTAATTTTCTCTTGGATTCAAGGGAAAACTCTCGATTTCAATCCATAAACCAGCCAAGTGCCCAGGTGATCGCTGGCGGCAACCCAGACGGGGATCCCAAATTTTCTTCAAATTTCCTTTTTAACCAGCGGAAAAAACATATAAAAGTGCGTTTGCTCTTCTCGTAACGCAAAAAAGTCTAAAATCTCTAAGGTTTTTCTAATAAGCACCGATTTTATAGCTTATGAAGAGAAAACAAGAAAAATCCTACACGAAAATACGAGGCATCGACGGCTCCCATAGTTTAAAAGACTTGGGCCCAGCATTCTCAGTCGAATACCCGGCGCGCCGCCGCAGCGGGGGAAACGTTGCTTACTTCAACTTCGACCTTGCCACTTCTATGGGGCTCATCCCTAGGGAACACCCACAGGAATTAACCCGTGAGCTAGAGGCAGCTCTGCTCGATACTTTTGCTCTGGTCATCATCAACGAGCATGATATCGAGCACCAGCGACACTTCCCCCCTGAGGAGATTAAACCCAATACCTATATGGCAACCCGTTATCTGCAGCCACAGCATCAGGATAAACGCGGACTCAACAGTGGCGATGGGCGCAGCGTTTGGAATGGCGAAATCACTCATCGGGGTAAGACATGGGATATCTCGAGCCGCGGCACAGGGGCCACCCGGCTCTCGCCGGCAACAACCAAATACGGTCGCTTCTTTAAAACAGGCGATCCAAGCATATCCTATGGATGCGGCTGCGCTGAAACCGACGAAGGTTTTGAAAGCTTATTTTTCAGCGAAGTTCTTCACCGCAATGGCCTCGCTACGGAGCGCACCTTAGCCATCATTTCCTTCCGTGGAAACGCGGCGATTGTCGTGCGTGCCTACCCCAATTTAATTCGCCCCTCACATTTGTTTATGCCTCTGAAACAAGGCAATCATCGAATGATGACTCAGATCATCGATTACTACATTGCTCGTGAAATAAGCAATGGTAACTACCCAAGATCCCCCAAGAGACGCGATGAACGCTTGACCATGTTTCTCGACCAAGCCTGCGCCCGTTTTGCGCGAGCAACTGCTCAGTTTGAAGATGACTATATCTTTTGTTGGCTTGATTGGGACGGTGATAACATTTTGATGGATTGTGGGATCATCGACTATGGTTCGGTGAGGCAGTTTGGCCTTTGTCATCGTGGTTATCGCTTCGATGACGATGGTAAATTTTCCACCTCGCTCACCGAGCAGCGTTATAAAGCACGCTATATCGTGCAATCGTTGCTCCAAGCGGTGGCTTTTGTTCAAAGCGGCACGAAACGCCCCATCGAGAACTTTGCTCATCATCCCTTGTTACGCCTGTTCGATCGCCGCTATCATCAACATCGGCGGGAAAACCTACTCCATAAGCTTGGTTTTAATCTGGAGCAATCCACCGCCTTGGTAGGTTCTGCTGCGCTCACCCATTTATTGAAACATGTCGCCTACTTTGAGCATGCGCAGGCGAGCCGCGGCGTCCATAAGGTAGCCGACGGTATCAGCCATGATGCGATCTTCTGCTTACGGGATATTTTGCGAGAGTTGCCGCAGCTCTATCTCAGTGGCAAAATGCATCTAAGTGCGCAAGAATTTATTGCCATCATCCGCTCATCATACGCAAAATCGAAGGACCTGCTCCTCAACAGGTACCGTCGCAATAACATTAACGGCTTCCAAGCAAGCTACTGGAAATTGGTCAGGATGGCAGCCAAGACCAGCAATAAGAGTGAACAACAGGTGTTGTTGGAATTGACCATGCGCTCGTCTATTATTAATAAAGCCGACCGCATCACTGGAGATGCTATCACTGTAAGCGTTGCTCGTTTGCTACGCGGACTCTCACAACTCAAACCTAGGGATATACATCGAATTCTGAAACGTTTTGTCGACCATCAAGACTTGCATCCCGAAAAAAACAGCCCCTTGCCAATCCATGGCAAAGATGCTCAATGGCTGAAGCAGTTCTCAAAAATCGTGCACGAATTGCGCGAGGGCACATGAGGTGAAGCTTATTTTTCTAAGCGATAGTGTCAGCTCTAAAAATCAGGAACTCGATACTGCTATGCTCGCTCTTGCAGGTAAAAATCTGCAAATCACTTATATTCCTTCAGATTCCTATGACTCCGATGTTTATTTTCGCGATTTTGTTTACCACTACCGGCGTCTCGGGGTCACAAAATTTGTGCATTTCCCGGTTGATATTCCCACTGATCCGATTCTTGCTGAAGAAGCCCTGCACAGCGATATTGTTTACCTTGACGGTGGTAATACTTACTACTTCCTCAATCATTTGCGCCGCGGCGGATGGTTGGGAAAACTACGCCGCTACGTCAAGAATGGGGGAATATTAGCTGGTTCCAGTGCAGGCGCAATTATTATGACCGCAAATATTCAAACTGCTGCAGTGCCTAGATTTACAGCAGATGAAAACACCGTGGGAATTATCAACCTTAGCGGATTGAATCTCACCTCGTTTCTGTTTGTTCCTCATTATGTAAAATCAGTACGATTTATAGATGCATTGCAGCGTTATTCAAAGGGAATAGCAAGCCCGGTGTTGAGCTGTAAAGATGGCGATGGCATTATTGTGAACAACACGAGCATCCACTTTGTCGGCACCGTCTATTGTTTCCACCGCGGCCACTGTTTTATCATTCGATAGTTCAACAATTGACTAAGGAGATTTTTTTGATATATTCAGAAGCCAAAAACGGAGGCAACAACGCAGATGGCCCTTTTTCAGAAAAATCTACTTATTTCCCTGCTTAGTCTTAGCTTACTGTGGGGGCCACAAGCCTTTGCTCTTCACACAAACGAAGAATGTATAGCGTTGCGGACAAGCTATAATCAAGGGGCAAGTACCTCTGCCCAGCAGACGCCTCGAGAGGTAGAACTTAAGAATGCTTTGGCGGAGTGTTTTGCCGCTCAGTGGGAGCAGTTTTTTAAGCTTTTGGTTTTTAAAGCCCCTCGGGCTATTCCCTCCTATGATTTATCCAGAAAACTGTTGGCAGTCAGACAGGAAATTTTGCATGAAAAATCTAGGAATTATTTACAATTAGTAGATCTTCTTCATGGCCAATTTCCCTTGTTACTGCCCTTGCAAAGTCAGGAAAATAGCATCGGTAATAATCCCAACCCGAACTCTCATTTGAGCAGCGGAGATAGGGAAACAGCAAGGGAACTCTATAGCTTTTTTCAATATAATTTTGATTTCCCTTCGGAGATAGTGCGTTTTAGCACTTTTCTCCGTGCAGAAATGCATTTTAGAAATCCCGGTTTAGATCAAAGCCACTATCCCGATTTTTCTCGCTTGCTGGCTATGCTGGTTACTATGGGAAGATTTGCGCCCAAATTTTATCGAATCTACCAACATAGCGTCGATTCACCCAATGGTGGCTGTGGGCAGATTTCCAGTTTTTTTAGAGATATAATGGTAGAGCATGGTTTGAACGCCGAACTTTACACAGTCCAGGGTCTTAAAACAGGAGGAGGGCACACTATTTTCGGCATAAATTATGCTGGGCAATACTACTATATTGATCCAACCATAGCTCAATATAGTAAGTTTAATTTACCCTGTATTGTAACTCCTGAGATATTTTTTGCAGATATTGCCGACAAAAGAGCCCACAATTTTTCTCACTTTGGTCTTGAAGGGTATTTAGATATTTATCGTCGCAGTGTCATTCCCCAGCCTAATTCATCAAGTTACAAGGGCAGCATCTTAACCTACGATTGTCAGAGTAAAACTAAGGAAATAGCTCACCTTATGGCTCTCTTTGAAGAAAGTGTGAAGTCTGGAGATCAGTATGATTGGGCTGCTGAAATTGCAAAAATTGCTCCAAACACGGTAGACCGAAGACACCACCATGGGGATCTTGGCTCAGAACCAGCAGATCCACCCTTAATTGCAGCGGTAAAAACCTCTGACCTCGAACGTATTCGAGACTTGACGCAGCATCTCAGTCACGAGAAATTTTATGAAGCACTGAGCATAATGACTGCCTATAAATATGGTCCAAATCACTCGGCGATATATTTGGCAATTACCGCCAACAATCGCAAGGTATGCAGCTATTTTCTCGAAAGAATCACGAAAGAGCAATTGAACAATTTTATTTTTAGTCCCAAAAACCAAAGTGCTATTTTCAGCGTGGCCACCGGCGGTGATTTTGATATTTTCAAGATGATTTTAAATAAATATTCTCGCGATGAAAAATATCGCGTACTTAAATTTGCTAGGGGACCTTATGGGATGACTATCCTTGGGATTCTCGCAGAAGGTGGTGATCCTGAGAAAATAGCCTTTCTTGGTTCACAAGTAGAACAGAGTATGTTCACTGAGCTGGCTTCGATAAAAAATGAGCAGGGGCACTCAGCGGTTAGTTTAGCGATCAAACATGCAAGCATTGCTCAGCTTAAGGTTTTAGTTGCGTATCTTTCGCCGGAGTTTCTTGAGCACGAAGAAAGCTTGCAGCCTGTAGGTGAAATTAGACAACTCTTTACTGCAGAAATCGCCAAGAGGAAGCATGCGGCCAAGCCCGCGGAGAGTATCAATTTTTAACTTTCTATGTAATATGCATCCAAGCGTAATTAGGCTGTGGCGCGAAAGCACCACGGACTAATTAGATTTTGGCTGATTTCAACATTGGGAGGTCCTTCGCTACGCTCAGGATGACGAAACATTGTGCAAGCCCCCCCCGTCATCCTGAGCGTAGCGAAGGACCTCCCAAGCAGCGAAGGATTTTCCAATGAGTAACACACGATGGGTATACCCTTTGCTAATGCAGCGCAGAGGAGTATGAACGAGTAAGCTAGATAGTCGCTGGCGCGAAAGCGCCAGCGACTATCTAGGGTAACATTCCAAAAACTATCGGCATATGACCACGGATTAACCATGATTGGTATAGCGATGCGGCAGAGCCAGCGCTTTATTGTCAGTCTTGTTCTGGGGCTAGGGGCTACTCTCGTTACCGCAAGTACCCTAACAAAGTCACCCATTAATCTAGCGGAGCATAAAAACACGGTGGCTACATCATCCACGACCGCTCAAGCTTTTACTGCTATAGCCGATCGCTATGAGCAAGATTATTTTTCGCGATTTCCTGAACAAGCCCTTACCTGGGGCCGCCCCGATGCCATCCTCGATCGCTGGAGTGATCATAGTCTCGAGGCTTTGGATCGCTGGCACAAGGAAGAAGATCGCTACCTCAACGAGCTCAGTGCTCTCGATGCGGCGAGCTTGCAGGGCAGTCCCCTGCAGAGCTCCCTGCTCCTCCTTAAAGATACGGTGGAACGTTCTCAGGCGGCGCGAATCTGCAAAAGCGAACTCTGGCAGGTGGATCCCTTAGGGGGCTGGCACGTAGAACTAGCAAAAATCGCTAGCAAACAGCCGGTGGGCAATGCGCAGCAGCGCAAATCGGCGCTTAAACGCTGGGAAGCAATACCGACCTTTATTGCCGCCGAAATTTCGTTGTTAGCAGTAGGCATTCAGCAGGGGTTTACTGCTCCGAAGCCTGCAGTCCAGCGGGTCATTACCCAGTTAGAACTTATGGTGGCTGGTCCGCTAACAAAGTCTCCATTTTATGATTGCGCTGCTCGTAGTAAGGATAAGCATTTTAGCAAACAAATCGAAAAAATTATCGCCACCCACATTAACCCGGCCCTGCTGAGCTATACCACCTATCTTAAACAAGATTATTTGGCCAAGGCTCGCGAGAGCGTAGGAGTCGCGGCCCTCCCCGCAGGGGCAGCATGTTATCTTGCTAAGGTCCGTCAAGAGGCTACCCTGCCCCTTCCTCCCCAGGCAATTCATGATTTTGGCCTGGCGCATATGGAAGCCCTCAAAAAAGAAATTGCTGATATCGGCCGTAAGCTCTGGAAGCTTGAAACTATCAGCGAGGTATTTCAACGGGCTAAGCAAGAATCCACCGGCGTCTTCACCAGTGAAGAACAAATGCTAGCTTATAATTTTGCCGCTCTTGAACGCGCAAAAAAAGCTATTTTTACCAGTTTTGAGCGTCTCCCGGCCCTTGCCTGTACTTTGAAACCCTATCCCCTGCATAGTGCCAAGACCGGAGCCCCCGGTGAATATTCCCCCCCTGCTGAGGATGGCAGCAGGCCGGGGATTTATTATATCAATACTTATTTGCCCAAGACTCGCTCGCGCATCGATCAGGAAGCTACCTTATTTCATGAGCTGATTCCGGGTCATCACTATCAGTTTAGTTTACAGATGGAAACTCCCACCGGGCATTCCTTTGATAAGTATCAATGGAACTCTGGTTTTGGCGAGGGTTGGGCCCTGTACTCCGAACGCCTTGCTGATGAAATGGGCTTATACAGTGATGATATTTCCCGCCTCGGCATGCTTTCTAACGAGGCGCTGCGCACCGCTCGTTTAGTGGTAGATCCGGGGCTCCATGTGCTCGGTTGGAGCCGGCAGCAGGCGGTTGATTATCTTAAGAAACATACGGCCCTCGATCAGGGGATTATCGAGGGTGAAGTTGATCGCTATATCATGCTCCCCGGCCAAGCGACCTCATATATGATTGGTAAACGGGAAATCGATTCCCTCCGTCAACTAGCGTCGAATAAGCTCGGAACAAAGTTTAAATTAGCAGAGTTTCACACGCAGTTGTTTAAAAATGGTGCGGTCACCCTCCCCATGCTGCGCCTGCACATCGAAACCTGGCTCCACCAGTAAAATAGAAACCGTCACTGGTAATTGTACTATTGTGAACTGGAGATTTTGGGGAAATGCCCAGCGTAAAACACCAGCGAGGTTCAGTGCAACAGCATCGGGTAGGTTTCCATAATGGTTTTGGCGGTGGTCTCATTGAAAACGGGGTTACCATCGAGAAGAAAAACCTTGAGATTGGGTTTTTTTGCGAGGGGACTTATGGAGGTGAGGGCATTATGCCCGACCCAAAGAAAGGAGAGTTGATTGAGTCCCTGTAAGGGGGAGAGATCAGCAACCCGGTTGTAGTTGAGATCAAGAATTTTGAGATTAGTAAGGGATGCTAAGGGCGAAATATCGCTAATTCTATTGCCGCTCAGCTGCAGGCTGGTGAGATTGACAAAGCCTTTTATAGGGTTCAACTCTTCGATGCCATTATGAGAAAGATCAAGGTACTCAAGGGCGCTTAGGCTGCTGAGGGGAGTGAGGTTCTTAAGCAAATTATTGTTTAGGATAAGAACCTTGAGTTTTTTAAGAAAACGCAGGGGTTGCAGATCACGCACATTATTGTAGCCAAAAGGGCCGCCAAGGCTTAATTCGCGCAATTCACCAAGGTTTACCAAGGGACTTAAGTCACTGATGGCGTTTCCCCCCAGGCTGAGGGAGCGAAGATTAGTGAGATCGGCTAAGGGGCTTAAATCAACCAGGCGGGCGAAACGCAGGACGAGGGTGCTTACTTTTGTCAGTTTTTTGTAGCCAGCATCACAGTTGCGTTCTTGGGCGGTGGCTAGCAAGATCTGCACCGTATGTTTTGCCGCAGGGCTGGCAGTTTCGTCCCGGCAATTACGCAGAAAGCTATAAAAAACCCCCGGTAATTGCGCTGGCCCTGCCTGGGAAGAGCAAGCAAGGAGGTTAGCAAAGAACACGAGGTTATTCCAGCGAAGCATAGATTCCTACAAAATCCTTACAGAAGACAGCGCTTTAGTAGCGGCAAAGCTTGGCGAATCCCCTCGCTGTCAGGAACTAAGGCCAAGCGAAAATAACCACTGATGCCTTCGCTTAACCAGCGCGAGGGGCTAGCGATGATCCCCTCCTGGGCCAAGCGTCGGCAAAAAGCCAAATCATCCCCTTTGGCGGAAGCCGGCACTCGACACCACAAATAGAAGGTTGCTTGGGGAATCGCCTCGAGCAATCCCCATTCCATCAACGCCGTACCGGCAAGCTGCATGCGCTCCGCAAAGATCTTTTTGCGGACCTCTACGTGGGTATCATCGCCCCACGCACTCACCGCTCCGGCTTGTATAAAACTTGGTATTCCCAGGCCGAAATTAGCCCGGGCGCGCGCATGCGGCTTGAGAATTCGTGCATCGCCAGCCATAAATCCAGCACGATATCCCGTTAAACCCGATCTTTTGGACAGACTCATAAACGCCACAACTCGATCGTGGGAGAAACACAGGGGAGTCATGGGGCGTAGCCCTGAGGAACCCTGGTCTAAAACAGGATCGTAGAGGTCAACATAGCAGTCGTCGGCCAGGAGAATCACGTCTTCTTGGTGGCACCAGGCAAGCAACTGTCGCCAGTACGCTTCATCGGCTAAGGCTCCGGTCGGATTATGGGGGTAGTTAACCCACAGGGCTGCACAGCCTTCCGTTTGCTCGCGAGGTAAACGCCAGGGCTTAAGCAAATAGTTATCTTCGGGTTGCAAGGTGATCGGGCAGGGAATTCCCCCGGCGAATAAAGCCGAGCTTCGGTAGACGGGGTAGCCCGGATCAGGATAGAGAATTTTGCGGCGTCCCCCCGCTCGACCCACTAAGGAGAGGGCCATATGAAAAATTGCTTCTTTACAGCCTTGGGCCGGGAGTATGGCTAAATCATCGTTAATTGCGAGCTTAAAGCGCCGTTGCAGGTAGTCGCCATGAGCAGCACGGAGCTCGTCACTGCCGAGCACGCTCGGGTACTGACTTACCTCGGGAATATTCCTGCTCACGGCTTGGCGAATGGGCTCCCAGGTAGGCAGGGTGGGATCGCCGGTGCCAAAATCAAAAACCAGCTTGCCCTGCTGACGCAGCCCCTTACTCAGGAGCTTTAACTCTTCCATGGGGTAGGAAGGGAGGGTGGCGGTAAGTTCATTAACCAGGGCATCGGTTTGCATACTAGTACCTTGTCAGTAGGAACGAAATATCGCTATTTTTCCGGCCGAAGTCTCAACCATTTCGACCTTATCGAGGCGCCCTTCGCTCATCAGCTTCATCCGGTGCTTACCGGGCTTAAGCCAGGCGCGAGAGACAGAAAAAGCATCGGGAAGCAGGGTCCAACCACGGGTATCAGCAGTTTCGGTCACTGCTGAAGCCACATTCGCGGCTATGCCTCCCAGGGGGCCAAAAGCATCGTAGGCCTTGTTGGTAAGGGCGGCCTTGGCAATTAAACGTGCAGCGCTTTTTAAAATCATCCGTCCCCGGCGTTCTTCCAGAGCAAAGTGGGCAATGGCGCTCAAATAAGCCAGATTTCTCCCGGGGAAAAACCCCTCGCCTTCCAGATCGAGGCCGGTGGTGCCAAAGCTATAACGCTCGTTGTAGGCAATATAAGGAAAGGATAAGCGGATAATCTGTCCCCCCAGGGGGATAACAAAATCATTCGCTCGTTTGATCGCAATATGGCCAATTTCGTGAATACTGACGATCTGGCTGGTCAATCCGGCTTTGAGGCCTTCTTCCGCAGTTTTTACTATGTCGGGATAAGTCTCTTTGAGTTGCTCTTTGAGCTCGCTGCGCTGGTTCTTACCAGCAAGGAGATAGAGGGCCCGCACTAAGTGATCAGGCACAGCCCCCAAATAAAACTGCCGGTAGTGGGGATGAGCAAAGGTAGTGAGCGCTTTTTGATAATCAATAATAGCGTCGTCATCTTCTCTTTGGGCCTCATGAATTAAAGCCGAAAGATAGAGGGCCAAAGCGTCTTCACGATAGCCGTTGAATTTTTGGGCGTATTCCTTGGTGATTTTATCGAGAATTAAATTAATTTTTCGGGCTTCTACTCCCGCTTCTTCCAAGGATTTATCCTGGAGGAAGGAAAGGGCCAGCATGGTGTGAATCGCTACTTTTTCGTAGTCCTCCCCCCCATAATCCTGGGTGGAGTCATTGATCAAAAAAGAACTGGCCGTGTTAAGAATGCTGGTGGTATAGAGTTTGTCGACCTGGCGGTCAGCAGCAATCAGCAGCTTGCGGGATTGTTGGCGATCGCCCAGACGATCGAAAATCATCGCTTTTTCAAGCTGAAACAGTAGCAGATTGCGGCTGGAGTCTTTAAGTGGGGATTTTTCGAGTTTTTCAAGGGCGAGCTGAAAATCTCCCTTATAGAAATTTTGGCGAACCTCCGCCGTCTCATCGGTGTAGCTTGCACACTGCCAGATTACCGCAAGTATCAGCAGACAAAGCGGGAGACGGCACAGCATTTACATACCCCAGGATGAGCGTTTAAAGCTTTTACGAATATCCGCCTTGCCGCTCCAGGTGATCAGGGCCGTTTCGATATCCGTAAGGATCAGATTGGTTTCGTAGCTGACGCGCTTCTGGCCTTTTAAAGTATGTTCTTGACTACTGATGGTGCCGGTTAGGAAAAAGTCGGCGCCTACTTGCTTACGCAGCTGCTTGGCCGATTCGGGGGAAACCATACCGCTGTCCGCTTGGTATTTGAGCTGCTTTACTACATCATCGCCGAGCTCGTCAATATTGCTAAAGCGAACATTGCCAGAGTTGATCAATTCATGGCGAATGGCTTCGTTGAGAGCGGTAATCGGAATATGCTCGCTGGTTTTATTCGATAAATTCTTAAAAATAACCACCGGCCCATCGATCTCATCGGCGGATTTTCTGGTGGTGCGTACCATCTTCGCCTTATATTTTTTTAACCAGGCGCGCTCAATTTTCATCGCCCCAGGATTCTTCTCTATATCTTGGTAATTTTCGTAGAGCATCTGTAAGATTATTTTGCTCGCGACGATTTTGGCGTCATCTTCGTTCCATTTATCGTCAAGCATCTCAGCACGGGCATTGGGATCTTGGTATTCTCCTTCGAAGGAGGGGGTACAGGCTTCGACGCTGAGGAGAGTGAGGATACTCAGCGCAAATGCCCGCACTTGAGGAAATTCTTGTAAATGTTTTACCATATTGGACGCTGCTCCTTTTTTTGGTTACAGTTTTAAATAATTGCTACTTCACGCCGCCTAAGTTTACCACGGCAGGTGTATTCGAGAAACGTTTTCAACGCAATAAAGAAACAAGCATGTCCTACTTTGAAAAACTAGCCCCCTTGGAACGTGAACGCTTGCAGCACAGCTGGGCCAAGCAACTCTATCTTGATTTTGAGCGGATTACCTACCAGCATCGCCTTTCCCTACAGCCAGCGGTAATGGTGGTCGGTGCCTTCACCACTCCGCTGGCGCGCTGGGATGGCCATACCCGCACGATTGCACTTTCTTTTGATCTGCTTGCTGGCTTCCCCTGGGCGGTGGTGCTCGAAGTGCTGAAGCATGAGATGGCCCATCAGCTGGTCGAGGAGGTTTTTCGCCAAAGCTGCGATCATGGCAGCTATTTCCGCCAAGCCGGAGCCCTTCTTGGTCTCCAAGCCTGGGCAATGAGAGCCTGCCTCGATCTCCAGGTCTTAACGAATTGGCGAAGCAGCACGGCTTTGAACACTGAGCAGCAGCGTTTGCTCAGTCGGGCGCAAAAACTCCTCGCCCTGGCTCAGTCAGCCAACCAATGGGAGGCCGAGCTGGCCATGCAAAAAGCCCATCGCCTCTATGCCGATTGCCATCTTGCCTCCCTCGAGGCTCTCGATCGTCCAGCATTTATTAGTACGGTGATTGAGCAGGGACAAAAGCGTATTCATACCTACCAGTCATTGATTGCTTCGTTGCTGGTCAAGTTTTTTCACGTCCAGGTGATTCATCTCACTTGTTATAATGCCCAAGCGGAAACCAGCTTTAAGGCCCTGGAACTTCTTGGCCTGCCCCATCAGCTAGAAATGGCCGAGTACGTCTATTATTTTCTTGATGGGCGTGCCAAAAGCCTGTGGCGTGAATACCAAAAAGAAGTTCGGGTGCAAAAAGGCCTGCGTCCCAGCTCGTTTTATCAAGGGGTAATCGCCGGTTTTAGCGAAAAACTAGAAGAACAGCGCCAAGCAGAACAGGCTTCCTGCTCCCCTGCGGGCAGCGATTCTGCTCCCGGCGCGGGGCTTAGTCTTAGGGAACAACAGCTCATTCTCAAGCAAGAAGAGGAGCGTTTGCTTGAATTTATGAATTATCGCCACCCCCGTCTTCGCAACGTGCAGGTTGGCGCTGGCCGGGGCAGCAGCTCTCTATTCAGCGATGGTCTTAAAAAGGGCCGGCAACTGGTGCTCCATCCTCCTCTTAAGCAGGGGAGTTCTGGTGTTACCGGCTTCCTTAATAAAGCCCGGGGCAGCTAAGCCCCCCTCCCTCCACAAGGAGTATTGTGAGCGAATCTTCAGCGCCGCATCCCCAACGGGGATCAGGAAAACGTCGTGGTTTGAGCCTTGCAGTGCTGAGTGCTACCCTAGCCGCAGGGGTACTCATAGGCTCGTATCTGAAGAGTTTTTCCCTTACGGAACGGCCTCAGCCCCCTAGTCGCGAAACTTCCCCCCCCGTGGCGGAAGTTCCCCTCGTCCCGCTTAGTCCCCCGGAGGTGCCTTCGGATCTTATCGAAGAGGAATACACCATCGGGCAGAATTCCTCCGTGTACCATACCCTCTTGCTGGCAGCAAAAATCCCCAACGAAGAAATTCAAAAAATTATCGCTGCTGCGACTACTCTCTCCGCCCTTCATAAGATTCCTCGTAATACCAAACTGAGCCTGTATCGCAACGTCAATACCTCCCAGGTAGTTAAACTGGCCTTCAAGTTAAGCCCTCTTAAGATCCTGATTCTGCAGCAAAACGCTGCCCACGAATGGATCCCCGCCTTAGAAAACAAGGAGGTCACCACTCGCGAGTCAGTGTTTGCGGGGACGATTACAGAAAACCTGTGGAATTCAGCGGTATCAGCAGGCATCGATCCCCAAACCGTCTATACCTTTGCGGATATTTTTTCGTGGCAGATTGATTTCGATCGCGAGATTCGCCCCAGTGATACCTGGAGAATTTTGGTGGAGCGCCAATATGTGGAGCAAAAGCCTTTTCAGTGGGGCAATATCCTGGTGGCCGAATATCGCAAGGGCGATGAATATTTTGTAGCGGTACGCTACAAGGATGAAAACGGAATCTCTGGTTACTATGATATGAATGGGGTAAGCGTCAAAGGTGCGTTTCTCAAAAGTCCCCTGCGTTATAGTCGGATAAGCTCTCGCTTTCAAAAGCGTCGTTTTCACCCCCTGCTGCGAATCAATCGCCCTCACCTGGGGGTGGATTATGCTGCGGTACGCAACACCCCGGTCCGCGCCGTAGGCGATGGGCGCATCGAAGTTGCGGGAAGAGTGAGTTCTAACGGTATCATGGTCAAAATTCGCCATAGCGAACTCTACCAAACCGCCTACAAACATCTCCAGCGTTTAGGAAAGGGGATTAAGAAAAACGGAGTGGTGGAGCAGGGGCAAATCGTCGGCTACGTTGGTTCCACGGGGATGGCCACTGGCCCCCATTTGCATTTTGAGTTTTATGAAAATGGCGTCTATAAAGACCCCCTCGGTAAACGCTTCCCCCGCGAAAAATCCATTGGCCCCAAAAAACTTACCCAGTATAAAGAAACCGCTGAAAACGCTATGCAACGCCTCAATGCAAGCTATGTGAATAATTTGCGCACCGACGTGGTCCCCCAGAGTTAGCAACTTGCCAAAGCCCCCGCGCTAGGGTATCTACTGATATTCATAGCTTTACTTCGAAGGAGAGTTCCCGTGCTCGAGTCCACATTTGGTATGATTAAACCTGACGCTACTCAGAGAAATTTAATTGGTAAGGTTCTGGCACGCTACGAAAGCGAAGGCCTTACCATTACCCATTTAGTCAGAAAACACCTTACTCTCAAGGAAGCCGAAGGCTTTTATGAGGAGCATCGCGGTCGCGGATTTTTTCCCGAATTGGTTGCTTTTATGTCATCGGCCCCGGTGGTGATGATGGTGATGCGCGGTGAAAATGCGGTAAGCCGGGTGCGCGAGCTTATGGGCGCCACCGATCCACTTGAAGCCAAAGAAGGCACTATTCGCAAGGAAATCGGTTTAAATAAGGGTGAAAACAGCGTCCACGGATCTGATTCCCCTGCTTCTGCAGCCCGGGAAATCAAGTATTTTTTCCCTGAATACAAATAAGTTGCTTCCATCTACCTTTGGGCAGGAATTTACGCGATGAAAGAGATTGCAGGCAAGATTGCAGCCGAGTTAGGCGTCAACCACATTTACGTCCAGAATACCATCCGCCTTCTTATAGAAGACGAATGCACCATCCCCTTCGTAGCCCGCTACCGTAAGGAAGTTACCGGCTCCATGGATGAGGTTGCTATTCGGACCATTCGTGAACGCTATAGTTATTTGAGCGAACTTGAGGCTAGCAAAGAACGCTATCTGAAGGTTGTTGAATTGATCTGCAAAACCAATCCTGCCCGAGGGGCTGAACTGCCTCTATTGCGGGAAAAATTTGCTGCTTGCCAGAGCAAGCAGGAACTCGAAGATCTGTATTTGCCCTTTAAACCAAAGCGCCTGACTCGCGCCAAAACAGCTCGCGATAAGGGGCTTGAACCACTCGTGCAGCATATTCTCCGCGAGCGTGCTCATCTCGACGATCTGCTGGTGGTGGCCAGCGCTTACGTAAGCCCGGCCGATAATCAGGAAGTTGCCGCAGAGCTACGTATTGGTAGCCCGGCTGAGGCTTTGCAAGGTGCGGCAGATATTTTAGCCGAAAGCCTGAGCGAAACTGCCGAATATCGGCAGCTAGTGCGTGATTATACCATAGCCCAGGGTTTCTTGGTTGCTGGGCGAGTGCCCGTACGGGCTTCGCCAGCAGACAAAGAGAGCGAAAGAGAAAAAACCAAAAAGAGCAAAGTAGATCCTGCTAAGTACGAAAATTATTTTGATTATCGCGAGCCTATTCGCTCGGCCCGTTCTCATCGGATAATGGCCGTGCGTCGGGGAGAAGCCGATAAAGTGCTGCGTACAGGAATTGAAGTCGACAGTGAACAGCTGCTCGCCCAGCTTGCGCAACTCATTATTCATAAACCTGCTACCTCGGCCTGCGTTAGTCAGTGGTTACAAGGGGTGCTTAGCGATGCCTATCGTCGCCTGCTTGCTCCGACCATTGCCAGCGAGATCCGTCTGCAGCTAAAAAACCAAGCCGAACAAGATGCCATCACCATCTTTGCTAAAAATCTCGAAAATCTCTTGTTACAGCCTCCCGTAGCCACCAAGGTTGTACTCGGGGTTGATCCCGGCTTCCAGAGTGGTTGCAAACTGGCGGTGGTTTCATCCACCGGTAAGTACATCGATTCCGATGTGATTCATCCCTTGTTTGACAAGCCAGATCACGGCAAGACCCTTGAAGCGAAGAAACAACTTGCGGCAATGATCGCGCGTCACGACGTCAGTCTCGTGGCTATTGGTAATGGAACGGCGAGCAAAGAAACCGATCGTTTTGTCATCTCGGTAATCAAGGCCATGGAGCGGCCCCTTAAACGAGTAATCGTCAGCGAAGCCGGTGCCAGCGTATACTCGGCAAGCGACCTAGCCCGCGAAGAATTCCCTGAGCTCGATGCGACGATTCGTAGTGCGATCAGCATTGCGCGGCGCTTGCAGGATCCCCTGGCGGAGCTGGTTAAAATCGATCCACGTTCTATCGGCGTTGGTCAGTATCAACACGATTGCAATACCACTCGACTCGAAGATTCTCTGAAAGACACCGTAGAAAGCTGCGTAAACCGGGTTGGCGTCAACGTGAACACCGCTTCCTATAAACTATTGAGTTACGTTTCGGGGATTGGTGCGTCCTTAGCAAAAAACATTGTCAATCATCGCAATAGTCACGGTGCTTTTAGTAGCCGTGCGGAGCTAAACCGGGTTGGTGGCCTTGGTCCAAAAGCCTTCCAACAAGCAGCTGGTTTCTTGCGAATTCCTCAGGCAAGTCTTGCTTTGGATAATTCTGCCGTCCACCCGGAGTGCTACGCCTTGGTAGAACAAATGGCTGCAGATCTCCAGCTTCCCGTGGCCGAGTTGGTGGGGAATCGGGCCCGAGTCGAAGCCATTCCCCTGGAGAATTACGTGTCTGCAACGGTGGGTATGCCCACCCTTAAGGATATTGCTGCTGAATTGCTGAAACCTGGGCATGACCCCCGGGCTGACAGCAGTCGCTTGATTTTCTCTGATGAGGTCAGCAGTATTGGCGATCTCCATCTGGGAATGAAGCTGAAGGGTACGGTTTCCAATGTTACTAACTTTGGTGCTTTTGTTGATATCGGGGTTCACCAGGATGGTTTGATTCATATTAGCGAACTATCTAATCAGTTTGTGGATGACCCTTCCCGGGTGATAGCCGTTGGCGATATTCTCGATGTTTATGTAATTGGCCTCGATTTAAACCGTAATCGCATTAGCCTGAGCCGCAAAACTGCCGCTAAAACAACGGGCAATGCTCGTCCTGCAGGGGCAAATGTTGAGCCTCGCCGCCCAGCAGCTAAGCTTGAATCTCGAAATCATCGCCCCGGGCAGCGTAATGAGCAGCCTCGTAACGATCAACAGCGCAACGAGAGAAGCTCGGGCGCAGCGCCGCGTTTCAATCAGCAGGCCCCTCGTAGGGGGGAGCAGGGAGGGCGGGAGCGCTCAGAGCAGTATCAACGTGGGGCTGCCCAGAGACCAGGGGAACAAGACAGTTCGAATCGGCAGCAATTAGGACAGCAGCAGCGGGCTCATCAATCCTCAGGAAACCGTCCTCAGGCGGGCAGAGCCCCATCCGCTAATGCTAAGAAATTCACTATGGATGACTTGCTGAGCAAGTTTAATGGCAGGAGTTAGCAATGGAACATAGTCACAAGGTATTTTTTGCTATTAGCATTAACAATGAAGCAGCTGGTCGCCTGGTTTTTGGCCTATTTGGTAGCGCTGCTCCCAAAACAGTTGAGAATTTCCGTGCCCTCTGTACGGGAGAAAAAGGCCTCGGTAAGCAGGGCAAGCCGCTGCATTATAAGGGCAGCAGTTTTCACCGAGTAATCCCCAATTTTATGTTGCAGGGAGGGGATTTCACCAATGGTAATGGCACCGGCGGCGAGAGCATTTATGGTGCTCGTTTCAACGATGAAGCGTTCACCGTCAAGCACACCAAGCCAGGCTTACTCAGCATGGCTAATGCGGGTCCGAATACCAACGGTTCACAGTTTTTTATCACCACGGTAGCCACCCCCTGGCTCGATGGTAATCACGTGGTCTTCGGGGAAGTAATCGAAGGCCTTGATCTAGTAAAAACGATCGAAGGCGTCGGCAGCCAAAATGGACGCACTACTGCCACAGTAACCATTACGGATTCTGGGGAATTATAGGAGCTCCTTGAGCTTACTCACCGAAGCCGCTGGTGAAAATTCCCAAGTGGATAATTGATTGATGAAGATTAGAGTTTTTTGTCTCGAGTATGCTGGAACCCAAGGTTACATCAACACCACCAACGCTAAAGTTTTCTACCTGGAGAGTGCGCTCAATCAGACTATAACCAAGAATAATCCCCCATTTCTCATTGATAGAGAAAGCCAGCGGTACATTTAGTTGAAAATAAGGAGTATTTTTATAGTCTGTTTTAACAATAGTGCTACTACTGCTGAAAAGTGGAATAAGCTCAATTGTTTGCACAGTAGAAGCGGGGGAAATTAGTCCTAAATCAAGCCCAACGACAAGCGGAGCAGCGAGGAGATAGGTGAATTTTCCGGTTAGCGAATAGCCATAAGAGGTCAAGTCGTAGTCAGAACGAAGGCGCTCGCCTCGCCACTCCGAAGCTAAATAATTCATTCCCACCCCAAGGGTTGGGGTAAAAGTCAAAGAATCATTAAAAAAGGCAAACTGATAACCTCCATCGAGGGCGAGGATAGCCAACTTTGAATCAAGAGAATCCTTGATATTTGACAGCCCATCACCACCGAGATTTGTCTTTCCCCAGGCGAAGTCATACGACCCAGAGAGGTAGAGATAGTGAGGTCGAGAATATTTAATCAAGCCAAAAAATCCTAAATAATTCGTTGAATCTAGGGCATTATCGACTTTTAAGGAGGGTCTTGAAAAGGCTAATTCCGATTTAAGGTAAGTACTTCCTTTCACTTCAGCATGCAGGAGAGAAGAGGAAAAAGCCCCTAAGAATAGAAGCCGTAATACCTTTAATTTGCTTTTTTTCATGGGATCTCCGTTATTTTTAATTCTATACTTGTTCGGATATTTATGCTAAATATTGAAATCGCCTGGAAATTCGTAGTATAAGATCTTAATTTTAAAGAAATTATTGCTTAGAAGACTAAGCCGAGAGTAAAAATCAATGAATTTTCGTATCTGTATGAGATGGCTGAGTTTCTTGTTGACCATGTTGGTTCTGCCTCCTTGTGGGTGGGGATCGCCAATGCTCCCACTCGAGGAGACTTCTCTAGTTGAAAAAAACAGCTGCTTGAAAACACTTCCTGCTGAAGTGCTGAGCATAGTTCTCAGTTTTAGCGGACTACCTGGATTGAGCAATTTTTCTGCGACAGCCCGCAAGTATCGCTTGATTGGCCACATGGTAAGCATAGCAGACCTCCTGCAGTTAAAAGAGGCTCATCCTCGAGCTCATATCGGACCAACAATTATCGGCAAACGAGCCCTGCATCAGTTGCGAAAAGCAGGTTTTACCGCACGAGAATTGCGGGCCGGTGGATTTACAATAACAGAATTGATACTTCTACCATTTCTACCACGCGAAACTATCGAGAGCAGCCGACCATTTTCTCACCAAGAGCTTCTTGGTGCTTTTTCCGCATCAGAATATTATGCGCGCAACAGCTCTGCTGAAGTACGCCATATTATGTGCCGGGGAGCCGCCTATTATTCACGAGCTGAGATGGAAACGGTCCTCAGGGTGAAAGCTCGAGAACGACGAGAAACAATTGAATATTTTTATGCTTGTCTCGATGCCTGTTCTCCTGAGAGAAGCGAAGATAGAGCGGTGTGGGAGAATTTGATCGAAGCGACGGCAGCTGAAGGTGCTGATGGGGAAGAGGCGCTGCTCCCCTTAGAAGAAATTATCGCCTTAAGAACAGCAAAACCTGAGCGTTGTCTTAACCAAAGACTACTCAAGTCTTTCACCGCAAGGCAACTGTACCAGGCGCAGTTTACGGCGAGCGAGCTCAAACGCGCCCATTTTAAACTTGAAGATTTGCTGGCTGGAGGATTCTCTTCTTCAGAAATTATGACGGCATTTTCACCTGAGGAAGTTGCCAGCGCATTTGCTCCTAATCCTCGAGCTAAAATGCTAGAACTCGGCTATTCCCAGGCACTTATCGATACTGCTGTAGAGGCAGTAAATAGGCGCCAGCAAGAAGAGAATGTGCTCATGCAACAGCTCGAGGAGCTCGTCGAGGAGCGAGCTGTTTGCTCAGCAAGCGATACAGCTCGCCGAGATGCTCTCGACGAACAAATTACGGCTTTGTGGATAAGGCTTTAGGATTACTTGAATGGTAATCGCTCCTCGCCACCCCCAGCATGGCAGGAGGCTTACGGTGGCATCAAATTCTATCCACTTCTGCTGCTGCTCTCTTTCCTCAAGAGTAGCCCCTCTTTCTGCACTTGTGAAAAGTATCTGAAAGAAATTTTCTTCCCCGCAGCAGCTTCTCTCCCCTCGTGCCTCCAGCATGACAAGGCCCGTGAAAACCGGCAAGCGTCTTCATGAGCTGTTGCGGCTTAGGTGCCTCTTTACAAGCCTAGTCCAGCTCAAGAAGCCACCTGCCAATTTTCTCGTTCCTTGCCATTCGCTGGCTGTGGCCGAGGGGAGAGAAGCTGCTGCGGGGAAGAAAATTTCTTTCAGATGCTTTTCACAAGTGCAGAAAGAGGGGCTACTTCCTAGCGATCAGCACTAAAATGAAGAGCCGTATACGAGACCCGTACGTACGGTTCTGTGAGAGGTCGGGGGGGAGCCCCTCCTCCTACTCGATTATACCACCGTAAGCCTCCTGCCATGCTGGGGGTGGCGAGGAGGGAAATCCACAAGGCTGGTGATGGGCTTCTCCCTAGCCTTTGAAATTTTCTGGCATCGCCATCATCAAAGCTATAAAATTGATGTTGCATCCGTTTGAAAAAGTTGAAGACCAAAACGTGATTGGTCTAAATCCCCAAATTTAACCGCTTAGGCTCAGGTCTACGCTTATCGCCCACGCCCACGCTGACAAGTGAATTTATTGGGGGTGTAAATAAAACCTTGATTGGTATACAATAGTACAATGCCGATTTTTCCATTAATCGATGCTTAGAGGCTTACTTATGCCGTTTGCGAGTCCTCTCCAAGTATTCTATTCCTTTGTTTTTGCCAGCATTTTTACAATAAGCTGTAGAACTAGGCAGAAACTAGCAAATGAAACGGCAGATGTCTTGCCAAGGAACTCGCAAAAAATCCTCACCTATCAAAACGAAATAGGAGAGTCGTATCAACAGAACCTTCCCTTAGTTGATAAAAGCCAATATGAGCCAGTAATCCCTGAGAAATTCACCCACTTTCCCGATGATGATTTTCTTACCGATTTGACTGGTTCACAGGGATTTGCTATTGCGATAGATAAATATGGGCATGTAACCGCTGCAGATATGCAGCGGTTACATGGCGGTTGTTTTCCCTATTTAGTTGATGCCCATCGCAATTTTACTTTGATTTTTGATGATAGGAGAGAGATTGAGCAACTTCTCGCTCAATTCTATTCAACTTTTTTTATCCAATCAGCCGGCAAACTATGTATAGATGATGAATCCATCATCAGCTCGGTTACTATTTCTATGAACTATGCTAGCAAAAATTCTTTTACCTTTCTCAAAGAGGTCATAGAAAATGAGCAAAACCAGCAAACAAATACTGTGTCCCGTCCACAGCTATATGTGATTAATTTTTTCCCCTCGTTCATTATGCCTCCTATGTAAAACATAAGGAGGATTTTTTAATGGCGCAAAATTCTGAACTAACCAAGCTCAAAG
>JAHFAI010000048.1 GCA_023250635.1 Deltaproteobacteria bacterium | reverse complement strand
CCGAACCCCGTGGTTTAGGGTCAGCGATAAACCCTTGAGCTGCAGAGAGAGCTGCTAGACCCAAATCGCAGTGCAACGCTTCGAGCTCCAAGGCAATCCCAAATTGCTCAGCCAGCGAAGTAGTAATTCCAGCCCCCCCGGGACGAGCACCAATCTCTAAAAAGATAAGCTGTTGTTTAGGACCAAGAAAGGCCTCAAGATGAAAAACATTATCGCGCATCTCGAGACCGCTGCTTACCTGCTGAGCAAATTTGACGATGGCTTCTTGTAAAAGTGGATCACTGATACTTGCTGAGGCCATGGCCATCTTTTCCTGCGCCCATTGCAGACAGGTATGTAAGTAGCGAGAACCACTGACAAAACACAGCTCCCCATCGCGGACTAAACCATCGATATGGACGAGGGGATAGTCGATAAATTTTTCAATTAAAAAATCTTCGCGTTTTACGCTCTGCGCAAGAGCCCCTTGCAAATCTTGACGATGATGGCAAACAACGATCCCCCGACTCCCTGCTTGCATACGAGGCTTGAATACCAAGGGATAGCCCAGGGGAGCCGCACGAGCAAGGACTTCAGCATCCTCCATCTCAGCGCTCAACGCAACATAGGGAGCCAAGGGAATAGCGGTATTTTTTTCGAGGATCTTTTTCATCAACAGTTTATCGCGAAAACGTCGGGCAAGATCGCCATGGATTCCGGGTATCTGCAAATAATCGCGGAGCAAGGCTCCTGGCAGGATGGTCTGTTCCATCGGCGCAACAACTCGCCAAATTGGTCCTGCTGCTTGCTCAGCTTGCTTACTGAGGGCACAAATAGCGGCCATTTGCGGCAAATATTCATTGATATCATAACTAAACTCAATATCGAGCTCATAGGTACGTGCTACGGCCTTATCCTGGTGAGCACGAGGATCTTTTTTGCAAATCAAAGTTAAATCGTAGGAGCCGTTCTTGAGTGCTGCAGGCACGCTATCTACATCACCCACAATGACAATATGTTTTTTACTCGGCATGGATGCTTCCTTTATAGAGCATTAAAACTGCTAATATTAAGCACTAAACGCCGCTCACTCAAGCCAAGAGGCGGGCCGCGATGAATCAGTCCCGCTCCTTGGTTCACAACGAGCTTAGCAGCGGGTGGTAAGAAATTTGTTAAAAATTCTTTAGTCTCATCATCAGCAGTCAGGCAATTGAATTCTCCCTTGAGGAGAGCCACCGCTCCAGTTGCAAGCGTATGAATCTGCTCGGGTTTATATAAGAAGGTGCTGAGGGGTACGGCAAGGGGCGCTTTCCAATGGCTAGCAAAATATTCTCGTTTTACATTGTGATTCTCCACCCACTGGCTCCCCGTTCCGAGATAGGTTTTGGTAAGGGTCAAAACGGTACTATCACGGTGAAAGCAAGCAGATACCGAATCCTTGTTGGCACGCAGATAATCCGCATCTACACAGCGTAAACTTACAAAGGGTCGGAGACAGTTGGCGTAAATCGTAAAACTAGCGAGCAAGCAATTAAGATCGCGGAAGAGGTCAGCCCTTAACTCTTCATCGAGAGGACCAAGACTAAGAAGCGAACTGGCCAGTCGAGCAGAAATTGTCTCTAGCGGCTGATTTATTGCCCAGAACTGAAAGCCGGGAGCAAGAAGATTCTGGGCAGCTGAAAGGCCCTCGCAAATCCCTTCGCTGGCGCTCGCCAGCACCAGCAAATTGATCTCAGGAGTAGCGATTAAAGAGGCAAGCTGCGCTGCGGTACCTGCACTACAGTGCCTCACATGAGTATTCATAGTGAGCTGTGGCCTTGCTTACCATCCTTCAGCGAGGAAGCCTCGAGACGAGCAAGAGCTTTAGAAATCAATGATTCCACCGTAAAAATATGAGTCTGATTAAAGTGAAAATAGCGTACCGTATGAATTACCGCTGCAAATACCATCCTTGTGCTGAGCACCTTAAGATGAATCGCCAGAGCTATTTTCTTGATGGTTTTGCGCAAAATATCGCTGCGTCCATGGTAGCCATAGGGAACATGAGCATTAACCATGACCACGGCAGCAACAATCAAATCTTTAATGAGATCAAAGCGTGGCTCTTGCAATTCAGGAAAGCACGAATGAATTGGGTTGCAGAGCAGCGGACTGCGCAGATTCAACAGACGTGCGGCGAGGGTTTCCACCCCAAAGCCAAATTCATAGCCTAGCGTGCAAGCAGCATTGCTAATCGCAACGATATTACCAAAGTCTTGATAACTGCCATCGGCTTGCCGCAATGCCATAGTGAGCCCAGATCCCGCCAAGGGGGAAGCGCCGTAGGACCATTGATAGTAGGAGGGATTGCTCTCCTCAAAAACGATGGTGGGGAGTGGAACTCTGCTCTCTCCTTCCCGAGTATAGAGCTGTTCTATAATAAATAGATTTTTTCGCGAGGCTTTAAAGAGCAGGCGCTTCGGCTCAATGGAGAGAATCGCGCTAAAAAAATGCCAAAGATTATCTAAAAGCTTGGGGAGAGATTCCGGTGCACAAACCCCACCAACCATATGAAAATAGCTAAGATACGCCGGGGGAGTCGGATCAAGGAGATCGCCTTTGAGATTGTGAGCACGAAAACAAGGCTGATACATCACCAGCCCTTGCTGGCCCCTTAGGCCTTGGCTCGCAATCAGCAAATCTTTACAAGCAACAATAAAGGCATTGGTAAATAGAATAGACTTATCCGTACGCGGAACAAGGGGTTCAGCTTCTTTAAGCACAAAGCCCTGCTTGTGAAAATAGTCCATAAAGCTCGTGCCAAGCCAAGAGGCGGTGAGCAGAGGCTTATGGTCAGCTTCATCAAGCTTTGGTAGTGGTATGTGCTTATAGTTAGAAAAGTTCAACATAGCGACGGGGAAATTCCTGTTGGCGATATCCAAGGACCAGCACGGCATAGTTTTGATGCTGGCGTAATTCGTTGCAGAGCATTTTTATAGCGTGCAAGCGCTGAAAAATAGCAGCATAGATCTCTTCGTTTTCAAGATCAAGAATCTTCATGGTGCGCTCGCTAGTTGCTGCGCAATAAAGCGCAATTTCTTCCTCTGATTCAAGCAGTAGATCCAGGCGTTGCTGATGCTCTACGCGCAGCCCAGAGTAAGTGGCCATTACTTGCTGCCAAGTTCCCTGAGTCGGAGTCATATTTAAAATATGTTGCGCTTTATTGACCAGGGTCGAGGGTAGAGGATCAACGATATAAAAAGGCGAGGCCAAGAGGTAACCGTCATTAGCCCCAAAATAACTCAGCGTTCTGATCAACATTTCTCGCTGACGAGGAAAAAAACCTAAGGCAGCCCCGAGGATTACGTGGGAACAGGGACGAGCTGCTGCAAATGTGTAGCCATCGCTAACTGTCCACTGCAGGCGCTGGCTATCCTCAATTTGCTCAGCAGCTAACTGTTGCGCAGTGGTAATCGCCTGAGTACTTAGATCAAAGCCCTGGCCACTACAGCCAGTACGAGCAGCAATCTCTCGCAAGGAAAAGCCGGTGGTGCATGCCACCTCGATGAGATGAGACTCTTTGCTGATATCTGCGCCCTGAATCCAACGATTGAGAGTGTCATAGGCGCCTGGGGGCACATTGGTTTGGCGAATAAAGCCGACAAAATCACAGTAGGAAAGCTCGGCTATTTCTCCAGCCGTGGGAACCATAGCTCGTTTCATTTGCGATAAACCTTTCCTTGGAATAAACAAAAAATAACGACGACCAAACTAGGGACTTGCCAGGCCATCGCCACATCATTGATAAGCATTCGATTGAAACCAGGAACCACCAGTGCAGCAAGCAGAGCACTACAACTTTGTTGGGCTGCTGCCGTGCTGCCGCGAATAGCATCACTGCTACAAGCCTGCAAGGCAACATTTAGGGAAGCACAATAGACGGTGGAGAAAACCCCAAGGAGAGCGAGGGGAAGCAGATAAGCAAACGCAGGTAGATGAGCATAGGCGAATAGCTTAAAGAGAGCAGCGTAAGAGACGGTTACTCCAGCAAAGGCGAAAGGAGAAGCAAGACGGGTGAGCGCCTGCCTCCATTTACGATAGCTGAGGCCGCCGAGCAAAGCCCCCAGTGCAAAAGAAGAATCATACCAGGAAAGGAAGAGGGCATTACCCTGTGCATAGTGCTCCACCATAGGTACCAAAGAAATATTGAGACAATAGACCAGCAGGTAAGGCAGGGTCGAAAGGGCCATGATTTTTCGCACCTTTGCTTCGCCAAGCAAGAGAAAAAAATCAGCGAGAATACGTCGATATTTAGCTTTTGCTAAAACTAAGATCTTGGTCGGCAGTCGTTCTTCTGGCTGCTTGCCGTGCTTCGTTTCGGCGATTCCCCGAGCAAAAAGACCGGCGAGCAGCACATAGATTGCGGCGATAAGATAGAGTACCTGGAGAGCAGAGCCTTGATAAATTAAGGCACCGACCAAGGCTCCTCCTCCAATTTGGCCAATTTGAACTGCCAGAGCCTGCTCTCCATAAAACTTTGCTACAGCCTCAGAGGAGAGCCGTTGTCCCACTAAGGCAAAAAGACCAACATGAAAGATCGCTGCTGACCCTGCAACGATTACCATCAGCAGTGACGCAAAAAATAGCGGTGCGAGAGAATATTGCCAGGCTACGGCTGTTAAGCCAAAAACAAGGCTTAAACCAGCGCTCACTAACACGAGAATTCGTTGAACAGAAAAACTATCGACGATCAGGCCAGCAACAACATTGGCGGCAATTTGCAAAAAAAGCTGCACTATAAATATCCCGGCAAAAGCATGATTGCTGCCGGTCAACTCGTAAAGAGACTTGCTTACCCCGATTAGAAACATCCCCTGCACCAAATTGCTGAGAAAAACAACGAGCAGCAAAACTAGTCGTGGCTTATTCATGCATTTTCCTCGTGGTGAGACTTGGCGCGTTCGGCGCGAATGCCCTCAAAAAAGGGATCTTTATAGAGATGGGAGGGTTGGGGACCTTGGGAGTGCTGGTATTTTCCCTGATATAGCCTGATTTCTCCCTGGGGTTGCCAAAAAGAAACCTGAGCGATAAGCATCCCAGGATAGATGCGTATTGGTAAGGTCGCATACAGCTGTAAGGTTAATTGCCCAAAAGAACCGATATCAATTAAATCTGCAGTGATATGCACAAACAGGCCACAACGGGCTGTCGACGATTTAGCGTGCAAAATCGGCACAAAATACTTGCTGCCCACCTGCTCGGCACTTGCCGCTAAGACAAATTGACCAGGTTTTAACAAGAGCCCCTGTTCGGGGATAGGTTCACTGCAGTAAGCACTGGGCTGAGCCGGGTCAATAACCTCATCGAGGTAGTATAAATAGTGGGATCCCAAGGTTAAATCATACGAGTTGGTATTAAGCTGCTGGGGCGTAAAAGGTTCAATGGCAATACGTCCTGCCAAGAATTCACCAGCAATAGCTTCTCCGGTAAGTATCATCTTTGTATCTCGTGAGGGTCATTGAAAAGAGCTAGATTTTTACCGTGGCAGCGTACACTCCCCTGATTGAGCCAAAAACTAACCTGCCCTATGGGCATACCAGGATAGAGACGAATTGCTTGGCTCGCAACAAGTTCTAAGGTCCAACAATGATTGCTCGTCGTATGCCCGAGATTTGCAGAAACTTGCAAAAACAAGCCCAGGCGCCCGAGGGAACTTCGCCCGATTAAGGACATAGCAAATTTGCTACTGCCGATCGACTCGAGAGTATGTCCCAGGTACATAGTTCCGCCCTGCAACACATACCCCGTGCTTGGCAATTCAATGGTTTCAAACTCAAGCTGCTCTCCACCATCCAGCAAACGCGGTACTTTTAAGAGGTAGCCCAAGCGATAGTTATAGCTGTTGGGATTAACTCGCTTGAGCGAAAAATCACTAATGGCAATATTTCCCTGAGCCTGTTCTGCAATAATTCCTGCTCCGGTTAGAATCACGGTAGAGCTTCTAGTTCAATGCTGGTGCCCGCAACGATTGCTTCTTTATCCTTCTGAACCTGGAAGGAATCACCAACCAAGAGAAAGTCCGCAACCGGGATCACCATTCCCGAAAAGGCCTGCAAGTCTACCTCTAAGCCTTGGTTAAGTTGCTGCCAGACTAAAGTTGGCAAAACACAATTGCGGCAAACGATGCTTTTTACCCTTTGCTTACGGCTAAAGCTAGGCGGTTGAGTGGGAAAATCCACATGGGCATAAGCTAGCGAGGCCGAGACTTCTGCGGGGGGGGCGAGAGGAAGCTGCAATTGACTTACAATATAGTACCTACTCAGATCAAAGTTAAAGTGCTCACGCAATAATTTAATCGATCCGCCTCCAGGACGAGCGGCTATTTCCAAAAAGTAGAATTGATTTTCAGCAAAGATCGCTTCGAGATGAAAGACCCCCTCGCGCAGATCCATCGCCGCAATTACTGCGGCGGTAAAAGAGGAAACTTTGTCTCGTTCAACCACCGTTAAAAATGAGGAAGTAACCTGAGGGCAGCCATAGGTATAATAGTCGAAACAGCTGGACTCATAGAGCCCGGGAACAGCTATTTTAACCTCGCCCTTACTTACATAACCATCGATTCTGAATGTTCTACCAGCAATATACTGCTCAACCAGCCAATAATCATCGCCATCCCTTGCTAAACGCTTAGCCCCTTCATCAAGATAGGTTTGACGATCTTTAACCACGAGCACTCCCCGTGAGGCGGATTCTCGTCGCGGTTTTATTACTAAGGGAAAAACGAGTTTTTCAGGAATAGCTGCAAAACTGTCTCTGCTTAAGTTAAAAAATTGCGCTGTGGGAATACTGGGATTATTCTCTTGCAAGCGTTTTTTCATCACGCTCTTGTCGACAAAGGCCAGGGCATCTTTTGAGCTCATCCCCACTTTGACTCCCAAGAGATCCCGCAAAGCAGCTGCGTTAAAGACCATTTTTTCATTCATGCCAAAGCTGAGCACCAAATCAACCTGGCCATTCTCTGCAGCAAGTTTCTTTCCACAGGCGAGAATGCCCTCAAGGTCTTCTTTAAGATCCTTTACCTCGCAAAGGCGCTGCGCCGGAAGCTGTGCAAAAATACCCGCTTTATCACGTTCGCGCCTGAGAGGATCAATAATGTAGCTTACTTCGTAGCGCTCATGATCAACAAAATTGGTATCTTGGGCAGCCCACGCTAAGGCTAAAACATGGGGTTTTGCCGCAGTGCTAGCGATGTGAAAATGTTCTTTTACATAGCTAATATCTTTTTGAATTTGTTGACGATCACCAACGAAATAAAAATTTGCTAGCGCTAAGCTTACCCCATCTCTTTTGGGTAAATCGATAGAATCACCAATTTTAAGAGAATCATAGCGAACTAAGGTTGATAATTCGCTCCTCTGAACCGTGTTATCAACAGTGGTGATCTTTTGAAATGGTGCAGCGGTGATTGGTAAACAGGGAAAGGAGAGAATAGCATAATCTTCAGCAAAAAAACTGGAACTTGTACCTGAAATTTTTTCGCCAAATTGCGCTCGATAGAACCAAGAAAAATAGTCGGTTGAAAACTTCTCCTTAAAAAGTCCAAGAATGCCCCCCCCACCAAGACGAGCCGCGATTTCGATGAAATACAGCTCGTCATTGTGCCATAGGGCTTCGAGATGAAAAGCTGCATTATCTAATTGCAGCGCTGCTATCACTGCTTGAGTAAATTCTTCTATGGTTTTTCTGTTCTTATTCCTCAGATCTGAAGCAATTACTCGCGGTTTTCCCTGGCCAAAAAACTCTAAGCAGCTGGGCTGATAGCTTGCACTAATGGCGCTCTCGACCTTACCGTTAGCGACAGCACCATCGATACGTAGGGTTTCACCACTGATAAATTCTTCAATGATATGGGGAGAAGTCCTGTCTAAGGCGTAGAGCATTGTTTCAAGTTCTTGGCTCGAAGCTACCACCTTAATACCCAGAGAAGCCGTGCTCTGCAGGGGCTTAATAATGAGAGGAAAGATCAGTGAGCTCTTGATTTCTTCAACGCTTGCCCCTGGCCAGTGGAGAAATCTAGCTGTTTTGATGCTCGGATCGGCCTTAGTGAGAAAACTCTTCATGGCATATTTGTCGGCAAAACGTTGAGCATCAGCGTAACGCCAACCATGTGCTATGGAAAATTCATCACGCAATTGTCCGGCAAGAAGAATTTGCTCGTCACTGGGGCCATGAATAAGACGATCAAGAGGCCCAGAGCTTTGTGCAAACTGGCGAAGACAGCGAGTAATGCCGAGCTTGTCTTTATTGATATCATCGACATAACAAACCGCCGAGCTCGCTAGCTTCTCCAAAGCGCCGGCGGGAATACGCTGGGCACGATCACGAGCCAGAACGAAGAAAGGAGTGTTTTCCCCGCTTAGTTCGCTGAGTAACGGAATATGCTCAGGCATCCAGGCTAAGATGGCAATGTTTTCAGCGTTTGCGACCGAAAAAAGGGGGTTAAGAGTCTGAGACAAAAAAAGTAATCTAAGTAGTCGAGACAAGCTCTTTTTCATCGGGCCTCCCTAGAAGTTTGAGAGCGAATTTTTTAAGAAAATAGAATCATAGATAAACAGCGCAAAGTACTGAGCAGCTTAGGGGTGGTCAATAGTTAATCAGCTGAAGACAAATAAATAGAAGCCGCCTCTTGAACGACAAGCTTTTGTCAAAATATAATAAGAGAGATCGATCTTAACTTACTCTTAATTTCCTCAGGGTATTTTTTTCAGGTAGACAAACCTATTTGGAGTACCCGATGATTGGTTTATATCGCAAAAGCATATGGAGTGTTTTGGCTTCCAGTTGTTTATTGACCTCGAGCCTCAGTGTAGCAAGTTCAGACCTTGATGAGGTTTTATCTCAGGACTTGCATGAAAGCGATTTTGAAGAAATCGAGAGTCCTGCTTCTCCCCAAACAGCTACTAAGCCCCATATGGTTGAGCAAGGCACGCAAACTGATGATCCCCAAGAAACCAGCCACAAAAAAACCTGGCGCAATCCTGGGGGAATGTGGATGCCCCAGCAAATTGCTGAACAAGGCATGCTGCTGGGTGAGCTCGGTCTAAAAATCCCCGTTGCGAAGCTGAGCAACCCCTCCTCCTCAACTTTACAAGCAATTGTTAGTCTCGGGGGTTGTTCGGGATCTTTCATTTCCCATGAAGGCCTGATCATTACCAATCACCACTGCGCCCAGCATTACCTCAGTTATCTCTCCAATGAGGAGCGCAACAAAAAAGTATTAGAGCCTCACGATTACGTCCAGGAAGGATTTCACGCCCATAGTAAAGCTGCGGAACGTAATTGTGGACCAACTGAGCGAATTTTTGTGACCATGGCTTTGCGCGAGGTAACTGAAGAAATAACCGCTGGCCTGACTGATCTTCTCTTACCCGCAGCTCGCGGTAAAGCGATTGAAGATCGCATCAAAAAAATAATCAGCGCCGAAGAAGCCTCTGCCCCCAATATTCGTGCTGAAGTAAAATCATATTTTAAAGATGAAACCTTTGTGTTGATCCGTAAGCTGGAAATTAAAGATGTACGCATGGTCTTTGCTCCTCCTGCTGCAGTAGGCTATTTTGGAGGAGATTCCGATAATTGGGTATGGCCGCGTCATGTGGGAGATTTCTCCTTACTGCGTGCCTACGTTGCTGCGGATGGGAGCTCGCGTGAGTATCATCCCGATAACGTCCCCTATAATCCAGAAAATATCCTCAAAGTATCTTCCAAGGAAGGTTGGCTTAAGAAAGACGATCTTATTCTGGTCGCTGGATACCCTGGCTCGACCAGCCGGCTGGATACGGCCAGTGCCGTAAATAGGGACGTTAAAGAGGACATCCCTCATTTTCTGGAAAAATACACGAGTTTTCGTGAGTTGCTCCAACAATTAGCGGACCGTGACCCCGTTCTCCATACCAAGCTTGAAGCGCGCATGTTCTCTGTGGATAATATGCTTAAAAATCGCCGTGAAGGGCTCGAGTCTCTTAAGCGCATCAACTACGCGGAAGAAAAAATAAGCCAAGAACTTGCTCTGATTGATTGGATCAGTAAAGATCACGAACGGATGCTCCGCTGGGGAGGCGTCTTTGCAAAAATGGAGGCAGTATACAAACATTATAACAAAAATAGCCTGGGGCAAGAAAGCGAACTTGAAATTTTTATGGGAGAACTATTTAACGCGGCTCTCGATCTCATCGAGATGGCGGCCAATCGCCCCAAAGCGGATGCCGATCGTCATCCTAATTTTCAAGAGCGGAATTGGAAGCGCTGGCGAGAAAACCAAGCCAGCATGCAAAATCGCTATGATCGACGTATTAGCAAAGCCATCTTCGTTTGGAAGCTTAAACGCGCTTTGGCTCTCCCCATAGAGCAATGGCCCGAGTCTTTAAATCTGTTATTTGATCGTCAAGCTGCTTTAACAGACAGTACCTATATTGAAAAAGCCGTAAATAAATTCTATGAAAAAAGCTCGCTCGAATCCCTCGAGGTGCGCCTCAAATTGTTCGCGAGTGCTAGCGTAGAAGAACTAGCAGAAAGCGAAGATGCCTTTATTCGCGCTGCGGCAAAGATCTACCCACGCTATCGCGAGCTCAAAGATCGCAGCTACGAAATCCGGGGTGCCTATCTTGAGGTGCAACCAGAATATATGAAGGCATTGCGTGCTTATTATGCCTCCCAAGGCAAGGTACTGGCTCCAGATGCTAATTCGACCCTGCGAATTACCTTTGGTCACGTAAAAGGTTATGAACGGGCTAAGGACAAAACCTGGCAGTCTCCCTTTACCAACCTGATGGATCTACATACCAAGCATAAATGGGGTGATAGCGAGTACGAAGCCCCTGCTGGAGTTTTACGGGCTTTGCATCAGCGGCATTTTTCCCCTTATACTGACGAGTCTTTTGGCAATGTGCCGATGAATTTCCTGGCGGCAGTAGATACCACTGGCGGCAACTCAGGTTCTGCAGCACTCAACACTAAGGGTGAATTAGTCGGCCTGTTATTCGATGGTAACCAAGATGCGCTCTATTCAGACTGGACTTTTAAAGATGAGGAAGTACGTTCGATTTTGGTAGATGTACGTTACGTGCTTTGGTATCTCGACAAGGTAGCTAAAGCCAAGACTCTGCTCAGCGAAATGCTTCCCGCCCGTAATGAGCCTATCGAGTAGTTTCTGGCAAGAAAAAATAGCTCTCACGAAAAGATATTGCAATTCAAAAAACCAGGGGCTAGTGTTGAACCTGGATGTATCCCTCACCGCGATGAAAACCCGTCAAAAAGACCGGATAGAACTATGTTCCTTCGGCCCAAAATAAATCTCTTTAATAACTGGGAGAATAAGGGGGATGCCAGCGGGTTTTCTTATTATGAATATAAGTACCTAGTTGCCCATGCATACCTGCCCCAGATTTATCAATTGCTCGAAGCACTCTATGGGTTAAGCGATCCTTTTTCTCAGGGGCTCGTGGATTCGATTTATTATGATACCCTTGAAGAAGATTTTTACGGACAGTGCGTAAATGGTGATGAGTTTAAACACAAATTTCGCCTGCGTGGTTATGGAGATGGCAGCTACGGCCAAGTTCATGAAAAAGTCAAACAGCTCTCCAGTGTAGCCAAATTCAAAAGCAAGATAAAACCCGTGGCCAGCCGTGGGGGCAATGCCCCCGATTGGGACGCTCTTTTACCCCAGGGAAAAGCTGCTGATTTTGGCCATATAATGTACCATGCGCGTCAATTTGGGCAGCTCTACCCTTCGATTCGGGTTAAATATCATCGCCATCGCTATCGACTTTTTGACTACCGGATCACCCTCGATACCAACATCGAGGTATTTGCACCCAGCAATGGCCTGCCCCGTTGTCTTAGTTATGCCACCTTTCCCTATCATGTGCTCGAAGTAAAAACCGGCAAGCGTCGTCCTAATTTACCCTTTGTCGGTCTTATTAAACTGAAGCAGGTTTCATTTTCAAAGTTTATGCTGGGATTAGGCATGTTGAATACTAGTCAAGGATGGGAGTTTGAACATGGGTAATTTACCTGATATCTTCGGTTTGGCCAGTAGCGGCGATGTGGATATGTCTTCGCCCCAGTCGTGGACCTTTGTGGTTATGCTCTCCATAGCTCTGCTCTACGGTATTATGCTGAATATCTTATACAGCTTATATTTTCGCGAGAATGAGCCTCACGATGGGAGTCTGGCACGAAGCCTGGTACTGCTTACGCCAACCCTGATGACGATTTTTTGGGTTATTCAGTTTAGTCTTCCCCTTTCCGTGGGGCTGCTCGGCACTTTATCCTTTGTGCGCTTTCGCTCGCCGGTAAAGCGTGCCGAAGATGTTTCTTTTATTGTGATTGCTCTCGCTTGTTCAATCTCCTGCGCTATTTTAAAGCCCTTGATCGGTGGGGGCTTAATTCTGATATTTCTGGTCTATTCCTTGGTGCGTAACTATTTGCTGCCTTACCAACTCAATGGCAAAAATTTTGCAGTTTTGACCTACAATACCAAAAAACACCCGAGTATTGGCGAGATCGAAAACATCCTCAAAAATGCGCGTTGTCGTACCTATGAATTTGTCAGTTCTCGCACCTATGACGGAATTACTTCCTTTGTTTTTAATATCGCGAATCTTCGTAAGGCAAGTTTGAATACGGTAACTGAGCACCTCGAGACTGCCGATAGAGACTCCAGTATTAATATTTTTTACCCAAACGGCCGCCTAGGGGCATAATATATGGGTTCGGTATCGCTGATTAAATCCCGCAAATTGCGAGTTCTCGCTTTGTTGCTGGGCTTTGTAGTAATCATGCTTTTGGCAACATTCTTTGATGGAGCCTACGATAACCTCCGCTTATCCTCAAAAGCCGATCTCGCCATCACTCGGGAATTCACCATCCCTCTACGGGAAATATCCGCAATGTTTTGGCAGCGCCCTCAGCAACAAGGGGGAAGCGGCAAGCTTTTTGCCGTTGGTGATAAATTCGCTCGTCTCGGGGTGGTGGATTTTAATGGCAGGCGCTTAGGGCGTCAGGAGTTTTGGGATTTCACCCCAGCCCTGATCAAACGCTTTGCACCTTGTGTGAGCCCCGAGATTCAGGAATGCCACAAAGCCGTGGGTGATCTAAGTAGCCAGTGGGAAGGCATCGCCGTGGATGGCCTCGGAAAACTCTTTCTCCTCCACGAAAAATTCGCGTCAATTTTTGTACTCAGCCCCGATGCAGGGAAGTTGCTTGGGGTGATGAATCTAAGCGGGTTTTTTCCTAAAGCTCGGGGGACCCCCGGGCAGATGCCCCATAACCGTGATAATGCCTTAGGTGAGGGTTTGGTACTGCTTAATAACGGGCATTTTTTGGTGATTAAGGAGCGTTTTCCCCCCGCAGTAGTTGAATTTGGCCGAGCCGGAGAAGCTCCACAGGGCTTCTCTGCCGATCTGGCCTTAGCAGCGAGCAAAGACTTCCCTCTCAGTGAAGAGAATGTAAGCTACGAGCCATTGCAGCTGTGGCGCTTGGAGGATCATCAGCATCACTGTGATCTCAGTGAATTGACGAGCAGTGCCGCAGGAGAACTCTACGTGCTCAGCCAGCAATGCAAGTGGATTGCTCGCCTTAGCCAACTTCGTCCCCAGGGAAAATTCGCCAAATTGAGCCGCAAGTGGTACCTACCCGAGCAGCTTAGTGCTGCTGAATCTTTGGTGGTGGTTGACGAGCAGAGCTTTTTAGTTGCTGAAGATCGTCGTTCGCTGCACAAAGCCAATGTTTTTCTCCTGCACAAAAAAGAGAATGAAACCGATCGAGAAAAGGGTATATAGTCAAGCCTCTGCTTAAATACCGGGAGAACCTGCAAGGAATTTCTATGGCTGTTACCCGTAAACAAGTCCGCAAAGTATTGAATCAAAAAATAGTCCAGCTTAATGATATAATCGCTGATATTGATAGCCTGCTAACCACGATGGAGACCGATTACTACCGGGTCAGTATTTTCGGCTCCGCACGGATTCAACCCGACACGGCACCTTTTCAGCAAGTATATGAGCTTGCCTATCAACTGGCGATGCGCGGAGTTGATATTGTTACTGGAGGTGGTCCCGGGCTTATGCAAGCAGCGAATATGGGAGCAAAGGACGGCGGTAAGGACAGCCGCTCCATCGGTCTCTCTATTACCTTGCCCTTTGAAGCCGATACCAATAGTCACCTTGATGTAAAGCGTCAGCACCGGCGTTTTTCCTCCCGTCTCGACGAATTTATGCGCATTAGTCATGCGGTGGTGGTCACCCCTGGAGGAATCGGCACGCTTCTTGAGCTCCTCTATACCTGGCAACTTATTCAGGTAGACCATATTCGTTCTCGCCCCATCCTCCTCCTCGGGGGTGATAAAATGTGGGAAGAGCTGCTCGGATGGATGCGTAAATGGCCTTTAGCGATGAATCTGCTTTCAGAAAAAGACATGCGTCATTTAATTATTTGCGAATCAGTCGAAGAGGTTATCACTCATATTGAGCCAGAAATTGCGGCTTTTCGCAAAAACCAAAGCCTCGAACCTACCGAACTTGAAGAACTAGAGTAGACTATACCCATGGTTTTTTACTCTATAGGCCATGGGTATAAATACGCGCCAAAAGGGGATTTTATGCAATTTTTCTGGTATTTGTCCCTCTTTATTCTGCTGCCTCTCGCTTCATGTAAACATGGTTCTCATCCTCTCATGGAGGATCGCAGACCGCACCCCAAAGAAATGCAGACTAGGCTTGAGCAATTGAACCTGGTTGATAATCTGAGTGAAGTGCGCTTTGCTTTTCGCTTGAATCCTGGGCGTCGAGGGCTAGTAAAGTTCTGCAAGCCAGAGGAAACTTGTCAAGAAATTCCTATTGCCACCAGCTTAAATCTTACTTTTACCCCAAATGACACCTTTAGTGCCCGAGTTTGTAGCAAAACTTTCTGCAGTGAACCGTGGCAATTGCTTCTCCTGCGCCCTCTGATAAATTTTGATGAGACAGACATGGGTAAAAAACCGCAAAAAGCTTCTAGCCTGGTCCTCAGTGATGAGGCTAGAGGCTTTGCTATTGGCTCTTTTGGCAATGGTGAGTTTCTATTTAGCTCCTATACCAACGTAAAAGCACAGGTTGAAGCACATATGCGGGATAATCACCCTAGTCTCGCTCTGACTGACGCGCTTCCTCTACCTGCCGATGAACAGGCCATTACTGAGAGAAAAAGTCAGAGCGGACTAGTTAGCGAAAGGGTTGCCTCAACCCGAGGACTCCATAACTTCAAAAATACTTGCTACATGAATGCTGGTTTGCAGATTTTACATGCTTCTTCAATGCGTTTACAACAGATAGATGAACTTGCTCGGAGAAGACAGCAAGCGGCAGATCCCTTTATACAAAGCCTGAACAAAATTATGATGGCGATGAGCGCCGGGCTAGAAGTGTCGGTGAATGAATTGGAAACCCTTAATGCTCAGTATCGCAAACGCTATAATTCAAGAGAAATTACCGATTCTGATTGGAATGCTAAGCATCCTATCGATGAATTTATCGAGCCTATTTTAGCTGAGCTCAACCAGGGCACATCACGAACGGTAAATATTATCACCAGCGCAGATGGCACTGCTACTTTCAGTGCTGATACGACCAGATACTCTCGTGTCGAAGCGACAAGCGGCGAAAATATTAGCTTTCAAGATCTCATAGCAAGCCAATCTTTGCGTGAAGTGGTCAATCCAGTAGGTGGTTCTGAGCGAGAACTTTTGCTGGTAGGAAAGGAAAAAGAACTCGAGGCAACGACTTTTTTTCTTAATAGATATAATTCCCATTTTGACCAAACTACTCAAAAAATTGTTGCTAGTAAAACCGCTACGACCATTAACTATTTTAACGAACATAATCAAATCGCTGATATTTATGTTCCCTTTGTGCGCGAAGGCTCAACAGAGGTCTACGCGCAACTAATGCGGATCAAAGGTATAGTGATTTATGCTAATGGCAATCATTTTAAAAATTATTTTCGCGAAGGGGATGAATGGTATGTGGTAAATGATAAGGTTGGCGGTAAAATCACCATTACTCAGGATGAAGTGAAAAGAATTCTCGAGCAAGAATCTGCCTTGATTGAACTTGAAAATAGTGGAAAAACCCCCTCCAGTCTCTGGGCAGCCGAGAATAATCTCGCGGCGAGAAAATTTCCGGCAAAAAAACTGCCGGCTGCTTTTCTCAAAGATGTCGCTAGCGATCCTTTTGCTCGAGTAGCGACAAAATCGCCAATTCCCCCAGCAGAGGAGGGGAGAGCAGTAGCAACACCTGTGTTAGAGCAGAAAGTAGCAACATCAACAGCTGTGTCAGAGCAGAAGGTGGTCGTCTCTGCACATGAACCTGTAGCAGAGCCATCTGTACTCGTCTCAGCTCCTAAATCTTCGCAGGAAAAGTATGTATCGAAACAAGCTAAGGTTCGACAACACCTCGCTACGGGGCTAAGTCCTGTCTCCGCTTTTATTATCACTACTTTGTCCCTCGGGGTAGTCGCCACGGCGGTAAGTGTGCCTATTTTAGTTCATTAAGTAGCCTTGTATACCCGATGGGTATACTAATCGTGGCAGAGGAAGCACCAGCACATTAAGGTTGCTTAAATTTTCGCCAAAATCGGCCCGACAAATCGGACAACGGGCGTGGGGATCGAGACGACAATATTCTTGTAAGCAAGCAAAACAAAGCTGGTGACGGCAGGTACTGCAGCGCGCTTTTGAGGAAATAAGCGCTTCCAAGCAGACAGGACAGTTTATTTCTTCTTCCCCTTTTTTTACGCTCTCCTCAGCCTGTGCTAACAAACATTTAAGCGCTGCCAACTCTTCAGCTCTATAGGGAGAGAGTTTAATTCCTCGTTTTTTGAGTATTTTCAGGGCAAGAAACTCGTGGAGCTGTACTTCGAAGGTTAGCAACTGCTGCTGGCTTGTTGATTCATCGTTGGCAATCAGCCCTCCAGGAATAAGTCTTTGGTAAAATTCCCTTATGGTTTTGCTAAAGGGGCCTGCGGCAAGAGGCACCGCATGAAAGAAATCCAATGAATTTAGTGTATAAAGCAAGGTGTCGGGGCAAGGAAAAATCTGCGCCAACTCTTTAAAAGGCGAAAAAGCCTGATAAGCCGAGAGGGTTAGATCAATCTCCGCAAAAAGGCGGGCGCTGGGAACTCTCTGTGCAAGTTTAGCACTGGCGCTATAGTGCGCAATCAAGACAAAGGGATCGCGCACAAGCCGTAACTCTTGCTGCCATTGGGCAACGGGGTAGCGGAAATAAAATGCCAGGTGCTTCTTCAGTGGTAAATTTACAAGTTTATCTTGTTTGCTGAGACTTAGTAAAACCTGTTTCAATTGTGCAGGCGAATCTTGCCAACTGCCATGGCTCTGCAAGTAACTATAAAATTCATCAAACGATTTTTGGCATTTTTCCTGATCACGGACGCTGCTGTAGTCTTTAACATGGGTCATGATTCTAGCCATTTCTCGCAAAGGCTTGGCGCTAAAATAGCCCATTTTACTAGCTGCAAGCTGATAATCCTCGGCTTTTGCTAGGCAGCTAAGCAAGTATAAGAATCCCATGAAAACTAAAGTACTGCGGCAAAATATAGTTCTTGGTTTCATAGGTACGTGTCCCAGTTTTTTTTACCCTATTGCAGCGCACTACGGGTGTGTTATTGCTATATCCATCGTATTTTGGTCTGCAACTGTGTTGCTCGTCAAAAACGCTCCTCGTTGGCCAAAATGCCAACTGCGTCGCGTTTTTTTTCTCGCGCCTTGTTGCAAACCAAAACCCGATGGCTATAGCTTGTCTTTTTTTCTTACGCTATTTTTTGTACATCTGACAACTTGGCTCTTTGTTCTGCTGTAATTTAGATTTTCTTGGGGGATATTTTTTATGGAACAAACAATGACCTTCGCCCACCTCCTCGATGAGTTGCAACGCGGTACCCTTGCCAAGGTAAAGGTGGCCGTAACCGATATCGATGGAATTCTCCGAGGAAAATATATCCACCGCGATAAATTTCTTAGTATTCTCAAAAATAATTTTGGCTTTTGCAGCGTCATTTTTGGCTGGGATTCCAGCGATTCCTGTTATGACGCCTCTACCTATACGGGATGGCATACGGGCTATCCTGATGCGGCAGTCAAGGTTGTTCCTGAAAGCTTTCGCCGCATTCCCTGGGATAATAATGTCGCTTTTTTTCTGGGAGAATTTATTGATGGAAATAACCGCCCGCTCGAGGTCTGTCCTCGGCAAGTATTAAAAAAAATCTTAAACAAAGCAGATAAAATGGGTTTTTCAGCCTTTGTGGGCTGTGAATATGAATGGTTTAACTTTAAAGAAAGCCCCGATTCTTTGCAAACCAAAGGTTATAGAGACCCTATCCCCTTGACCCCGGGAATGTACGGATATTCACTGCTGCGTTCCAATCTCCATAACGACTATTTTAATCAATTGTTTGATCTCTGCGCAGAGTTTCGTATTCCCATCGAAGGCCTCCATACCGAATCGGGACCCGGAGTATATGAAGCGGCTATCCAAGCTACTGCCGCTCTCGAAGCGGCTGATCGCGCGGTTCTTTTCAAAACCGCAGCTAAACAGATCGCTAATAATGCCGGTTTTGTCGCCAGTTTTATGGCCAAGTGGAACCAAGATCTACCCGGCTGCAGTGGTCATATTCACCAAAGCCTTAACGATGGCAGTAAAAATGTTTTTTATGATGCCTCGCATCCTCAGCAGATGAGCAAGATTTTTCAACACTACCTTGCCGGCATCATTCGTTACACCCCGGAGCTCTTGGTGATGATGGCACCTACCATCAATAGTTATAAACGTTTTGTCAAAGGTTACTGGGCACCAACCCATAGTACCTGGGGGCTCGACAACCGCACCTGCGCCTTCCGGGTAATGGGAGGAAGTAGCTCGAGCACTCGTTTAGAAATGCGGGTTCCTGGGGCTGATATGAACCCTTACCTAGCGATGGCCGCTTCTCTCGGAGCGGGGCTTATGGGCATAGAACAGGAACTGCCGCTTACCGCTCTGCCAGTCCGAGGTAATGCCTATGATCACCAGGAAGCCAAAGCCTTTGCTTCTAGCCTGGCCCAGGCGAGCGAACTCTTCGCCGAATCTTCGGTAGCGATTGAGCTCTTTGGAGAGAATTTTGTCCAACACTATTGCCAAACCAGGCGTTGGGAGTGTAAGCAGTGGAATAAGTCAGTTACGGATTGGGAGATGAAACGCTATTTTGAAATTATATAACTACTCAGGTCTCGGCCCATCTTTGCAGCTTTCTTCGTCACTGGGCGTGCTCACGGCCAGACGGCCGCTCCGCTGCTCGTTCCTTGAAAGCCGCAAAACTGAGCCAAGCCTTGAGTAGTTGATCACGTGCTGAGTAGTTACAGGTATAAGAAGGATTAGCGTGATGCAGTTACTGATTGGCAGATTCTCCCTCCTTTTGTGGCTACAATTCTTATTACTAGAAGCTTTTGCTGGCAGTGCTTTTGCTAGGCAGCCTGGGGCTATTTTTTTGCCTCCGCGTGAAATAGCTCCGCGTGAAATAGCTCAACAAATTGCCGACGAAATTCAGCAACACAAAGGATTTAATCGGATTTTCAGGGTGTTCAACCACGATGCCTTAGGCACTATTCTTAGCAAAGCTTCTCGCCAGGTCAATTTTGTTGCCCTCGACCAGGAGCTTCAGGAGCAACATCAGCTACGTTTGAGCGAGGTGATCAGTAGCTATCTACCGGCAGAGCTGCACCGAGAAATGCTTCGCAACCTCGATAAAGCCAATGGTGATGACCTCAAAGCGCGAGGAAGTATTCCCGAAGATCTCGATGAGGATTTTAGCGCCGCTCTTGCGCGTTTAGTGCGAGTGAACCGTGAGGGTCAAGCGAGCTGGGATGATGAGGTGGCCACTTTTGCCTACACTGCTGACAACAGTGCAAAGCTGCAGATCGATCAAGCGGCCTATCATCAAGGTTTTAAGAAAATAATTGCTGGAGCAAAAAAATTCTTTTTCATTATTAACTTTGATTTCAATGCCCACGATATCGCCGGTTTTGAGATGATCGAGCTCTTTAAAGAAAAAATGAAACAAGGGGTGGAAGGGGCTCTGATCTTTGACGAGGTTGGCGGACGCCATACCTTGACCTTTGGCAGTAGCAAGCAGTGGATGTCAGATTTACAAGGTGCGGGGATGCGAGTTATTAATAATTTTTCTCCCACTGGGGTTGAGCATCGCAAAATTCTCGTTGCCGACGATGGAGCGGGAGGGATTGTTGCGCAAGTGGGTAGCTCCTGTATTTCGGCTCAGTATATTACTTCAAAAACAGCTCAGGAACGCTTCCTCAGCGAAGTTTCGGCTGGAAGTACCATCACCCCCATAAACCCTGCTGACCAGGCCGAGTTTCATGATTTGATGATTGAATTCCGCCGGGAAATGGCCCAAAAAATTACGCTCACCGTTTTGCTCTCTTTGCTGGCACGCAAGATCCCCCTCCATTCTACCTGGGAGGCCCCACAGCTCTTGGCTTGGTACCTTGGTGAAAACTGGCAAAGCATTCGCCCTACCGCTGACGATTACCAGGGAAGCAGCTACGAGGTGTTTCGCTCCATGCCCTGGGGGGGCGATCGCGGGCTTCGCGACTCTCTTCATCAGGTGTTAGACGAAGCCATCGCCTCAGCCAACACCGCAAGCGTTGATTTTGAAGTAGCCTATTTTCTTGTCCCCTCAGTCAAAGATAGGCTCATTACCTTGGCGCAAACGCCGCGTCCTGGGGGCAAGAAAACCACGGTGAGCTTGATTATCCCTGGAGATGATCGCCTTGGCTTTTGTGATTTGGAAGGGAGCTATTTGCTAACCAAGTCCTGGTATCCCGAGCTTTTAGCTGCAGGGGTTAAGATTTTTGAGTTTCAAGGCTATACCCATGTAAAGGTCCTCGCTATAAATGGTAGAGAAACCATCTGGACTTCCAGTGGCAATCCTGAGCCTTGTTCCTGGCGCGGAGGGCACGATTTGTCGTTTATTCTTCGTCATAACGACAAATCGCAAGTGGCACAAGACATCGAGGCGATGTTCAGGAAAGATAAAGAAGAAAAATCCATTGAGATTCTGGCTGCTTCTCCCTGTCTCAGTGAGCCAGCTCTGCGCCGAGTCCGCCAGGGCTTGTATCGGCTTGGTCATGGGATAGCTGCTGCCTGCCATGTTTTTAACTAGGCGCTGGCGCTTTCGCGCCAGCGCCGTGTCCTGAGCCGCAGCGGCGAAGGATCTGTCTCGAGGGAGCCTGCTTTTCCCAGCTTCAGCTAGCACCTTGTCCGACGAGCTAAGTAACTTGACTTTCCCGGCTAAGCAAGGTACAAACCTGCTTTCAAGCGTAAGGCTAATGACTGCCCCTTAAACGCAAGCATATGCTGTTACTATCGTAGTCCCCCCATTATCCGCAGGGTCGTTAAGTTATGAGAAATAGTATTATCAGCTCCTTTGAAGACCGCTTTGTTAGCAAGGTAAAAACCCATCCCGCCTTCCGTCCTGGTGATACCATCCGTGTTCACTACAAGATCGAAGAAAATGCCAAGGGTGATGGCGGCGAAAAAAAATACCGTATTCAGATTTTTGAAGGTGTATGCACCCGTTTCAAAAAAGGGGTGATGAGCTCTTCTTTTGCCGTCCGTAAAATAGCGGCAAATAGTGTTGGGGTGGAGCGTATTTTTCCTCTCCATTCACCCTACGTGGAAAATATCGAGATTCTTTCCGGTGGTAAAGTACGTCGTTCACGACTCTACTATCTGCGCGATCTCTCTGGTAAAGCTGCTCGTATCGTTTCCCGCCGGCTTGCCAAAGGGGTTAGCATGAAGACCGTCGAAACCGCTGCTGTCGAGACCCCAGCAGCTGAATAAATTCCGCTTTCCCTTCCCCACAAAAAACATCTGGAAATTTTCCCCAAAGCCATTACACCTAATACGGTGATCTTGGTTTAATTCACGGGGAAATTTCCATGTCTATTTCTTCTTTTCGTATTCCTACCACAATTAAATTTGGTCCCGGAGTAAGCGATAACGCTGCTGCGGTATTTGTCCAGGCGGCTTGTAGGCGTCCCTTGCTGGTTACCGATCGAGCTTTAGCCAAGTTAGCGGTAACCGCGACAGTATTAGCAAGTTTGCAACGCCAGGGACTCGATCCTGTTGTCTATAGTGAAGCCGAGGGCAACCCCAACCTTTCCCAGGTTATGCAGGGGGTCGAGGTCTATGGTCGTCAAGGCGCCGATAGCATAGTGATGCTGGGCGGGGGCTGTGCTCTGGATGTAGGCAAAGCCATAGCGTTGATGGTCAATCACCCGGGGCATCTGTTTGCCTACGAAGATGATAAAGCCGACGCTCTCCCTATCAACCAGCCCATTCCTCTTCTGGTAGCTATTCCCACCACTGCTGGCACTGGCAGCGAGGTGGGGGGTAGCACGGTTATCTCCCACGATGGAAGTCATGAGAAAGTAATTATTTGGTCCACTCGCCTGGTACCGAGCCAGGTCTTTGCTGACCCCTGCTTAACCACCTCGCTGCCACCGCTGGCTACCGCAGCTACAGGGATCGATGCGCTCACCCACAATATAGAAGCATTCTTGGCAAAAAATTTTCATCCTGTCTGTGATGGCATTGCCCTTGAAGGGGTGCGCATCATTGCCGACAATCTTCCCCGCGTACTAGGGAATCCCGAGGACGTAGAAGCCCGAGGGATG
>JAHFAI010000112.1 GCA_023250635.1 Deltaproteobacteria bacterium | reverse complement strand
GATGAGGCAGGACCGTGCTAATCCGTGCGAGATCCTTCGCCGAGGCGGCTCAGGACACGCCGCTGGCTGCAAAACCGCTGCGCCGAGGCGGCTTGCAGTTTCGCGCCAGCGACTAACTAAAAATTTGCTGGCAAAACTGCAACGCTGTGCCGAGGTTTTAGGTATAGCAAATATGAAGGCGCAGCTGCCCGAGCTGCTGGAAAAAATCGCCACGGTTACACTTGCAGCAAAAGACCCGGAATTGAAAGCTACCCAACAAGCCGCACGAAAAAAATCAGGATCTCGTCAACCTCGAGCAGGAAAAATACCTGGTAAAAAACCTGCTGCGCCTTCTCTCGCCACCCCCGTAGGCTCTAGGTCAGAGGATTCCTCGTCCAGACCAACAGAAGTGACCTCCTCAGCTCAGGGCTCACCGCGCACGAGGAACATCCCTGCAGCTACCCGTCGTGAGGTTTTGCGGCGCGCGGGCTACCAGTGCCAGTTTGTAACCAGCGAGGGGAAGCGCTGCAGCCAAAGGACCTTTCTCCAGGTTGATCATTTGCAAGCATTTGCGAAAAATGGCAGCCACGAAAGTGCAAATTTACAAATATTGTGCCAGCAACATAATAATTTGAAGGGAGCACAAGAGTTTGGCAGTTTCTAAAAGTCGATGCGAGGGAATGACCTCCTCCTTGCTCGCTGCTACGATAAATCGCCTTTATGTGGAACGCCCTCGTTCTCGCTGCCGCGAGAGTGTGCCGAGTCCAAGCTTTTTTCGGGAGGCTAATCGGCCGCTTTTCCCCCTCGGCCACAGCCAGCGAATGGCAAGGAACGAGAAAATTGGCAGGCGGATTCTTGAGCTGGACTGGGCGTGTAAAGAGCCGCCAAAGCCGCAACAGCTCATGAAGACGCTTGCCGGTTTTCACGGGCCTTGCCATGCTGGAGGCACGAGGGGAGAGGAGCTGCTGCGGGGAAGAAGATTTCTTTCAGATGCTTTTCACAAGTGCAGAAAGAGGGGCTACATTAAGGAACACATATCTCATGAGTAAGAAACACATATCTCACGAGTAATCGGTTTTTTATTTTGTTAAGAAAAACTTAAAATTTCTGTAAATATAGTGCGTTACGTTAGAGTAGCTGTCTAAGCAGTACAGTCATCTGAGAAAAATATCCTTAGCGCAGGAACATATGCACCAGTGCCCCAGCAGCTAAAAACGGGCCAAAAGGCACCTCCGTTTTAAGGGAAAGCTTGCCCTCGCGTAGCATCAGAGCTAAGCCAAAAATACTGCCACTAAGCGAGCCATAAAATAAAGTCGTGAAAAGCGCTTGATACCCTAACCAAGCGCCGATCCCAGCCAGCAGCTTGGCATCCCCCATGCCGATACCGTAGCCACGACGCATTAAATAATAGATCCAGGCGATGGCATAAATAAGTCCTCCTCCTGCTAAGGTTCCACCGAGGCTGCTATACCAGGTAAGGTCGGGGTGCAGGTACACCACCAGCGGGCTTAGGGCAATGAGCCCCAGGGTAATGGCGTCGGGGATAATCTTGTATTGCCAATCGATCACCGAGCCTACCAGTAAGGCGGAAAGGAAGAGGAGATTGTGTCCATAGCGTAAACCGTCAGCTGGGAAGTAGCGCCAGTGCCCCTCTTCCCAGAGTAGCCAGGGAAATTTCCATAGCAGAGCTCCTGCCAATACGCCGCTGCTTATTTCAACCAGAGGGTAACGCCAGGGAATGGGGGCTTTGCAGCAAGCAGCCTTACCGAGGAGGAGGAGGAAGCTCAGCACGGGAATATTGAGGTACCAGGGAATAAGGCTATGGCACTCGGGGCAATAGGAACGATGGGAACGCCAAAATTCGTTGCGGGGAAGACGGTAGATACACACATTTAGAAAGCTGCCTAGGCACAGACCTGCGCAGAAAAACCCCCAAGTTAAGGGAGAAGAGAGAAAGATTTTAACTTGGTAGCTATAATAAGCAAGAGGCACGGTAAACCTTTCATCTTCAAGGATAGTTGTCCTTCTGGTACAACCATTGCTAAGCGTTGCCTAGACCCGATGGGTATAGGGTATCCATTATAGCAAAAGTTGAAGGCCTATGGAAAAGCAGGTTCTAAATAAATTAGAGTGGGATAAAATCCAACAGCGTCTGGCAGGACACTGTCAGTCGCAACAGGCAAAAATCAGCGCGCTCTCTCTGCTGCCGGAGCTTACTACTGGAGAAATCCTCGCTAATTGGCAGGTGCTTACCCCTTTGAAAGACCTCTGGCTTAAGGGGGAACGGGCGCCCATCGGTGAGATCGAGCAACTGGGCGATTTGTTTATTGGGCTGAGTAAGGGAAAAATTCTTTCGGGTCCTGAGTTTCTTGGAATCCTGCGTTTGTTGGAAAGCGTGCTGCGGGTTTTGGCCTTTAGTCGAACCCACAGCAGCAGTTGTTCCCCCCTGGGTGAGGTTAAGGACAAGCTTCACCCCCTCCCTAGCTTGGTTAAGAAAATAGCGCAGACGATCCACGTTGATGGCTCAATCAATGAGCAAGCCTCCCCGCTGCTCAGTCAATTGTTGCAGCAAAAGCAGAGGATCCGTGGCCAGATTGAGCAGCAGTTGGGGCAGCTGTTGGTTAATCCTGATTGGCATCACTATGTGCAAGACGACTATTTTACCTTGCGCAGTGATCGCTATGTTATTCCTATCAAGATTGATGGTCGGGGGCGGGTGGCAGGGTCGATAATTGATACCTCGGAGAGTGGTCAGACGCTCTTTGTTGAGCCGAGTAGTGTACGCGATCTCAATCATGCTTTGCAGGATGTGGAGCTCTCCCTCAAGCTGGAAATTATTCGCATCTTTAAGGAATTAACTCATCAGGTAGCTGGTGATCGCTCTATCCTTGAAGATAACTACCGCGAATTGATCCGCGTGGATTTTATTTCTGCCCAGGCAGAATTGGCTGGCGAGCAGTCTGCCCACGCGATTGAATTAGTTGATGAGCCGTTGATCGATCTCGTTGCTGCTCGTCATCCTTTGTTGATTAGTAGCGCTAGCGGTGAGCTCTCTGCTAAGGTTGTGGCAAACGATATTCACTTAAGCCGGCAGCAGCCAGTGGTCATTATCTCGGGACCAAATGCTGGGGGTAAGACGGTGGTGCTCAAGACCATCAGCACCCTGGTGTGCATGATGAAGGCTGGTTTACTTGTGCCCGCTGAGCCGCAATCACGTCTCTATAATTTTCGTACGATCTATCTTAATCTTGGTGATGCCCAAAACCTTTCCTCTGATTTATCGACTTTCTCGGGGCATCTAACCGAGCTCAAACCTATTTTCTATGGGGCGAGCAGCCTTGATCTGGTCTGTCTCGACGAAATTGCCGTTGGCACTGATCCCCAGACTGGAGCGGCCATCGCTCAGGCCATTTTGGAGCACTTGGCCGACAAAAAAATTCTCAGTTTGGTCACGACCCATTTTGAAGGGCTCAAGGTTTTAGCACTGCAAAATAGCTTATTTCGCAATGCAGCGATGGAATTTAGCCTGACGACTCGCCATCCCACCTATCGTCTTACCCTGGATGTTCCTGGACAAAGCTATGGACTCGAGGTGGCAAGGCAGGTGGGTCTGCCTGCTGCTTTGATTGCTCGGGCCGATGAATTGCGTGGCAATAAGGTAGCCGAGTTAGAGCAGGCCTTTGCCCAGCTGCATACGGAGCAAGCAAAGCTCGGTGAAGCACGTCGAGCCCTCGAAGTGGAAACGGCCAAGGCTGAAACCGCCAAAGCGCACTGGCAGCGTGAACGAGACCTGCTGCAAGAAGCTCGTAGTCAGGCGGCCAAAAAACTCCAGGAGACCTACAGTCGCGAGCTTGCTGAACGTCGCCAGGAGTTTGACGAAATGATGAAGAATCTTCGCCAAAGCGAGAAGGCTCTATTGAGCACAAGCATCTCGCCGCAGCTTACAGAAGAAGGCGATAAGATCAAGGCTACCATGCAGGGTATGAAACAGACTCTGGCGCGTTTGGATCAGCAGTATCGAGTGAAGGAGGATTTACCCGGCACGGTTGTTGAGGTTACTTCCCTGCAGGTTGGGGATGCGGTCTATGTGGTGCCCCTTGGCAAAAATGCCTTGGTGCATAAAGGGGCAAAGACCTCGCAGGAAAAAGTTGAGGTGAAGCTGGGGGCGATGAAGTTCCTGGTTACGGGAGAAAACCTGCGTAAATTAAGTGGCGATTCGGCCCGCAAAACGAAACAGCAGGGAAAATCTCCTGCCAGCGGGCGAATACAGGGTGAGCGTGATTCGTTCTCGGGCTCTGCAGGAGGGGGTGGCGCCTCATTTTTGAGCGCGCAAATCAATACTTTGGATTTGCGGGGGGTGGAGGTGCTGCCGGCCCTTGAACAGCTGTGGAAATTTATTGATGCAGCAGTAATGCGGGGGGAGGGAAGCATTTTGGTAATTCATGGTCATGGTCATGGTAATTTAAAAGCTGGGATTCGCGAAGCGCTGGCTCTCGAAAAAAACTATCGCTTGTCCTTTGGGCCGGGGGGCAAGGACGAGGGAGGCGATGGGGTTACGATTGTCACCTTAGGGGAGGAATAGAGATGACAGAGGCAATAACGGTAAAGACTTTCCCGGTGGGGCATCTGCGTTGTAATTGTACGATTATAGCCGATCATCAGCGTAAAGAAGCGCTAGTCATCGATCCCGGTGGCGATGCGGATAAGATTCTGGCCTATCTCGATGAGCAGGGTTTGCGCCTCAGCCAAGCAATTCATACTCATGCGCATTTTGATCATATAATGGCGTCGGGAAACTTAAAAAAGCAAACGGGCTGCTCCCTGGGGCTACACCCCGATGATCGCATGCTCTGGGATCATCTAGAGGAGCAATGTCGGATGTTTTCCTTGCCCTACTCACCTTTACCGGCCCCCGATCAGTACTTGAGTCACCAGCAAGAGCTCTTGCTGGGAAGGTGTCGAGGGGAGGCCCTACATACGCCAGGGCATACCCCGGGATCGATGAGTTTTTATTTTCCTGAGCAGAGCTTGCTTATCGCTGGAGATACCTTGTTTCGTGGTAGTGTTGGGCGAACCGATCTATGGGGTGGAGATTTTGCCAAGATTCAGCATTCCATTCAGGAGATAATTTATCGTTTAGATGAAGAAACCACCGTCGTTACTGGCCATGGTCCACAAACAACCATTGCCTATGAATTACGTCATAATGCGATTATTTCAGGGAGGAAAGGGTGAATAAAAAACTTTTGGTAGCAAATTGGAAGATGCATCATACTCGCATTTCGGCCGAGAACTACTTTGCTAATTTTTTTGCGGCTCTCCCTGCTAAGCTCTGGGCGGATCGGGTCGAACTTGTTTTTGCGGTTCCCTATACCTTGTTGGCGACGGTAAGTACGATTCTTAAGGATAAACTGGGGGCAGTTGCCGCACAGAATATGCATTGGCTCGATAAAGGGGCTTATACGGGGGAGGTCTCCCTGCCAATGCTTGCAGATCTTGGGGTGGGGAAGGTAGTGCTCGGTCATAGTGAGCGTCGTCAGTATTATGGCGAAAGCGACGAAAGCGTGGCCCTTAAAGTTAAAGCTGCATTACAGGCAGGATTTTCCCCTATAGTGTGTATCGGTGAGATTCTTGGTGAACGCCAGGCGGGGAAAACTTCAGAGGTAATTGCAGGGCAATTAGCCGCTGTTTTCGCGCAGATTTCCACCTGCAAGCAGCTGATTATTGCCTATGAACCCGTGTGGGCAATTGGTACCGGCTTAGCAGCAACCAGCGAGCAGGCTCAAGAAGTACATCAGCTTATTCGCCAGATTGTGACAAAGAAATTTCCTGAAGATGGCAGTGAGGTACCGCTGATTTATGGAGGTAGTGTTACTAGTGCTAATATTGCTGAACTCATGCAGCAAGCAGCTATTGATGGTGCCTTGGTTGGGGGGGCTTCACTCAGCGGGGATGGTTTTGCTGAGTTGGTAAACTCATTGCTTTGAGTACACAGCGATCGTATTTATGCAAGAATGCCGAGCGAAGCCACCCATATCCGGTTCAACAAATACCTCGCGCGCTCGAGGCTGATCGAGGGTTTCTTAGCTGAACTTGAACAGCTCATCAGCTATGTTACTCGGCCTCCGCTAAGCGAGAAACATCTCAGCGAACCACAGGCGATTCGAATACCTAGGGTAGGCCGTTGCATGCCAGGACATTTTCCAATGGGGGGCCTTCTCCGATCTGTCTTGTTTTTACTATCAGCTTGGTTTGATTTGTGGCACGGATCGAAGTGGGACGTCACCGATACACTGTAACCTAGGCATTAGCCCCGTTCTTGCCTTAAAAACTAGTTCCCCTATACTGCCCTAAAATAAAAACCGAGAGGCAGAGATGAACTTAGAACAGGTCCGCAGCAAATTCGCTATAGAAA
>JAHFAI010000111.1 GCA_023250635.1 Deltaproteobacteria bacterium | reverse complement strand
TGTCCTGACGAACGCAGTGAGGAAGGATCTTTCACATAACATCCGGATATCACGTGACAGATCCTTCGTCGCTTTGCTCCTCAGGACACGGCCGTGGCGCTTTCGCGCCACGGCCTAACTACTCAGGTCTTGGTGCATCTCTTATTGATAACTGTTATCAATCTCATTATAACTTCATTTAAGAAATTATAAATAAAGTCGATAAGTAGAGACCTCGCGGAGACTTGCTGGATGTACGTCTGTGTCTGTTATGCGCTGTCGAAAACAAAACTATGCACCCTTATTAGTCAGGGTGCGCAAACTCTCAGCGCCCTGCAAAACAAATGCGGCGCAGGTACCGGTTGCGGCACCTGCGTCTACAAACTCAAAAACCTTTTGAGCAAAGAAAAAGCCAGTGAGGCTGAGAATGAGGGGAATATAAAGGGGCCAGGAGAGAAGAGCAGTCCTCATCGGCAAGATTAAAAGCCTAGGGCGGCAAGTAACCAGGCGTGAGCGGACTGAATAAAAGGTGCAAAAACTAGGCTCAAAATAGCCATCAACTTCATCAAAATATTAAGGGATGGTCCCGAGGTGTCCTTGAGGGGATCTCCGACGGTATCGCCGATTACCGCGGCTTTATGGGTCTCTGAACCTTTGCCACCATAGACTCCAGTCTCGATGTATTTTTTGGCATTATCCCAGGCGCCACCAGCGTTTGAGGAGGCAATGGCAGTTACCAGGCCAACAGCTAAAGAACCGGCTAGCATCCCGGCCAAGGCTTCGCTGCCAAAGCAGACACCGAAAACCAGGGGAGAAGCAAGCACCAGTATACCAGGAGCGATCATTTCTTTAAGGGCAGCACGGGTGGAAATCGCGACGCAGCGTCGGTAATCAGGACGACCTTCTCCAGTCATAATGCCCTTGATGGTACGAAACTGGTGGCGAACTTCTTCGATCATGGCAAATGCAGCACTACCAACGGCCCGCATGGTAAGAGCGGTAAATAACATGGGTAGTACGGTACCGGCGAGCAAGCCCGCAAATACCGTGGGGCTGAGTAGGTTGAGAGTCGTAATATTAGAGCGCGTTAAAAACGCCGCAAAAAGCGCCAGGCCGGTCAATACCGCTGAACCGATGGCGAAACCCTTACCAATTGCGGCGGTGGTGTTACCTGCAGCATCGAGAATATCAGTCCTTTGTCGCACGACTTTTTCAAGGCCACACATTTCTGCAATACCACCGGCGTTATCAGATACTGGTCCGTAGGCATCGATGGTAAGCCCCACAGCGATGGTGGAAATCATCCCAATTGCGGCCATGGCGATACCGTACATTCCAGCATTACTCCAGGAGAGAAACACCACGAAAGCTACGATGAGCGCCGGGATGACCACCGACTGATAGCCGCAGCTAATACCGTAGATAATATTGGTTGCAGCCCCGGTTTGGGAGGCGTCAGCGATTTTTCGTACAGGCTGATAGCTATGGGAGGTGTAATACTCGGTAGCATAACCGATAATGAGTCCTCCCCACAGGCCAGAAAGAAGCGCAATCATAATGCCATTGCGAGAAATAATCATTTCGTTGAGAGTAAAGGAATCAAGTAGGGCCCACTGGCTGAGAAAATAGACCGCGATGGTCATGACCACGGTAGAGATCAGCATCTGATGTTTCAGGGTCTTTTCGACGCTCGCAGCATTTTCGCCGACCTTGGCAAAAAAGGTGGTCAACAAGCATACCGGCACACCTATGGCAGAAACGAGCAGGGGATAATAGAGGGCTGGCAAATAGTTGACTACGGCAGCAGCTGAAGCGCCAATTACCAATGCTGCGCAGGTTGCTTCGGCCAGGGAACCAAAGAGGTCTGCGCCCATGCCGGCAATATCGCCAACGTTATCACCGACGTTATCGGCGATAACCGCAGGGTTACGGGGGTCATCTTCAGGAATTCCCGCTTCAACCTTGCCGACCAGGTCAGCTCCCACATCGGCTGCCTTGGTGAAGATTCCCCCACCAACCCGACCAAAGAGCGCTACAGTGGAACCACCAAGGCCAAAGCCTGCAACCATTTCCATGGCTACTAGGGGATTGGCAATCAAGTGGGTATAGAGAAGACAGATGCTCAGCATACCGAAAATAGCGAGACCGCAAAGGCCAAAGCCCATGACGGCACCAGCGCTAAAAGCCACCTCAAATGCAGCAGCAAGGCCTGTTCGCGCCGCAATCGTCGTACGCACATTGGCCTTGGTCGCAATGGACATTCCTAAAAAAGCAGCGATGGTGGAGGTGAAGGCTCCGGCAAGGAAGGCGATACTGCTGTACAAGCCGGCATTAAGGCCTTCATTGGTATGACCGAGAGCAAAATATATAATCAGGGAAAAAGCTAAGCAGAAATAAGCCACATATTTATATTCGGCCGAAAGGAAGGCCAGGGCTCCTTCTTGAATGGCGCCAGAGATTTCCTTAAACTTGCGAACCTCTTCGGGGGTGCCGACAATGGGGTGAGAAAGTACTTTTTTAGCGAAGATTAAAGCGGTAACTAAGGCCAGTGCCGCAGAACCGTAAATAAGCAAATACATTGTCAAATCACACCTCGTCAACAAGTCCTGGGATAAAAAACGCTGATTTTACCTATAATTGTGTTTATGTCCGCAATAAATTGATAAGGCAACAAAAAAATTAGGCTTTTACGGAAATCCATCGCTGCTGAAGGAAGAAAAGACCTGGGTTTGAGAGGAAGCCCCCAAGGGGGGGAGAAAGCTTATTTTTTGGGAGCGAGACGTTTTGCTACACGTTTTTTGCGGGTGGTTTTGCGAGCTGCAGTTTTTTTGGAAGCTTGTTTTTTGCGGGTGGTTTTGCGGGCGACCATTTTCTTTGAGCTGGCTTTCTTGCGGCGTTTCGTGGTTTTTTTAGCTACTTTTTTCTTACCGGCAGCCATCTTTTTACGCGTGGTAGTCTTCTTTTTTTTGCTAGTTTTTTTCTTTTTTACCATTTTTTGTTCTCCAACTTCGCTTGTTTTTTAACGGGAAAATTACTCAAGGAGTAATTTTCATATCCTGTTATTCGGTTGTTGCGAAGAGAACTTAAGGAAAAGATTTGTGTACGACTGGAGGCGAGGGCTAAGATAGCTTACCTGAGAGATATTAAATGCTTACAAACAAGCACCCATGGGTTCAGCGGGTGAAAAAACGGAAGTTATCCTCATGCAGATCATCGCTAACGGAGGAATTCCTCCCCTGGTTTTACCGCGGAGCATTTTTTCCCTGGGAAAAATTCTGGGAGCTTTTCTCCGTTGTTTTCCTGCGGAATTTGCCCATCAGGTGGTGGTGGGAACGCTCGCTCGCCTTCCCCCTGCAAGCCTCAAACTGCTGCCGCAGCTAGAACTGGGAAAGTCTTTAGCGACGACGCTTCCTGGTGTGGGTGGTTTAGCACATCCCTTAGGTCTTGCTGCGGGCTTTGATAAGAGCGCTAGGTGTTTTCCTCAGCTGGGCAGCTTGGGTTTTGCCCTGCTCGAAGTGGGAACTATCACCCCCTTGCCCCAAGGGGGAAACCCCAAACCACGAATATTTAGGCTACCTGAGCAGCGCGCGCTTATCAATCGCTTGGGTTTTAACAACGATGGCCTCGAGGTCATTAGTCAACGAATTGAGAAGGGGCTTGTCAGGGAGAAAACGAGCCCGCTGGGGATTAATCTGGGAATGAACAAGGCAACTCCCCTGGCCTTGGCTATGGGCGATTACCTCAAAGGCCTCCGTAAACTCCACCTGGTGGGGGATTACTTTGTGGTGAATATTTCCTCGCCCAATACCCCCCTGCTGCGCTCTTTGGCTAAGGCGGAATTTATCCAGGAACTAAGCCAGGAGGTACGGGCTGAATTTGGCGAGGGGCTGCTCCCTCGGCTGTGGATTAAGCTTGATCCCGATCTCCCCAAAAAATCGTTTCAAGGCTTGATTGCTTCTATCGCGGCAACTCACTTCGCTGGGGTAATTCTCTCCAATACCCATAAGGTAAACGCCCCCTGGGCGGGGGGGATCAGCGGCCATCCCTTAGCCCTTGCTTCAACTGCCTGTTTGGAGTGGGCATGGGAGGTGCACCGGGGAAGTTTAGCTATGATGGCCAGTGGGGGGGTGCTCTCGGGAGAGGATGTTTTCCAAAAAATAATACGGGGAGCTGCGGTGGTACAGCTGTACACCGCTATGGTGTATCGGGGCCCTTGGGTGGTGTGGGAGTTGCTGAATGAGCTGGGAGAAGCCCTGGCTCTACGGGGATTCCCTACAGTGAGCGAGGCTCGAGGGAGCTATTATCTTCCCTGAATCGGCTGATCTGTTCGCTTGCGCCCGTCTGCTGCCTTGTATACAAGGAGGGGGTAGATCGCCCCTGAGGAGGAGACCATATGACATTAGCAATTGTGCGACGCTTACGGGATAATTTGCTGGGCTCTATAGATATCACCCAGCTTGAAGATAAGGTTATTGCTCATCCTATATTTCAGCGCTTGCGACGTATAAAGCAGACGGCGTTTTTGTCCTTTGTTTTTACCGGGGCAAGTCACAGTCGTTTTGAGCATTCCCTAGGAGTTATGCATCTCGCGGAAAAATCCTGGGAAAAAATCAAAGATAACCAAATGCGCTTGGGTAAGATTCGTCCGCTTCCCTGTGCTAAAGGGGGAGCACGCTCCTTGTGGACTCCCAAAATTGCGGCTAATTTCCCCCTGCTTGAGGAAATTTTTGCCTCGGACTATATTTTTCAAACCTTACGCCTTGCTGCTCTTTTGCATGATGTGGGGCATCCCTCTTATTCCCACAGTGGTGAACGTTATCTCCCCACCTTGGGGGAAATCCTGCGTGCCAACCCGGAAATGCCCGTTTATTTGCGGGATTTTTTTGCCGAAAAGCAGGCAAGCAATCAGGCAGAGGGCAAAGATGCTTTACCGGTGCGTCATGAGTATTTCTCGGTTTTGCTGATCGACCGAATTCTTAGGGAAGTCTATACCAGCAACCCCGAGCTGAGCTTAAAGATTGCGGCTCAGGACGTAATTTCGGTATTAATTCCCGAAATCGAACCCCTTCCCCATTCAGAATTGGTGCGTCTTAAGGCCAATAAGCTCTGCAATGAGTTGGTTTCGGGAGAGATCGATATCGATCGGATGGATTATTTGCTGCGGGATTCGCGCGAATGCGGGGTAATTTACGGACAGTTTGACCGCGAGCGGATTCTCGACTCTCTCGGGATTTACTTTGACGAAGAAGAGCAAAGTCTTCATCTGGCGATTCAACTGTCGGGCTTAGCAGCTTACGAGGATTATCTCCGGGCTCGGCAATCCATGTATTTGCAGTTGTATTTTCACAAAACCTCGGTGGCTTGTGAGGCGATGTTGCAGCGTCTCCACGAGTTGGTGCCTGGTTTCGCCCTGCCAGCAGCTTTGTCGGCTTATGTAATGGTCGATGATGCGCGCATGGTCGATCTCCTGCGCGAGGCAAACGCTCAGTCAAGGATGTCTGCGCAGGTGAAGGCGGAGGCCGAGGTTTTGATCATGGATCTGTTCTATAACCGTCGGCTGTGGAAGCGGGTGTATGAGTGTAGCTCCCTCGCTCAGGGGGAAGATCGCAGCAAAAATATCGAACGGGCCAAGGAAGTACTCCGTGGTGAAGGTTTGGTAGTTGAGCATCTCTCCTCCACGAATTATTTGACTAATGTGGGAGCACGCTCCAAGGGTAAGCTGCGCAATTATTTAAAGTTGATTAAAAAAGACGAAATAACCGGCATGCGAATCGAAGATATCGAGGACTATTCTCAGCTCTACAAAATCGATCATGGGGTACGAATCGAACGTCTCTACGTCAGTAGTGAGGAGAGCCTTCGCGCCAAGGCTGCGCTGCAACGCAGTTTTGCTGATTAGGAATAGAGTTGTCTCATAATTCAAAAGCATTGCAGCACTAAGCAGCGATACAAAATCGAAGCGGATGCGGAAAATCCCCGCTATTGAACTCGAACCTGTCGGTCGCTGCCAGAAAATTTTAAAGGCTAGGGAGAAGCCCATCACCGGCCTTGCAGATTTCGCTCCTCGCCACCCCCAGCATGGCAGGAGGCTTACGGTGGCATCAAATTCCATCCCCTCGAAGGGGATAAAATTTGACCCCATCTCAGCCCCTGCCCTTGCAAAGAGGTGAGCGAAAGACGAAAAACGAGCTCTCCCAAAAAACAAAGGTCAGGGTACGGCTTATCGAAGTCGCGGCGCATAGCTCGATGCATCGGAGGGGGGCTCACTCGCTGCCTGCTTACTCTTCATTGGTCAGGGGGCGGCTCCGTCGAAGTCGTTGGCTCAAGCAAAAAAACAGCCTGTTTTTCCCTCAAGGAGGGTCCTCTTTTTTCCTCTTAACCAATGCTGTTTTTAGCAAGCAAGGAAGCTTTTTAAAAAAAACGAGA
>JAHFAI010000110.1 GCA_023250635.1 Deltaproteobacteria bacterium | reverse complement strand
AAATAAAGTAATAAAAACTGCGGAACTAAATGCGGACGGATGTTGACTTGTTTGAGATCGCTTCGCCGAAGCGGCTCAGGATACGCCGCTGGCATGCTAAACCGCTGCGCCGAGGCGGCTTGCAGTTTCGCGCCAGCGACTAGTTACTTTTCCGCAATCAATAAACGCGCAATTATCTCTGGGCCTCTACACCTTTGCGAAAAATAGCCAGGCCGAGATCATCAGCTTTGTTGCGTAGGGGGCTATGCCCCTGGTGCAGCGCGCATTCGGGGTGAGGCATCAAGCCAAAGACGTTACCCTGCTCATTGCATAAGCCCGCAATTCTTGCTGCTGAACCCGTCTGCTGGCTGGTGTATCGCAAGGCAACGTGTCCACGTTGTTGTAGTTGTTCTCCTCCGCACTCGTGCTCAGCTAAGGAAAATATCAGGCGTCCTTCGCCGCAGCGAATAGGCAGGAAAAATTCATCCATCAGCAGATCTTTAGTCCACCAGCAGTGGCTTGTACGCTCAACCTGCAAGCCCACCCACTTATCGATAAAGACTCCTTCCTGATTGTGGGTGAGGGCACAAACAGGCTTGTTTCTCCCTTCACTGCCGGGCAAGAGGCCAAGGCGGAGAAGAATTTGAAAGCCATTGCAGATGCCGATTAGCCCCTTGCCAGCAGCGATGAATTCCTGCAACTCGGCGAGAGCTCCCTGCTTAATTTTAAGGGCCATGACCTGTCCCGCTCCGAGGTGATCCCCAAAGGAGAAGCCTCCAGGGAGAGCTAGCAACTGAAAATCGTTGATAAGGCGAGGCCGTTCCAGCCAATCATTGCTATGGATGATGGTGCTGCTGGCTCCTGCAGCGCTAAAGGCTTGGGCGGTCTCCAGTTCGCAGTTAATTCCATCGCCGCTAATAATCAGCGCCCGGGGCTTAAGCATACCAATCCTTTCGCCAAGCACGGTCTATTTTTTGCAACTTCAGGCTCAGCAAACGCTCACCTGTTTCTGTGGCGCATATAACGAAATCTCGTTCTGAAGTGATTTCACCCAAGAGAAGCAGGGGGTGCTGGTTCATCGCGCTTTCAAAGTTTCGGCGGTTTTCTTTTGTGACACTTACCACAAAGCGGCCACCGGCTTCGTTGAAAGCAAAATTTAGCAGCACCCAGCCCTGGCTCAGGGTTGAGGGAATATGCAGGAGGCAACCTAGGTTTCCACCCAGAGCACATTCAGCTAAGCAGGGCAGCAGCCCCCCATCGCTAATATCGTGACAGGAGGCCACCAGACCCTGGCAGATGCTATGGTACAGCGTCCGGTACAGCTTGGCATGAGCTTGCAGATCTATGGCTGCCGGCTGCGCCAGGCTTGCTTCGCCAAGGGAGTAGAGCCCTGCAAATTCGCTGCAGCCGAGGCCGTAGCCCTTTTCTCCCAGTAGATAAATGGCATCACCGGGTTGTTTAAAATCCGTACTAACTCGCCGCTGCTGAGCAGGCAGATGGGCCAGGGCGGTAATTAGCACCGTGGGCGGAACGCTAATTTTTACTGCGCGGCCATCGCTGTAGCTACCAATAAAATCATTTTTCATACTATCTTTGCCGCTAACAAAGGGGGCCTTGAAGATTAAGGCGGCTTCGTAGAGACCGGCAGCGCAGCGCAGCAGTTGCCCCAACTTATGAGGGCCATCAGGATTTTCACGGCTCAGCAGCGGATCAGGCCAGCAGAAATTATCCACCAAGACCAGTTCTTCGGGAGAAGCTCCTGCTGCGACAATATTGCGGATGGCTTCATCTACCGCATATTCAGCCATAAGATAGGTGTCGTAGTGGGCGAGTTTAGGATTGAGCCCGCAGCTCAGAGCGATCGCATTATCGGCAAGTCCACCGTAGGGGGAGAGAGCAATAATCGCTGCATCGCTTGGTCCCCCTTGCTCGGCTCCAGAGAAGGGAGTTTGTAGGCAGGCTCCCTGAACTTCGTGATCGTACTGGCGAACAAGGGCTTCTTTGCTGCGGACGTTATCGCTCTGAAGAATTGCTAAAAGCATCTTTTCTAAACAAGGGGGAGGGGCAACGAGCTGTTCGTTGCCCCAGCCGCGTTTGGGCTGTGAACCTTCAAAATAAGCGGTGAGCTCCAGGGGAGGGAGGGAATGGTGAAGAAACTCAAGGTCGAGAAGGGCGACGAGTTTATTTTCGTAAGAGATTTCTAGCTGCCCGTTGGCGGTAAATTCTCCGAGATCCCAGGCCTCCACACTTCGGCGCTTAGCCAGGGCTAAAAACTCTGCGACTTTATGGGGAGCAACCCCGTAGGTCATACGTTCCTGACTTTCGCTAATTAAGAGTTCGTAGGGTTTAAGGCCCGGGTATTTTACACCGGCGCGGGCAAGATCAATGCGTGCGCCAGGAGCGAGGGCAGCCAATTCGCCGATGCTGGAGCTCAGGCCGCCCGCACCATTGTCGGTAATGCAGTTGTACAAGCCCAAATCGCGGGCTTCGAGGGTAAAATCGAGCAGTTTCTTCTGGGTAAGAGGATCGCCGATTTGCACGGCACTGGTCGGACTATCTTCTCCCAGGTGCAAGGAACTCATGGTTGCACCGTGGATGCCGTCCTTGCCAATTCGTCCACCGGCCATGAGAATATGATCGCCAGGACGAACCTGGTGAAAAGCGCTGCTGCGTCCATCAGCAAGATAACGAGGTAGCACCCCAAGGCTGCCGCAAAAAATAAGGGGCTTACCGGCAAAATCCCGGTCAAAAACTAGCGCGCCATTAACGGTGGGAATGCCGCTTTTATTGCCGCCATCTTGTATCCCCCGCTGTACTCCCTTAAGCACCTCATGGGGGTGATGCAGCTTGCATGGTAAGAGCTCAGCTTGAGAACGAGGTGGCCACTGGGGTGGAGCTAGGCAAAACACATCAGTATTAGCGATGGGCTTTGCCCCTAAGCCGCAGCCTAAAATATCGCGATTGACTCCGAGTATTCCGGTAAGAGCTCCACCGTAAGGGTCAAGAGCCGAGGGTGAGTTGTGGGTTTCCACCTTGATGCAGACATCGATGTTGGGGTCAAAGCGGACGATGCCGGCATTGTCAGAAAAAACCGAGACCAAGCGTTCTCTTTGGGGAGCTTCCTGGCTGAGCCGCTTGGTCGCGCCCTTAATGTAGGTGCGATAAATAGAGGCTACCTTGAGGGTACCCAGTTGTTTAAGACCGCTTTGCTGCAGTGAGGGACTCTCCTGGTAGGAGATGGTGGCCGCAAATATTTTATGTTTACAATGCTCGCTCCACGACTGGGCGATAGCTTCCATCTCTATATCTGAGGGGGCTGCTGCCAAACCCAAAAGCTTGCGTCGCTGTTGCCTGCGTGGGTCGTCATAGTGGTTTTTTATATGGTGAAGTTCATCGAGAGAGAGCGCCCAGCAGCGTTCCTTGCTTAAGGCGAGTAGCTGCTCATCCCTTTGGCTCAAGGAATACGAAACTACCTGGTGGTCCAGAGAAGCGTCCGCCTCAAATGCAGGCGGAGAAGCAAAACGTGAAGTTTGGCTAAATGCAGCATAGGTTTCGTAGGTAAGCTCATGCAAAAGAGGATTAGCCAGCTGGGTTTCCACAAAGGCTTTAATCGCTGGCAGATCAGCGCTGCTAAAAAAATACAGGCTTCCCGAGTGAACCTCAACCTGCTGATACTTGCTGCTACTCTGATGGTGGACCAGCAAGGCCTGGCGAGCCACGCTTCCCAAGTTGTCGGTAACTCCAGGCTTGTAGTAGCGAGTAACTACGCTTGCCGGAGCTTTGTCAAAAATATAGCTGCAGGGATACGCAGCCAGGCTGGCTAAAAGGGGATTGCAGAGGATCTCTTCCCACTCCTGAGGATCAGGGGCATGGAGGTTGGGGTACTGGTGGACGATAAAAGAATCAATGGTTTCGTAGGTAAAGATGCTCGAGCTGTGGAGCGGGGGATGCTTCTGTCGCAGTTCAAAGCGTAGGCTTTGCATGGGGGCCTTCCTTGCTTGGGGTAATAGTGCCGTTTTTAGCGAGTTCGCCTAAGAGTCGAGGGTACAGCAGATGTTCCACCTGTAAGCCGCGAGCGCAAAAACGAGGGAAATCATCGCAGCTGAGGCGAGGGAATTTTTCTTGCGCAATAATGGGACCGCTGTCGATGCCGGCATCGACAAAATGGAGGGTTATTCCTGATTCCTGCACTCCGGCGTTAAAGGCTTGGGCGTAGGCATCTTTGCCGGGGAATAAGGGAAGCAAAGAAGGGTGGATATTCACCACCCGAGAAACCCGAAGATCTGCTTGCCAAAAGTGCTGGAGAAATTCGGCTGATAAAATTCGTCGAAACCCCGCAAGAAATAGCCACTGCACTTGTAGGTCATGGAGTCGGGCAAGCAACTCCTCCTCGAAGCGTTGTTTTGCTTGTTGGTAGCTTTGTCCGGGCAGAGGCAGAAGGGGAATTACCCATAAGGGGGTTGCGTGCTGAGTGGCGCGGGCAATAACCCCTGCCGAAGGGTTATCGGTGAAAACGGCAACGATCTCAAGGCTGGGGTAATAGGCACGAGCTTCGCAGAGCAAGACCTCGGCGTTGCTGCCGGCGCCGGAAGCGAGAATGGCGATTTTGATTGCTGTCATGGCCCGACCTTACAGGAGTTTACTCGGGGTGGCGAAGGATTATTCATCCGCAGTATACCCTCTTTAGGAAATCTTTCTCTATGCTATACTGAGGAAGTAAAACCCACAGGAGTCCCAGGTGCGTGTCCTACCCTCAGCTTCACCGCTCCTTGAGATCGAGGAGCTCAAAAAATATTTTCCTCTGCCCGCAAGTTTTTGGGGAAAAAAATCGGGAAACATCCGTGCAGTTGACGGGGTGAGTTTTGCTCTCACATCAGGAAAAACCCTCGGTTTGGTGGGAGAATCTGGCTGTGGCAAATCAACCCTGGGGCGTACTATTTTGCGTCTCTACGAGCCCAGTGGGGGGAGGATACGCTTTGCCGGCCGTGATATTACCACGGTGAGTCGCCGTGAGTTGCAGCCTTTACGGCGACAAATGCAGATTATTTTTCAGGATCCCTACTCCTCGCTAAATCCACGCATGACCGTTAGCGAAATTTTATCTGAACCGCTGATCATTCACCAGGTAGGCACGGCGAAGGAACGAGCTCAGCGGGTTGATCAGCTACTTGAGCGGGTCGGTTTGTCAGCGCAGATGCGGGGGCGCTATCCTCACGAATTTTCGGGAGGGCAAAAACAACGCCTTGGCATCGCGCGAGCTCTAGCCTTATCGCCACAGTTGCTTATTTGTGATGAACCGGTTAGTGCTCTCGATGTCTCGATTCAGGCGCAGATTCTTAATTTGCTTAAAGACCTCCAAGCTGAGTTAGGCTTAGCTTATCTCTTTATTTCGCACAACCTTGCGGTTATTGAACATAGTAGCGATGAAGTTGCGGTAATGTATCTGGGACGGATTGTGGAACAGGCGCCTCGGGAGGCGCTTTTTGCTGATCCCCAGCATCCCTACACCAAGGCACTGATCGCTGCTATTCCGCTGCCTCAGGTTGCCAAACCCGGGAGCCCATCGCGGCAGAGGCAAGTACTTGCGGGGGATGTGCCCAATCCGGCGGCGCCTCCTCAGGGCTGTCATTTTCATCCCCGCTGTCCCTTGGCGAGCGAACGCTGTAGGCGCGAGGCTCCCTTGCTGCGTTCCGTAGATGGCGCTTCTCATCTGGCAGCTTGTCACAACATTTCATGCACTCTTAGCTCCGATCTTCGCTACAACCATTAGGCATTTACAATACAATATAAAGGGGCTTGCTATGCAATTAAAGGCAGTGGTGTCATTGGCATGGGGATTTTTTTTTACTTCTCTGCCGTTGCAGGGACAAACGATTAATGAAATGCATCATAAATCAGGAAATAGAACTTGTCGTATCAAAGTGAAGCATGGAAAATGCAAAATAAAAATGAAAAACCGTCATCACAGTTACTATGGTTTTGCCGCCGGCTGTGATCCTGCTTTATTAGCGGCCTGTGGTATTAAGCAAGTTCCTCCTCCTCCCGTGCAAAGCTCCTGTGATATTCCCGCTGATCCGTGTGGTCAGCCTATTCCTCAGCAAGAGCCCCCTCAGGGGCCCCAGCAAGATCCTCAGCAAGGTGGTGGAAAATCATACTGAATCCCAAGATGGACGCATACCAGCCGTTTTGAAAGTCTAAATGACGATGGTTGATGTTAGGAAGTTTTTCTTCGCAAAAAATCTTAGTCTTTGCCGCGATCTGGCATGGGGGCACCTGCTCCGGCATCGAAGTTGATTTCGCTCCTCGCCACCTCCAGCATGGCAGGAGGCTTACGGTGGCATCAAATTCCATCCGCTCGACGCGGATAAAATTTGACCCCACCTAAGCCCCCTGCCCTTGCAAAGAGGTGAGCGAAGGACGAAAAACGAGCTGTGCGTCGAGATAAATCCAGTGAAGGGGAACATTGATGGAATAAAATAG
>JAHFAI010000047.1 GCA_023250635.1 Deltaproteobacteria bacterium | reverse complement strand
GACCAAGCACCTGCGCCGCAATAAACCTGCTTGCCTCTGCTCAGGTAAAAGGGCAGCCCCATACAGCAGAGATAGAGTCCAAGCCCCTGACAGAAAATTCCGGCGAGCAAAAAAAACGGCGCGAAGAAAAAGCAAGACGCCACAAATTCGTCCTTTGCCTACTTTCCAGCGTGCAGCTGGTAGCTTTCGCTAACCTGCAAGCCAGAACCAAGGGGGCCAACTTTGAAGAGCTGACGATCGGACAGCGTCCACTGCTGCTGGAGAAACGCAGCCACCACGGCTTGGTGTATGCGACTGTTCTCCGGCGTACGATCGAGGACAAAAATTTCCAAGCGTCGCGCTATTGCTTCCTGATGAGCCTGCTGTTCGACCAGAGCTTCCACTGCAGCAAAGCGCACCCGCTCATCAAGATTATTTAAAAAAGCAAAGAGCGAGGTGATCATCTCCTCGTCTAGTTGATACTCGTGGAGATAGCACAAAATATCGTAATTTTTGTCGACTCGCTGTTGATCAAGAGAGACATCGGCAAAATCAAGACAGGCTATCAGGGCAGCCCGGACCTTGGCTTCGTCAGCGAGTTTTTTGTAAGTTTTTATGGGCCAGGCGATGCGATAGGTGCTGCGCAAATGCTCAGCAATAAGCGGAGCGGCTTTTTCCCCAAAGTTGACAATCCCTGCCATCACCGCTTCTTTTTCACGGGTGTCATTGATCCCATGTTCTAGGCTGTATTCAAAGCGTCGGAGCAGTGCTGGCACCGCTTTTTCGACTTCTGCTAAAGTCACAAAAAACTCGATCGCCGCAACCCTTTCCTCACGGATAGCTTTAGCATTGGCAAGCAAGGCGCTGTTTTTTTCGATGGATTTGTCCCGACGCTTCTTTATAAAATTTCGGTAACCTGCAATTATACCCACAATCCCTAGATCCTTACTTTCTCTGATCCTGAACAAAAGCTGTATTTAACTGCCAACTATGCTATGCGAACCTATTTTAGGCTTGTGTGCTTCCACAAGTCTAGTACCATTTACTAAAATTCCTAGGCCAAGCTACTCGATAAAGCTGGGCGAACGCTAACATTTCACTATGCTTGCGGCTACAAGTTTATTGCTCCCCAGATGAGTACAAGATGAAGGATTACGCACCCATGATCGCTCCTCACCATATCTGTGGTATTATCTTAGCTGCAGGCAAGGGTAAGCGCATGCACTCCGACCTGCCCAAGGTACTGCACCAACTTGCCGGCCGCAGTATGTTGGCCCATGTGGCAGCTGCTTTAGAAAGCATTCCGCTCAATTCTCTGTGCTTAGTACTGAACGACCAGCTTAGTCCGTTCCAAGGGTTTCTTGGGGAACACCCTGGTTACGGGGTTTGCCTACAGCAGATCCAAAATGGCACGGGGGGAGCTGTGGCTGCCTGTGCGCCGCTTTTTACCAACGTCAAAGCCTGTTCCTATGCACCAAGCTCGCTGCACAGTGGCCAGCCCCTTGCCCCAAGCCATGTACTGATTTGTGCCGGAGATAGTCCCGCACTGAGCCCCTCCATCCTGCGCAGTTTTATTGCTGATAGCCTTGCTCAGCAGAGCAGACTGGCAATTATGGCAATGAAAATTCCTGAACCTAGCGGTTATGGTCGTTTGCTGGTTGACGAAGACCAAGGTTTAGTCAAGATTGTCGAGGAAAAGGATGCCTCTCGAGAGGAAAAACAGCTCCAACTCGTTCATAGCGGTATAGTTTTTGCTGAGACCTGTTTTTTGTTCGAGCTCCTCCAGAACTTAAGCACTCATAACGAACAGCAGGAATATTACCTCACCGATTGCATCGCGCAAGCGCGCCAGGCGGGCGAAGCGGTGCATTATTTTCCTTGCCCCGATTATCGGACCTGCCTGGGAGTGAACACCCGTGAGCAGCTCAAGGCGATGGAAGCTTATATGAACGAGCGCACCTTTTCCTGAAGTCCCCGACAACATGCTTACAAAGGAAGCAAAGCTATGTGTGGTATTATTGGCTATATTGGCAGCAGGAGTTGTCCGGAACTTATTTATCAGGGTCTCGAAAAATTAGAATATCGTGGCTATGATTCAGCCGGGATTGCCGTCATCAGCAGCGGGCAAATTACCACCGTAAAGGCAGCGGGTAAACTCGCTCGCCTCCGTCCCTTTATGGGAGGGCTCCCCGCTGCCGCTCACATCGGCATGGGACATACCCGTTGGGCCACCCACGGTGAACCCAGCGACGAAAATGCCCACCCCCATGGGGAAGCGGGGGCCTCGGTAATTCACAACGGCATTATTGAAAACTATAAGGAACTAAAACTGGAGCTTATTGCTCAGGGAGTCAGTTTCAAATCCGAGACCGATACCGAAGTGATTTTGCATCTGCTCCTCGCAGAACTACAAAAAGGCACTTCCGTACACATGGCCCTCTTGAAGCTGCTCCCCCAACTTCAAGGGGCTTTTTCTCTGGGGATTATGAATCGCGACGAACCAGAGGCTCTCTATTTGGTCAAGCAAGGTTCTCCCCTGGTGATTGGCTGCGGCAAAGACGAAACCTTTTTTGCCAGTGATCCACTTCCCTTGATTCCCTATTGCCAGCATTTCTTGTTTCTGGAAGATGGAGAGTTTGCAAGAATTACCCGAGCAGGTGCTGAGGTTTGGAATTTTGCGGGAGTTCAGCAGGAAAAACCAGCAGTCACCATGGATTGGGATAGCGCTGCAGCTGAAAAAAATGGTTTTAATCACTACATGCTCAAGGAAATTCACGAGCAGCCGCAGATGTTCTCAAGCACCATAAGTCGTCATCTCGATTTGCATACCAATAGCTTGATTCTCGACCACCTCGGTCTTGACAAGATCGATCTTGCTCAGGTTAAACGCCTGCATTTTGTCGCCTGCGGCAGTGCCTACTATGCGGCGTTAGTGGGTAAGTATCTTATGGAAACCCTTCCCCAGTTCCCCTGCGATGTGGAACTGGCCAGTGAATTTCGCTATCGTGAGCCTTTTATCGGCCCTGATACCCTAGTCATTGCGGTTTCTCAATCAGGAGAGACGGCTGATACTCTCGCTTCGGTAAAATACGCTCGCGCCAAAGGCTGCCAGACCTTGGCTCTTTGTAACGTCAAATTTTCTTCTATTCCTCGTGAATGCCACAGTGCCTTCTACATGGAAGCAGGGCCGGAGATTGGGGTTGCTTCCACCAAAGCCTTCACCTCGATGTTGCTCAATCTGTATATCTTTTCCCTGGGCCTTGCCCGTTTACGCCACACCCTCAGCGCCGAAGCACTTGCTCAGCACCTCAGCCAACTTAAATTGCTTCCCCCCCTGGCAGCACAAGCCCTCGCCCAGGATAAAAATATAGCCACTTACGCGCTGCAGTTCTTGCACGAGACCCACTGCCTGTTTATTGGACGAGGCTTTAGCTATGCGATTGCCTTGGAGGGGGCTTTAAAGCTTAAGGAGATTTCCTATATCCATGGCGAAGGCTATGCGGGGGGAGAGCTTAAACACGGACCAATCGCTCTTATTGAAAAGTCCTTAGCCGTAATTGCCGTTGTTCCTCGCGATAAGCTCTACGATAAAATGCTGGCAAACATCGAAGAGATTCGCGCCCGCAAAGGTCGGATCATCGCGATTACCAGTGGCAATGATCCTCATCTGGCTCAAACCTGTGAGGCGGTTTTATCCTGCCCGGCGATTGACAACCCTTGTCTACAAGCTGTTCTTTCCAGTATGATTTTGCAGCAGTTTGCGTATTATGTGGCCCTTCATCGCGGAACCGACGTCGATCAACCCCGCAATCTGGCTAAATCGGTGACCGTTGAGTAATTTGTTTGTAACTTGAGGAACCTCCCCCCATGGAAGAACTGCGCGTCCCCGAAAGCAGTCGAGCTTATTTCGAAAAACTCAACGCAGTTCAACGCCAAGCTGCTCTTCATTACCGCGGACCATTAGTGGTTTTTGCGGGAGCGGGCAGCGGCAAGACGCGGATTATTACCACCAGGATTGCTTTGTTGATCGACAATCAGGTAATGCCCAGTCAAATCCTCGCCCTTACCTTTACCAACAAAGCTGCTGGAGAGATGAAGGAGCGCTTGCTTCGCCTCTCCCCGCTGACTCGCGGCTGTCTGATTGCGACCTTTCACTCCGCCTGTGCTCGTTGGCTGCGCGAGTTTTCCCTGGACCTGGGCTTTCACTCTGATTTTAGCATTTATGATGACAAGGATTCCCTTGCGGCAGTCAAACTCGTTCTCGAGAACATGGCAAATATCGACGACAAATATTCTCCCCAGGATTATCTCCAGGGAATCAACAAAGCAAAAATTTACGGCTGGTCCCCGGAGGAGGTGCGTCAACGTGAAGAGAGCCGCACGGCTTTTTTCCCTCCCCACTGCGCCACGGTCTACTACAAATATCAAGAAGCCCTGGCAAAAAATAATGCCATGGATTTTAATGATTTGCTGATGAATATGCTGCTGCTGTTACGCAACAAGCAGAACGTGCGCGAGACCTTACAAAATCGCTATCGTTTTATGCTGGTGGACGAATATCAGGATACGAACCCCACGCAGTTTGCGCTCATCTCCTTGCTCTTGAATCGTGATAAAAACCTCTTCGTGGTCGGTGATGATGATCAATCCATCTATAGCTGGCGCGGCGCTGATCCTTCGAATATTCTCAATTTTAAACGAATTTTTTCTGAGGCGCGTGAGATCAAGTTAGAGCAAAATTATCGCTGCAGCGGCACCATCGTGCAAGCGGCCAGTGCGCTGATCACCAAAAACAAACACCGTGCGGCCAAGCTGCTGTGGACGGAAAACCCCGCGGGCAGCCCGATTGAGTATGAGCTCTTAAGCGATGGCGAGATGGAAGCCTTTGCCATTGCCGAGCGTATTAAGGCTGAAAAAGCCAGCATTCCCTGGCACGAAGTGGCGGTCTTTTACCGTACCAATGCCCAGTCTCGACAATTAGAAGAAGCCCTGCGGCGGCTTAATATCCCCTATCGTATTTATGGCTCCCTGCGCTTCTATGATCGTGCAGAAATCAAAGATATTCTTGCTTACTTTCGCCTGCTGATTAATCCAAACGATAATATGGCTTTTCATCGGGTTATTAATGTTCCCCCTCGCCAAATTGGCAAGATGGCGGTCGAAGCAGTGGCAGCCACCGCAGCAGCTCAGGGATTATCCCTCTTAGCCACCCTGCCCAAGATCCTTGAGGATCCTCGCGAGGGAATCCTTGCCCGTAAGCTGAGCAAGTTTTACCGCAGTTACGAAAAACTGCGTGAGAGCTTGCGCACCGCTCCTTTGGCAGAGCTTTTACCGAGTTTGTTGCAGATAATCGAGTATCCTGATTTTTTGCTCAAAAAGCATCCCGAGCAAGCGGCGGACAAGATGGCCAACCTGCATGAATTGGGAACGGCGATCAGTGAATTTGCTGAACGCACTCCTGGGGCAAGCTTGGCTCTGTGGCTACAAAATGTATCCTTGCGGGAAGAAGATCATAACGAGGAAGAAGGGGCAGTTGCAGCAGCTGGCGCCACCTTGATGACCCTGCATTCAGCCAAGGGATTGGAATTTACCCGGGTCTATATTGCAGGAGTAGAAGATGGGCTGATTCCCCATAGCAACTCCCTTAACGATAAATCCGCTATCGAAGAAGAGCGACGTTTGTTTTATGTGGGGTTAACCCGAGCCCATCAGAAGGTTACTTTGTTAGCAGCAGTGCGTCGTCGCATCTACCAGCAATGGATGAGCAATCGTCCAAGCCGATTTCTCGCTGAAATACCAGGTGAACTGCTGATGAGCCGTTCGGGACGAGTGTCCGGAACCACAAGCACGGTGGCTGCTTCTGCGGCCCCCGCAGCCAGCGCTTCCGGGGCAAGCCGGGGGGCTCCCTTTAATAAGGGCTCGATGGTTTTTCACGCCACCTTTGGTAAGGGAGTAGTGGAGGAGATCGACCAAGCTTTTGGTAGCTGGAAAGCCGTGGTCTCGTTTCGAACCGTGGGGCAACGCAAAATCGATGCGAGTTTTTTAAAGCAAATTAGCGGCTAAGTAGTCGCTGGCGCGAAATAGCATATTTCGTGCCGCGACGTGTCCTGAGGAGCAAAGCGACGAAGGATCTGTCACGTGATATCCGGATGTTATGTGAAAGATCCTTCCTCACTGCGTTCGTCAGGACACGGCGCTGGCGCTTTCGCGCCAGCGCCTAAGTAGGGTTGCCGGTAACTTATGCTATACTTGGCGGTATGGAATACGGCTTTCTCAAAAACATCCTCCAAGTTCTCTGCCTTCTTGCCGGAGTGGTGCTCTTGATCGGCACCTGGCGAGGAGATAAGACTTTTGGGGATTATTTTGAATTAAAAGCAAGTCAGTTGGTTTTAAAAAAAGCGGTGGGTACTCTGGAGGGCGATATTAGCCGCCTGGAAGAGGAAATCATGAAAATAACCGAATCACCCAGTTACGCCCGCAAAGTATATCGCGATAAGTACCACCGCACCGAAGAACATGAGACCATTATGTTTCTCGGTGATTAGTTTATTCTTCTTCGCCGCGTCGTCCGCCGCTTTTCTTGAGCTTTTCCAAAAATTCTTTGTGTTTGACACTATGACGGGTCCAGGGGGCCAGCTCCAGGCGGCGCTTGGGGATAATCTCCCCCGTGCCTTCGCAGTAGCCATAATCGCCATTTTTTATTTTTTGCAGGGCCCGCTCAATCTCACCGAGCAGCTTACGTTCCCGATCAAGCAAACGGAAGGTCAGATTTTGCTCGATGGTAACCGCGGCGAGATCGACTTCGTCCATCATTTCGTTGGTATCGAGGGCGATGCTTCCCCCTTTGACAGCTGCTTTGGCTTTGGCAACGATTTTATTGCGCTCAACCACCAGTAGTTCGAGGAATATTCGTAATTCCTCCGGGCTGAACAAATCGGACTTGCCTATCTTAAAATCTTCCAAATACTGGTCCGGATGCTCCGGCTTCTTGGTTCGTTCAAAAGAAGCTGTATTCTTCGCAGTTTGGTCAGTCATCGGCTTTTCCCATTAAATAAAGAGAAGGGGGATTATAATGCACGCTGCCGGTAAAAAACAACGCTTTCCTTTACTGGCTTGGCACTATTCATTGAGCAAAGGGCTCTCCACTCAAATCCGCGAGCCATTCTAGGAACCTTTAATGCTTGCGTCTACCGATAAATGCCCAGTGGCTGAATCTTTAAGCTTATGCAGTATTCGTAAGGCTTCAAGGGGGGTGGTATTTTCAATATCAAGTTTTTCAAGGACCTCTAGTAGCCGCTCGCCAGGGCCATCCTCAAGAGTCTCAGGAAAAAGCTCTCTCACCTCCGCTTTGAGGCTGGCGTTCACTGTAATCCCAGTGCCCTCGCCCCCTGCTAAGGTGAGCAGATAGTCCTTGGCTCGCTCCACCACCTCTCCCGGAATACCGGCGAGTTTTGCTACCTCGATACCAAAGGATCGTCCGCAGGCACCAGGAATCAGACGATGACTAAAGATAATTCCCTTACCTGCCTGCTCACGTACTTCTGTCTGCATGGGTTTCACCGAGGCAACGCCTGCAGCAAAGTTCACCAGTTCGTGGTAATGGGTAGCAAATAAGGTCCAACAATTGATCTTATTGGCAAGGCTATCCAAAATCGCCGCAGCAATTGCTAAACCGTCGGCACTGGAGGTTCCCCGCCCCACCTCATCGAGAATAACCAAGCTTTTGCGGGTGGCATTGCGGAGAATTCCTGCGGCTTCGGTCATTTCCACCATAAACGTAGACATGCCCCGAGAAAGATCGTCGCTTGCTCCCACCCGGGTAAAGATCCCATCAAAAACAGGCAGCTCGGCAGAAAGTGCCGGAACAAAACACCCTGCTTGATTTAGGATTGCACAGAGGGCGGTTTGACGCATTACGGTGGATTTACCCGCCATATTAGGGCCGGTGATCAGCAATTGCCGGCTAGTGGCACTTAGAAAAATATCGTTGGCAATAAAACGGTTTGCCCCAACAAAATGCTCCACCACCGGGTGACGACAGGTTCTGAGGACGATGGCATCGTCATTGCCTAGTTTCGGCCGACAATACTGTTGGCGAGCTGCCAGGTAGGCAAAGGACTGGAGCAGATCAAAGAGCCCGAGAGCTCGGGCCAATTCGTGCAACTGAGGATGATAGCTGCTCATCGTCGCTACAAAATCGTGGAAGAGCTCCGCTTCACGGGCCACTGCTTTGTCCTGGGCATGGGCCAGCACCTCATCCAGTTCTTTCAACTCCAGAGTGGTATAGCGCTCACCATTGACCATGGTTTGCCGGCGAATAAAGCCCTCAGGAACCTTCTTAAAATTCGATTTGGTGACCTCAATGGTCAGACCAAAAGTTTTGTGGTTTTTAACCTTGAGACTTTGAATGCCCGTTTGGCTGCGCAACTCCTCCACGTAAGCAGCAACCCGTTCCTCTCCCCCCTGGGCAAGGGCAACGCTTTCATCGAGGAGACGATCAAAACCCGAGCGAAAAACTAAGTTACCACTGCCAAGGGTACTGGGCTGTTCGAGCAAGGCCTGATCGAGGATTTTGTGGGGCTCAACCCCCAGGCGCAGAGAGGCAAAAATCCCCTGCAGCGATCCCTGAACCTGGAGGGCAGGACGAGCCCCGACAAAACGCGCCAACTGTACGCAGCGATTCAAACCATCGCGTAGGGACCCTAATTCCATCGAGCGGATGCTTCCCCCAACGAGTCGCGTGGTAAGGCGTTCCAGATCAGTCATCCCGTGGAGAATTTGCCGCAGCTGAGCCAAATCGTGGGCAGGAAGCGCAAGGAGTCGCGCTACCACCTCGTGGCGATCACTGATTAAATCTTTGCGCCCAAGAGGGTAAGCAAGAGATTGACGCAGTGCCCGGGCTCCCATGGGTGACTGACAGTGATTTATTATCTTGAAGAGGCTGCCCTCATTGGTACGACTGCGGGCTGTTTCAAAAAGCTCTAAATCCCGTACTACCGTCTCGCCAAGACTGATGGTTTCAGGATCGTAAAGCGGTAGAATTTTTAAAAACTGCTTAAGGCTGGCCTTGAGTAGGCGGTAATGGCTCATCAAGCCAGCAAGCAGGGCGCTAGCCCCGTCGATTGTTTGTATCAGCGGCTGATTACCAAGAGCTGGACCAAAGATCTCAGCTAGAACCTGGAGCTGTTCCTCGCTATCGCGCAAGATACCCTCGGGCAAATAGGAAAAACTCAGGGTAGTGCGGCTTAAAAAAGCGCTTAATTTGGCCTTGAGCTCGTCCACGCAGAACCGGCGTAGCAAGACTTCGCGAGGGCTGAAGTTCTCTATGGTCGCTACTACTTCGGCAAGGGTATTGACCTGACCAAGACGGAGCTCGCCGGTGGAGAGATCGGCAAGAACGATGGCCCATTGCTTAGCCAGAGGATTTTCGTAAGCAGCAAGTAAGTAATTCGGACTATCGCCCTCGAGGCCTTCCAGTTCGTCGATGCAACCGGGACTAAGGGTCCTGGTGATTTCGCGTTTTACCAAGCCCTTGGCCTGAGCGGGATCCTCTACTTGATCAGCGATGGCTACCTTGTAGCCGAGTTTAAGGAGCTTGAGCCAATAGCCCTGGGCGCTATGGTGGGGAACACCACAGAAAGAAATTTTCTGCTGATCACCCCGTTCACGACTGGTCAGGGTGATTTCTAGCTTTGGCGAAACTTCGAGGGCATCACTGCCAAAAATTTCGTAGAAATCCCCCATGCGAAAAAACAGTATGGCTTCACCACACTGCTGCTTTAATTCGTAATACTGCCGCATCATCGGGGTCATGGCGGCTATTTCTTGGTGGAGAGGTAATTCCATCCTAAGGCTCCCATTGCTTTCTGAGCGGCTCAGAAAATGCTTCTGCTAGGGTGAAAAATGAGCATCGAGCGCTGATTAAGCGCGATGAAAGATAGGTCAACGTATAACCCGTGGTTACGATATCATCGATCAGCAGGGTTGGGATACTAGCCTCCCCTTGAGGAAATTGCAAGGTGTAGCCCCGTTGCCGTTGTTCCTTGTAGGCGCGTTTATTGAGCCGCCAATAAAGCTGCTTTGGGGCTGCAATAAGGGATAGTTTGAAGCGTTCTGCCGCGTCGCTGGCTAAAAACCAGGGGATGTCGATACGCCCGCGTAATCTTCCCCATAGGCTGGAGGGGACGGGAATAATCTGCTCCACGGCAGCGCAGGCGACTGCTAATGCGGGGGAAGTAAGAAACAAACGGCGTAAAACCACTAAAGCAGTGCTATCCCCCTCCACCTTGGCGCGCAAAATCAAGCGGCGCATCTCCCCCTCATAGCGATAGAGACTTCCCCCGCTGGGTAGAGCAAGGGAACTGCGGGGTAATTGCTGGTAACAGGGAGCACAAAGATAGGCGGTGGATACAGTCCCTAGGGACGAACAACAAATCGCGCAACTTCGTCCCATAGTCTTAGCATCTCCATAAGGTCGAGAGGAAGTATCGCAAAAAAATCTAGAGGCTTGCTAGCGACACTTCCAGGGCGTTACGCTCGATAAAGAGCTTTTCCAAATTAAATTGGCTGCGGCTTGCATCCACAAAAACATGGACGATGACCGCACCGTAATCGAGGAGGATCCAGCTGCCTTCGGCCAGGCCTTCAATATAGCTAGGAGTAAAGCCCAGACGCTGTTTACAGAGCTCGGCAATACCTTCGGCAATGGCGCGGGTCTGTCGATCACTTTCGCCAGAGCACACCAGCTGATAGCTACAAATATCGGATTTTCCCCGTAGATCGAAGAGGTGAATATTTTCGGCTTTTTTTTCTTGAGAGACTTGGACGGCAATTTTGGCGATTTCTACACTCACTGATGTTTCTTCCTTAGGTAAAGTCCCTTGGTCTTTATATACTGCTGCACGGCTGGGATTTGCCAGGGCAGCAGATCTTTGGCAGCCTCCGCGTTGTGGGGATGCCTGATATTTTTGCTCGCCACCGGGGCTTCGCTCTCACCCAAAAAGTACAAGGTAGCCCCATCGTCATCCTCTGCTCGGTGCCGGGATTCCCCTAGGGGAGGTCTTCCCACGAGCAAGAGGGAACAACGAGCAAGAATTTCCTTCGGCTTATGCCAGAGGTGAAAATTCGCTCTCTGATCCTCCCCGAGGAGTAGAGCCAGCTCTGTTGCCGGGTAGAGCCGAGCAAGGGCTTCGAGGGTTGCCAGAGTCCGGTTCGGGACCGGCAGGCTTTCTTCGAGATCGCTTACCAAGACCTGGGGCATCAGCTTGGCAGGGAGTTCTGCCCGCATTAGTTCGCACATCCGCAGACGATCAGCAAAGCTCGCCCCAGGTTGCTTCTCTAAACCTGCTACCGCCCCCGGAACAAGTGCTGGCATCACGAAAATTCGTGCCTGAGGAAAGCGCCCGAGGGCCAGTTCCAAGCAGCGGAGATGGCCTCGATGAGGGGGATCAAAACTGCCACCGAAGATAATCAAGAAGGGGGACACTGGCAACCTTCTGCTTTTACTTTAATAATTCATAAATCTTAAGCTTCAGCTCTTTAAGCCCAAGCCCGGCCAGGGCTGAAATCAACAGGATCTCAGCGCCGGTTTCCTGCTGTAGTTCTTCGACGATTGCCCCTAAAGAACCCTCATCATCCTTGCCATATAGATCGATCTTATTGACCACGATCAGCATTTTCTTTGCCGCAAATGCAGGCGAATAATGCCCGAGCTCTTGCTGCAACTGCTTAAAAACCGTGAGGGGAGTCTGCCCTTCTTCCACTGGGTAGGCATCGAGAATATAAGCGATGAGCTTGGTGCGTTCAAGATGCCGCAAAAACTGTAGTCCCAGGCCCTTACCAAGACTGGCACCAGCGATCAATCCGGGAATATCGGCCATAACATAAGAGGCATCAAATAAGCCGTAGTTACCGAGGTCGACCACCCCAAGATTGGGGGTGAGGGTGGTAAAGGGATAATCGGCGATTTTTGGTTTTGCTGCACTGACCTTGCTCAGCAGGGTGGACTTACCGGCATTGGGAAAACCCGCAAGACCTACATCAGCCAAGAGCTTAAGCTCCAAACGCAGATGTTTGTGCTCGCCTTTTTGCCCATGGGTCATCTGTCGGGGGGCACGATTGGTGGACGAGGCATACTGCAAATTACCGTAACCACGCTTACCACCCTTGGCGATCAGCGTTGGCTCACCTGGCTCAAGGAGCTCGGCAATAAGCTGGGAGCCTTGGTCGCTATCCATATAAATCTGGGTGCCACAGGGAACTTTAATCAGGAGGTCGACACCACAACGGCCGGTCTTATTGTTTGATCCGCCCTTGTTTCCGTGTTCAGCATTAAAGACCTGCTGATGCCGAAAAACACTGAGGGTATTAAGGCCGCGGTCAGCGACCATCAAGACATCGCCGCCATTGCCACCGTTGCCGCCATCGGGGCCAAGCTTGGGCAGATTACGAGCGGCATTGAAACTAACCATGCCGTCGCCACCGTTGCCGGCAAATACTTTTATAGAGGTATGATCAATAAATTTCATGGGGGGACAACTTGCGGGGGAAAAACCTTAGCTGTGGGGAGCTACGCTCACTCGCTGCTTGTTTTTTCCCCAACGCTCAAATACCACGGTTCCCGAGGCTTTGGCAAAAAGGGTGAAATCTTTACCGGTGCCTACGTTGACGCCAGCATGAAAAGAACTGCCTACTTGGCGAACAATAATGCCACCTGGATTGATAGAGGTACCACCATAAACCTTGATACCACGACGCTGGGAATTAGAATCACGGCCGTTTTTTGTACTACCACCAGCTTTTTTGTGTGCCATTGTCGGACCTTCTTAGATAATAGCTCGACGCTTATGCGTTGATTTTTTTGATTTCCACGAGAGTTACGGGCTGTTTATGACCGCGCATCTTTTTAGAGTTCTTACGACGGCGGTACTTAAAGACCAGGACCTTATCGAGACGCTCTTGGGACTTGATCACCGCTTCCACAGAAGCACCTGCAATCATTGGAGCGCCGATGGTATGAGCGCCTTCATGGGTCAACATAAAGACTTTATCAAAGGTAAGGGTATCACCCACTGCGCCTAAAACACGATCGATAGTCAGGGTTTGGCCCGCTTGAACTCGGTACTGATGGCCACCTGCTTGAATCACTGCAAACATGAACACTGCTCCTTACTTGCCGCTCCTAGAGGCGGAAGTTGGTTTGAAGGAGGACATTTTTAGCAAAATAGCCAGCCTTGTCAAGCACTACTCTCGATAGGCAATGCTCTCCCCTATTAGGGCTTCGGCCCGTTTGATGATTTGCCGGTGGAAGACTTCCACCTGCTTTTTAAAGGCTGCGGGTTCGGCCCGGGGCTTGGGTGGATAGAGGGGCTCACTTAGATGATGGATGAGCTTGACCGGCCGAGGAATTGGGGTAAAGCCCAGCCCCCGGGCTAAAAACAGGGGTATTTTGAATTTATTATATGCCCAGCTGGTCAGGGGGCTCGCATAAACCTGATAGAGGTCATCAGCCCGGGGACACATTCCGATAATCACCGGGGATTGGCTCTCGATGGCTATCTGGGCAAAGCCCCGCCGGTGCTCCCAACGCAGCTGGTAACGTTGACTCGAAGGCCTCAGCGCCTCGCGCATCCCCCCGGGGGCAACACAGACCATCTCCCCCTCCTCGAGCAATTGACGGGCATTATGGCGATTGCCCTCTTTGGCCCCGATCGCTTCCACCAGCTGGGCGAGGTAGGGAACTCGATAAAACAAATGGTCTGCTAAGGAGCGCATAAAGCGGCCCCGTTCCGCAAAAATCGCCGCATTGAGCAGGGCAATATCGTAAGTTGCCAGACTGTGATTGACCACCACCAGGGCCGAACCCTCGCGGGGAATATGCTCCATGCCAATCACCTGATGACGGTGATAGTGGCGCAAGGAATTAAGCACCGGAATCAAGATCTTCATCGCCTCGCCGTCCATAGCTGCCACCCCTCCGTTCAAATGCTAACTTGAAAAACACTTATTTGATATAACATCGCTATTTTCAAACATTAATCCAAGAAATTACCAAAGTCAGGGAAATTTCCTGGGCTTGTCAGGCACTGTAAAATATATAATCCTCATATATACTCTTAGTAATACACATCAGAGACTCGGTTTTTCCCGTATTTTTAAGTAGGGGTACGATCAATGCATTTCAAGATAGCTGTGTTGAGTTTGCTCAGCGCCCTTTTATTCTTGAGCATGAGCTGTAAAACCAAAAGGAGAAATGAACCCAGCGAGCCTATCTCCAACACTCCTCAGACCCCCACGAATCCCGGGAACGATAGCTCCTGCCAAAATGTAGCAAATTTAGCCCTCACCGCATTTCCTGCCGTAGCAGGCAGCTCCCTCGAAGCCGCCTTTCCTAATCTCGGCCTTATCACCGCCGGTAATGATTCCATTGGCTACAGCAATCAGCTGAGTATTGCTTCGGGATATGTCTGCCAAAGTGGCGGCATCTCCTGTCATGGCAATGAACAAATGATTAGCGACTATATAAGCTATAGGGTTTGTCCCTTCAATACGACCAGCAAACAAGCCCTGGGCAACTGTGTGAGCGGCACGGCCTATTCCTCAGCAGCAGTTCCGGATTTAAATGGTCTTTTGAGCAAAACCGACACGGTGGTGGTTACGGTCCGAGCTTGCGTCAACCCTGGACGCGCCCAGGGGGGGGAAAACTGTAGCCCGCCTAAGCAAAATATCATCGCCCTTACCAAGAGCACGAATCAGAACCTGGTTACCCTCGATAAGCAACTAGCTCAGCTCAATCAGCAGATCCAAGACCTTTTTAGCAATGATCTTGCTAATGCGGGCCAGGCCTACCTACGGAGCTTGGAAAACAATAGCCATCTCACGGCCGAGCAACAAAGCTTTCAGACGCTGGCAACGAATCTGAAGAACAACCCGTACCTCTTTGCCTCTCACGTTCGCGATGGACTTTTTGAGCAAATGCAGAGCATGGCAAGTGCTCCCTCGGGAGTAGCAAGTCTTGGTTTAACCAGCGCCGGAGATACTACCTGTGGAGTACCCGTGCCAGATCCGGGCATCGAGGTGAATGCTGCCTTACAAGCCCAACTGGACGCAGCAAATAGATTAGCCAGTGATAACCAGGCGCAGATTGACACGCTTACCCAGAAAATAGCGGATCTCTCTGGCTCTACAGGATCACCCGATGATTTAGCCAAACTGCAGGCGCAACTAGAAGCGGCAAAAGCGAGCAACGACCAGGGGAAAGTCGCTGATCTGACCAAGCGAATAAACGATCTCATCAGCAACCCTCTTTCTAACCCTGAGGACACGAGGAAAATTACTGATCTGCAGTCAAAGCTCGACACGGTCAATGCTGCTAATACGGCTGTACTCCAGCAAGCAGCAGATGCTCAGGCTGCCATCTATGCCCTGCAGCATCCTACGGTCAGCGAGCCGCAGCTTTCTTTAAATACTTTAGCCACTGCTGCTGATACGGCCTATAGCGCGGCCTCTCTTGCGCAAGCGGTGGCCCTTCGCTCGGTAAAGCCCCTAGTTCCTGCGGTTGATCCCGGGCTTAGTGGTCTCCCTGCGCACTTCGATGTCTTAAACGATAAAGCTCGTAAAGATTTCGCTCTTGCGGCAATCAAAACCGCACGCGATGCTTTAACCGCCTGCGATGCTGCTTATGTGGCCGCCTCCAAGGCTGGGGCAAGCCTCCATTTGACGGGAGCTCCCGCAGCCCAAGAAGCCCGTGATCTCGCTCGTCAACAAGCCATTCGCGATCAAGTCGTCGTACTTATCGACAGTGCGGCAAGCACCGTCGATCCCCCAGCAGCTCCCGGAGAACGGGATGTAGCTCCGGGAGTGAGTGTGGCCGGCCCCCATTTGAGCCGCAAGACCATGCAAAACACGATTCGTTATGGATTGATCAGCGTCTTTGCCGTTGGCGGCGTTGGCTTATTGTATGCTGCTCATCAGAAAATCAAAGCGGCAGAAGGGCCAGTGCCCGATGTTTGGAGCGTAGCCGCGGGAGCAACTCAACCACAAGTTATCGATGCGAAACTTGATGTTAACAAAGGCATACTTACGTTGAAAGACGGCCGGTCTATAACACTCACCTCTGGTAGCACAACTGAGTTTATTCATACCACGAGCGAGAGCAAGGTGCTTGCGGGTAAAGCAGGAGCTACTCCTGGTACAACGTATTCGCTTACTCTGACAGCAGGCGGTAGAGTTGAGGTTAGGGGCGCAGCAGGGGGGCCGCAGTTGATTGCCGCATTTGATAGCATAAAGAGCGCGGAAAATTTTTTTGATCCAACGGCACTAAAAACTCTTTCTGCGCCCGCTGCTGGGGCTACGCAGGTGGAAGCGATACATGATCTCATCATACCAGCCGGCAGTTACGAAACAAAAAATAAATCTACAATTACTCCCCGACAAGGCATCGAGGTTGAGTTCGCACATATGACAAATGTTGCTCAGCATACCTTGGCATTCGAGAGCAAAGCAGGGAGCTTGCCTTCTAAGAGCGTAGGCCGTGGCCTGGCTGTTGCTGGGGTTGCTTCCTTGGCTGCCGCGGCCGTGATGAGTGTTACGGCAATTCTGAGTAACCAGCAGACGAACAGCCCCTTTAATCTTACCTCTACTGATGCGGGAAGCCAAACATTCACCGCTGCCTTAACTACTGCCAGCAATAAACTCGCTGATCTCCTCGCTGCCAAGCAGGTACTGATAAGTAAACAGGGCAGCATGCTCGGTGCTCACTAGAGGCTTGGGAGGTCCTTCGCTCCGCTCAGGATGACGGGCCTACGGAGCCCCGTCATCCTGAGCGGAGCGAAGGACCTCCCAAGCAGAAGTTTTTCTCATAATTTTCGAATTATCGCCAGCACGGCAGCGCAGTCCTCAGCAGTGCTTTCTTCCCCCAGGCTTACGCGCAGGGAATTCTCCGCAGCTTCGCTAGCAAGGCCCATAGCGAGTAGCACCCGACTCGGCTTGCGATCCCCCGAAGCACAGGCGGTGCCACTTGAAATGCACACTCCCGCCATATCAAAACGCAGCAAGAGCCCCTCGAGGCGTTTGCCGCTCACATGAAAATTCACCGTCGTCATATACTCTCGAGCTTCTCCGTGGAGCACTACTCCGGGAATTGCTCCGAGTTCAGCTCGCAGCTGCTGGGTTAGCTGCCGAGCCTGATCTAGCCACTGGGGCTTAGCAAGAATATAAGCTGCGCGTAGCCCGAGGGAAACTATCCCCGGAATATTCTCCGTCCCCGAACGCAGACGATGCTCTTGCCCACCACCCACAATAAAGCCAGGCATGGGGGTGCGGGGGCGTAACCACAGAGCCCCGATACCCTTGAAAGCACCGATTTTATGGCCGCTCAAAGCGTAACTATCGAGGGCAGAGGTTCCCACCCACGAGCAGGGTAATTTGGCAAAGCCCTGCACCCCATCCACATGCACATGGGTGTGAGGATTAATTTTTTTGATACGTCGCGCCAAGGTATTAACGCTGTTGCAACAACCCACTTCTCCTTGGACATGGCAGATTGCTGCTAACACCGTCTGGGGAGAAATCGCTGCCAAAAGCGCTGCCTCGTCGACTTCACCACTTGCGGTTAAGGGAATTTCCCGAGCAGTGCAGCGGCCCTCGCTGAGCAAACGAAGAATAGGCTCGATAAGGGAGGGATGTTCGCCGGCGCTGTACACCACTTCTGGCAGAGCCAGGGTACTTTTTGCCACCACTCCCGCAACCACGAGATTATTGGCTTCGCTGGCTCCGGAGGTGAAGATAATCGCCGATTTTTCGCTGCCTAAGAGTTTTGCCAGATTGGCTCGCGCTTCTTCCATCAGCAACTTGGCACTGCGCCCGTAGTGATGAATGCTCGAGGGATTTCCTCCAGGATCTTTGCAGAGCACTGCCGCGACTGCTTGAATATGGGCAGGAGGAGAGGGATAGCTAGCGTTGTAATCGAGGTACCTGTACATAAGTCGTAGTCTTAGGATGGCAGGGTTGGAATCGATGCTGCCGGTAATTGCAGAGGCTGGGGCATCATACCAAAGCCGCTAAAGGAAGCAGCTGAACCGCGTACAAACTTCATCGGCATAATCGCTTGCTGATCAGCTGCAGCAGGCATCAGACCGACAATGGTAAGCACATCGCTCATCAAACTCACCGGATAAAGCTCCAACTCATCGAGGACCTCGGCGGGCAGATCATCGAGATCCATCCAATTTGCGGCCGGGATTATAATCTTAGTTTTTTGATAGCGATGGGCTGCTAAGAGCTTTTCTTTTATACCACCCACCGCAAGAACTTGACCACGGAGGGTAATCTCTCCGGTCATTGCCAAAGAACTGGGCAGTGACTTGCCCGAGAATAAACTAGCCAAGGTACAGAGCAGGGCTAGTCCGGCACTGGGGCCGTCTTTAGGGGTGGCTCCATCGGGCAAATGAATATGAATGGTGCTGCTCTCGAGCTCTTTTGGGTCGAGAAAAAATGTCTCGGCATTCGAAAGCAAGTAGGAATATACCGCCTGGGCGCTCTCTTGCATTACCTTGCCGAGACTGCCGGTAAGCATCAACTTACCGCGACCTTCTTGGCTAGGGCTCTTGCGCGACTCGATATAGAGGATGTCCCCACCGACCGAGGTGTAGGCGAGACCGATGGCAACTCCGGCAGGAAGTTTCTTATCCCGCGGCTCCTCGAAATAACGGGGAATGCCTAAGAGACTCAAAAGCTGGGCGGGAGGAACCTCAGCCGAAAAATCGGTTTTACGCTCAACCAGCTGCCGCACATGTTTACGACCAATGCTAAAGATTTGACGATCGAGTTGGCGTACTCCCGCTTCGCGAGTGTAATGACGAATAATCAGCTGGAGTAATTCATTGCTAAACTGCACCTGCTCAGTTTCCAAACCCAACTGGTTGCGCATTCGCGGAATCAAATGATTGCGGGCAATGTTAGTTTTTTCGTTTTCGGTATAACCCGAAAGATCGAGTACTTCCATTCGATCAAGGAGCGGTGCGGAAATACTGCGGGTCGTATTAGCAGTCGCCACAAAGATCACCTGGGAGAGATCGTAGGGAACACCAAGATAGTGGTCAACAAAGCGGGCGTTTTGCTCGGGATCTAAGACCTCAAGCAAGGCCGAAGAAACATCACCCATAAGATTGGCGATGCCAGCTTTGTCGATTTCATCGAGGAGGATCACGGGATTTAAGGCTTTTGCTTCTTTCATTCCTTGAATAATTTTACCGGGCAGAGAACCAATATAAGTGCGGCGATGACCGCGAATTTCTGCCTCGTCTTTTACCCCACCGAGGGAAACTTTAACGAAAGGACGACCAAGGGCTTTAGCGATGCTCTTGACCAGGGAGCTCTTGCCCACTCCGGGAGGACCGACTAATAACAGCACCTGTCCGGAGATGCTTTTTTTGTGTTGAATAACCGCAATATATTCGAGGATGCGTTCCTTGACTTTGGCAAGACCAAAGTGATTGTCCTCAAGCATGCTCCGTGCTTTGCTTATTTCCACCTCGAGCTGTTGGCTTTCTTCCGAGAGAACCCAGGGCAAATCTTTGATCCAGGTCAAATACGTCCAAGCCACCATATATTCCGGTGAACCACTATGCATCATGCCGAGACGATCAAATTCGCGATCCACCGCTTCGCGCACTTCGGGAGCAAGAGAGAGCTTTTTGAGTTCTTCGTTGAGGCGACTCACTTCGTCGACTTCATCGCCGAGCTCGCTGAGTTCCTTCTTAATAATTTGCATCTGTTCACGGAGAAAATTTCTTTTAAAATTATCGTGAATATCACCCTTAACTTCTTCCTGGATCTTGGTAGAAATCTCGAGAAGATCAATCTCTTTGGTCAAGTACTTGAGTAACTGCCTCATCCGAGCGTTCACATCAAAGCAGCTGAGGAAATAGAGTTTCTCTTGTACCGTCAGGGAGAGGTGAGGGACGATAACATCGCCAAGCATGGCTGGATCTTCGGTTGCATACAAAAGCGCGACGGCTTCCTGGCTTAGGGCGGGATTGAGCTTAAGCAACTTGAGGACCAGGTTTTTGATGGCTTTAATAAGCGCCAAAAAACCTTCATTGCGCTCACAAGTTGGGTCTTGAGTGACGGTCACATTTCCCCAAAAGCCTTCTTTTTCTTTTTTAACCGAATGAATAACGAATTTTCTGGTGCCTTTAAGTAGTGCTCCCAATTCGCCATTAGGTAACTTGAGCAAACCGGTAATAATCGCTTCACTGCCGTAACCAGAAATAACGATTTTTTTGTCGTCTTTGCGATTTAAGCGGGTAACCACTCCCACCTTTAAATTACCCTTTTGCAGCGCTTGTAAGTTGTAAGGCTTGAGCCCTTGGAGAGAGGCTAGGGGAACGGTGTTCTCAGGAAAAAGAACAATATTCTGCAAGATTAGAAGCGGCATATCCTTGATTCGCTCAACGGCAAGATAAGGAGTTTTCTTGGCAGAATCTTTGGGTTCCGAAGATGATGATGTGCTCATTCTATTCTACTTATCTCGAGGTTGTCTGAGATGGATTCAAGGCAGCTGCATAGTTTTTAAGAGGAAAAACTTAAAACATCCACCAATATATAGCAACTAAGGAAAGCATCTCCTGCCAAAAATGAAAATAATTGACAACTTAGCCCTTATTTTGCCATAGTGAGCGCCATTATTATAGGAGTTTTTCCTAGCTGTCTATTCTCCATTCGAGGGTTCCCCCTAGCAAGGACTGCTCCCTTGTCCCAACACCAGCACAAGACCCTCACCCGCATACTCTTCCTTTGCTTCCACGATATGATGACCTACGCCATGTTAACTCCGGCCCTGGCGCTCCTGTTTCTGGATAGCTCCAGCAGTTTGCTCGCGGCTGACAATCAGATGAAACACTTTATTTTTGGGCTATTCCTCTCGGTGTATTCCCTGATGCAGATTCTCGCCCTGCCCCTGTGGGCTAAGGCAAGCGTCCGCATAAGCCATAAAAATGTCCTGCGCTGGTCTTATCTGGGCAACTGCCTCGGCTATGGGGTGGGAGCGCTGGGGGTAAAACTGGGAGGAATCTCTCTGCTTTTTGCTGGTTCGGCCCTTGCTGGTCTGATGGGGGCAAATCTGCCCACGATGCAGGCGATGATTTCCCAAAGCAGCCCCCGTTCCGAGTGGTCGCGGCATTACAGCTTGCTTGGGGCCATTATCGGTGCCTCCTTCGTCGTTGGTCCGCAAATCACCGGCTGGTCTCTTCACCAGCTGTCGAGCCACGAGGTCTGCCTTGGTCTCTACCTGCTCTGCTCTGCCGTTTCAGCCTTTAATCTCTTGCTGATCAACCTTATTCCCGATCCTCAACCCGAAGAGCAGGCAGCCACGAATAGTTCTTTGCCGCCAGAAAAGCGCTTGTTTAGCTCGCCGGTGTTTTTTGCTTTTTCGCCGGAGCTTAAACAAATCCTGTTGTTTCAGTTCTGTATTTGCATGAGCTGGTACAGTTTTATCAAGTTTTTCCAAGTGTATTTGCTGGAGACACTTCACTGCAACAAGGTATGGTCATGCTATGGTATTTCCTACCTCGGCCTTTGCTGCACCTTGTGGCAGGGCCTGCGTTTTAGCAGCAACCTTGGAATTTTCTCTCACCGGCTGATTTTTCCTCTGGGCTTAGCGCTGATGGGGGGATCGTTTCTGGGATTTATGCTGATTGATTCTGTCCTGGGAGTAATTATCGCGGTTTGTTGTCTGGCCTGTTCCTATGCCATGCTTGTTCCTTCTATTTTGGCCTTGCTTATCAGTAAGGGGGAGATGCCCACGGAATACAAGACTTCGGCGTATCAATCGGTGCAGGCCTTAGCCAAAATTCTCGCGCCGTTGATGGCAGGCTTCATCCTTTCTTTTACCTCCTTGGCTACAGCGCTTATTTGCACCCTGCTGGTTGCCGGTGCTTGGGGAATTTTTAGAAGTAATCCCCGTGGTTTTTCCCTGGAGGGTTCCTAGGGTAAGACCACACCCAGCTGTTCATAAAGTGGGAGAAAGTTGGGAGGCAGCATTGTGGTTTTGGCAAAAACCTTGCTGATCTCTACAGCGCTTATATGAGCACCTAAGCCCTGGGTTTTCATCCACGGATTGAGGCTAAAATCTTCAAAACTCAGCCCTTTACCTAAGGCGAGATCTCCATTATCTAGCTCAATTATCAGAGTGCGGTGGTTATCGTCAGCAAAAGATTTTATCTCCTTTTTATAAAAATAACCGCAGCCAATCCCCGCGTAGATGGCCCCTAACAGAGGCCCAAACATCTTGTAACGTCGGCCAAATCCTGATTCACAGGTTTGCTGTGCATACCCCACTTGAAAACCAAAAAAGGCACTGAGCTTTAATTTTCTCTGACGCTGCACACAGACAGCTCCCCTTGAGAGACGTCGTGAAAATTCGTTTAAGAAAAGCGCGGAGAAGTTACTAAGAGAGAGCTGTCGATAGAGGCTCTCCACAAATGAGTCCGAGGGTTTACGGTAATTTTCCCGAGCAAGAGTGCTGGCTTCAGCCGCTGCCTGGGTACAACTACGTTGGTAGTTTTCCAGTGCAGCAAAATTCTTATTTTTTGCTGCTTCTAGCATCTTGTAGAGTAAGAACGCTCCTGTTTCCAGCGCCGCCAAAGAACGTTGTTCTTCGATCAGGGTTACGGCACATTCCACCGCTGTATTAAGGCGCATAAATTCCCTGGGAGCATCGTGATACAGTTGTTCTTGTTTAGCTTCAAGAACAGAGGCATGGAGAATTTTGCCGTTGATGTCGTTCTCACTTAGCATCTTGTAACTTATAATGGTGGCGATATCTTTTTTTATCCTCTTCCCTGCTGCAGCTATGGCGGCCTGCCCCAGGAGGAAAATTGCCACAAGCAAGGCAAGCTGTCTGTGCATAAAGGGCTCCTCTATGGCTAAAAATAGTGCTGAAAGAGTAGTCTAAAATGAGTGATCTAAGATGAACATTAGTTAGCCGCTGGCTGCTAAACCGCTGCGCCGAGGCGGCTTGCAGTTTCGCGCCAGCGACTAGTTAGATTTTGCTGAAAAAGGGCCGCCTCCCGGCGCCCTTTTTCAGCAAAATCGTGTCCAGAGCGAAGCGATGGATCTGTCACGAGTTACCCGCGTAGTGCTC